>JAEZKZ010000050.1 GCA_023415305.1 Bacillota bacterium
CTCGTATGCCGACCAGCGACATATGAAGAGTCCTTGGTATAGGAGTTGCTGTGAGGGTTAAAACATCTACATTAGGCTTTATGGCTTTTAACTTCTCCTTGTGTGTTACTCCGAAACGTTGTTCCTCGTCAACAATAAGAAGACCGATATCCTTGAATTCAATATCCTTTTGAAGCAGTCTGTGAGTTCCTATTAAAATATCAATGTTACCTGTTTTAACCGACTTTACGATTTTCTTCTGCTCGGCTGCAGTCCTGAAGCGGCTCATTACATCTACAGTAACAGGAAAGTCACTCATTCTCTTTTTAAAGTTCTCATATATCTGCTGCGCTAAAATAGTAGTGGGTACTAAATAGGCTACCTGCTTTCCATCCATTACAGCCTTGAAAACAGCCCTTATTGCCACTTCTGTTTTACCATACCCTACGTCACCGCATAAAAGTCTGTCCATAAGCCGGGGTGACTCCATGTCTTTCTTAATTTCTTCAATACATTTTAATTGGTCATCTGTTTCATCATATGGAAACAGCTCTTCAAACTGTCTCTGCCAAACAGTATCAGCAGCAAAGCAATGTCCAACCTCAGCCTGACGTTTTGCATAGAGCTTTATAAGCTCTCCGGCCAACTCTCGCAGAGATTCTTTTACGCGATTTTTGGTTTTAGCCCAATCCGAGCTCCCCAATTTATTTACCTTTGGAGCCTTCCCTTCAGTTCCGATATATTTCTGAATAAGATCAAGCTGGTTTGTAGGAATATATAGGAAAGCCCCCTCCTGATAACGTATCTTCAGGTAGTCTCGCTTTATATCTCCAACCGTCAGTTTTTCTATACCGATGTACTGTCCTATTCCGTGGGCCTGATGCACGACAAAATCACCAACATTCAGATCTGAAAAGGCTTTTATTTTCTTTCCGTCATGTTTGGATTTTGCCTTCTTTATTCTTTTATCCTGCCCGAAAACCTCTTTATCACTGATTACAACGAATCCGGCTGTAGGATACTCAAAGCCCTTCTGGAGGCTTCCGCGAGTAATAACTATCTCGCCCTCCTGGATCTCCTTTTCACAGCTGTCGGAGTAGTTTGACATAATATCATTGGTTGCAAGGGTTTCTACAAGTCTGTGCCCTCTTCCACTTGGTCCGGACAGTACTACTATCTTGTAGTTTTTTCCTTTCAACAGTTCTATGTCATTAATAAGTAACTCCATGTGGTTCTGATAGGAATTACCTGTTCTGCAAGGTATGGATATCTGACTTGAAGGCCTCAGAAGTGCATTATTTGAAGCAATCGCCGCAAGGGTTAATACTTTATAGGTTTTGAATTCTTCAACTATTTCATCAAAGCTATGGGTCCATCTTGCACCTCCGGGAAGCAATGTTCCCTTTTCAAGCAAGCTCTTTGCAAGCTCCTCCTGTTCCAGTTCAACGTTTTCTATTCTCTGGGATATTCTTATGGTCTCATCAAGAATTACCACAGCATCGTCGCTTATATAATTTATAACTGACTGGGGCTTTTTCAGAATGTAAGGCATGTATCTGTCAATCCCCGTAAAGTAATGATGCTCCTTCAAGCTATCAACATCTTCGTTTACCCTTTTAACAATATTTGCAGCTACTCCTTCTGAACCACTCTTTTTATTTAATTTATTTACATAATCCTTTAAATCTTTTCTGATTTCTGTTATGATTGAGTCTTTTGAACCGTCATCATATACAACATCCCTTACGGGTGCTATAGTACAGGTATCTGCTGAATTCGTCGATCTCTGGGTTGCCTCATCAAAGTATCTGATGGAATCAACTTCAGTGTCAAAAAGCTCTATTCTGAGAGGATGTTCGCTATTTATTGTAAAGATATCTATAATCCCGCCCCGAATTGCAAATTGTGCTTTGCCTTCCACAACCTCAACTCTTTCATAACCATAGAGAACCAGCTTTGAAATGAGTTCCTCAAGCTTCAACTGATCCCCCAGTTCAATATTTATAACGCCCCCCAAAAACAAGTCCTTCGGTGAAATCATCTGAATGAGGGCTTCTGCCGGCAGTACCATAACCTTATAGTCACCATTTAAACATCTGAGCAGGGTTTTCACTCTCTGATATATAATATCGTTACTTCTTGCCTCGACACTGTAAAGCATTGTTTCCTTTGGGGGAAAGTAAATTACATCATCCCCAAGGAATAGTTGAAAATCCTCAAAGGCTCTTCTTGCCTGCATTTCATTGTAGGTCACGAATAAACCCTTTGCATGCATATGCGTCAGCATAGAGTATACAATATGAACCTTTTGAGAGTCTGAGGGACCTATTACCGAAACCGGCCCAAGGTTATTACTGACTGCCTCAAGAAGTGTATTGTATTCTTTCAGTTTTAAAAGGGGGTCTGCAAATAAATTCATGTGTTCCTCCGTTATTTATTAAAGCAGTTCATCGCTTTTTCCACACCGTTCCGCACTACGGTTAATGCTGCTTCAGCCGCCTTTTCTATACTTCCGTTAATTACTTCCCTGTCTTCCTTTGAAAATTTGCTCAGGACATAGTCGGCAAGGTCCCATCTTTCAGGTGCACGGCCTATTCCAATACGAATTCTGGGAAAGGTGTCTGATTGCAGCTGATATATTATCGACTTCATGCCGTTATGAGTACCGGAGCTGCCTTTAGGCCTAACTCTGATTTTACCCGGTTCGAGATCAATATCATCATATATAACCAATATGTTTTCCATTGGCAGCTTATACCATGCCGAAATATCTCTTATGCTTTCACCGCTAAGATTCATAAAGGTTTGCGGTTTCAGTAGAATAACTCTTGTACCGTCAACCTCTCCTTCACCATAAACTCCTTTAAATCCGATTTTCGACAGCTTTATATTCAGTTTAACCGAAAGTTGATCAATTGTATCAAAACCTACATTATGCCTTGTATTATCATATTTCGTTCCCGGATTGCCCAGTCCGGCTATTAAAAACATTTCTCCCAAGTTCGGCCTCCAGTCTGTGTTCATTTTGGCTTACACCCACTATTTCTAATTAAATATTCTAAATGGTTCACCCTTAGAATACTCTAAATGGTACACGCTGTTAAAATAGGTCTATCTTCATACACTTAAAGGGCGGTTCCAAAAACGGACCGCCCCGTAAATTTTTATCATTACTTTATTTTAGTAGTATTATTACATTTTGTAAAATATTATATTTATAACGTCTAACGCCGGTTCAAAAATAAACTTTTCTATTGCCGCCTCGTTATATTTGTGTGAACAAAGTGCTTATGGATATATCTCCATAAATTCTTTCTATTGCTTCAGCAAATACTCCCGCAACAGATAAGGCTGTTATTTTGTCTATTTTCTTTTCATTATTAAGGGTAATTGTATTGAGTACAACTAGTTCCTTAATTGCGGAATCCTGAATTCTTTGTATGGCAGGTCCTGATAATACAGCGTGTGTACAGCAGGAATAAACTTCCTTAGCGCCCGCATCCATCAAGGCATTTGCCCCGTTTACAATTGTCCCTCCAGTATCAATTAGGTCGTCTACAAGAATACATCTTTTATTTCTTATATCACCGATTATATTCATCACTTCAGACACATTGGCTTTTGGACGACGCTTATCAATAATAGCCAGCGGGCTCTCTAGCCTCTCAGCCACTTTTCTTGATCTTGTAACACTACCAACGTCAGGAGATACCACTACAACATCATCTTCTCCTGCAAACTTTTCCTTGAAGTATTCGGCTAATATGGGTACTCCAAGCAGATGGTCCACAGGGATATCAAAGAAACCCTGAATTTGCGGAGCATGTAAATCCATAGTCAGTATTCGGTCAGCTCCGGCTATAGTTAAAAGATTTGCAACTAATTTTGCTGATATTGGATCTCTGGCTCTTGACTTTCTGTCCTGCCTGGCATAACCAAAGTAAGGAATTACGGCGGTTATTCTTCCGGCTGATGCCCTCTTGACAGCATCTATCATTACAAGAAGTTCCATAAGGTTATCATTTACAGGCTGGCAGGTGGATTGAATAATAAATACGTCAGAACCTCTTACCACTTCTCCGATGTTTACAGCTGTTTCACCGTCACTAAAACATCCAACACTTGCAACACCTACAGGAATACCGATCTTTTCAGCTATTTCATTCACTAATTGCCTATTAGAGTTTCCTGTAAATATTTTTATGTCCTTACCATGCAAATTCATTTCAACTCTCCTTTTTATCACTAATGTTTATATATATTTTATTTGCGCTTCATATCTTTTTTTATTACCCAATCTTCTTTAATAACCTGACGTTCTCTTGCTATGGCAAGGGAATTCTCAGGCACTTCATCAGTAATGGTCGATCCTGCAGCTATATAAGCATCATTGTGAACAACAACAGGCGATACAAGATTTGTATTGCAGCCGATAAAGGAATTATCTCCGACTACTGTCTTATTCTTATTTTTTCCATCATAATTTACAAAAACTACACCACAGCCAATATTAACATTCGAGCCTACCTCGGCATCACCCACATAAGTAAGATGTGATATTTTGGTTTTGTCTCCAATAACGGATTTTTTTATTTCGACAAAATCACCGATTTTCACCTGTCTTCCAACCATACTACCCGGGCGCAGATAAGCAAAAGGTCCAACATGAGTTCCATCTCCAATAGAACTGTCAACAGCAACCGAATTGGCTACTTCAACATTATTTCCTATTTTGCAGTTTGAAATTCTTGAATTCGGACCGATAGTACAGTCTTCTCCAATAGCCGTATTCCCTTCCAATATTGTATTAGGAAGAATAGTTGTGTCCTCACCGATATAGACTCCTTCATCTATATAAGTTGATGAGGGATCAACAATCGTTACACCAGAAAGCATTATTTCACTCAATATTTTTGCCTTTAGTTCAGCCGTAGCCTCAGCAAGAGCAATCCGGTCGGTCACAACCAAAAATTCGTTACAATCCTCTGTTAAAATTTTATTTGTATTTTTTATGGATAGAAAACACTGCTTTAATACTTCCCTAGAAAGGTTAAGAACGTTAAGCTCGCTAAGTTTATTTAATAATTCAGTTCCGCTAAAAATATAAACTGCCGCTTCACTTATGGAATCAGACTGCCAATCCAGAAAAATCGCCGTAGCATTATTTCCTTCGGCAAAGTGCTTATCCTGAAGATTTCGAAAGGTTCGGTCGGATATTAACGGTTGATCCGCCCAGTTTATAATTACCAACTCCGCAGTACTTATTAGCTGCTTACATCTTTCCAATTCCTCAAAGGTAATTGTCTGAATTTCTGTTACCAGCCCTATCATGCCTGTAGTTGACCATTGCTGAATACTTTGTCCCAATACATTATGGCTTTCCTTAGAGCTTTTGGACTTAAAAGCACTATTATTACTGTCGGAAATTACCAATCCCAGAATCTTTTTCATTTTCAAAGCCCCCACTGTATTTTACAGGTACTATTCTCTCACTTTTAAGTAATAATTTCAACCATTAACAATAACAAAAATGGGTTTTATATCGCTTATATATTGTACAGATTTTTTCAAATCGTGGTGGTAGTAGATATCAGTATTTTTCTACAATTGTTTTTATTTTTTTCAAAAAACATAAAAAAAGATACTCCTTGAAGTATCCTTTTATTTATTCTTGGATTATTCTTGTAATGAGCTCTCAAAACTAGCTAAAATTGCTGTCTGGAGTTTTTCTCTGGCTGTCGCATTAATAGGGTGAGCTATATCTCTGAATTCTCCGTCCGGTGTTTTTCTGCTTGGCATTGCTATAAACAATCCGTTCTGGCTTTCAATAATTTTGATATCATGAACCACAAATTCATTATCAAATGTAACTGAAACTACTGCCTTCATTTTTCCTTCAGCATCAATCTTCCTGATCCTTATGTCTGTAATTTCCATAATGACGAACCCTCCAAGAAATATTTTAAGTTAATATTAGTATTCGCCATCTTGGTAAATATTCCTTCTTTTTTGCACATATTTTTACATTATTTTTTATAATTTTACAGGCGCATTCGACTTTTTTATGATTAATCTCTGTATTTTATTCTAAATTTCCCAAATAACGTCTGTTTCTGTGTAAAACAAAGGCGGCTGTAATCCGAAATTATTGGATTACAACCGCTTTATATGAAAGTGTAAATTAAGTATATCTTTTTTCTATAGGTTAGGTTTTATATCTATGGTTGTATTCTCCTGAAGATCAGCGTTTAAGGTTACCAGAGAAAAATAATTATCAACCAGTTTTTTATTTGGTGTGTTGGCTTCGATTAATACACCTATTCCTACTACTTCACTGTCAAATTGATTAGCCATTTCGATAATCCCCTTTGAAGTCCCTCCACCCTTCATGAAATCATCAATAAATAAGAGCTTGGAGTTTCTCTTCAGGGACTTCATAGGAAGCACCATTGTTTGTATTTTTCTTGCTGAGGCTGAAACATAGTTTATATTCACTGAAGCACCATCTGTTGCTTCATTATAATGACGTACAATAACTAGCGGAACATCAAGATACTGGGCAGTGGCAAATGCAAGGGGAATACCCTTGGTTTCAACCGTTATAACACAATCAAGATCCAGCTGTGAAAATCTGCTGGCAAACATCATAGCAATCTTGTTAACCCATTCGGGATTATATATGATATCCAGCATATAAAGATAGCCGCCAGGTAATACTCTTTCTGGATTTGACAGTTCCTTTGAAAGCTCCTCAAGGGTTCTCTGCATCTCGGTCTCATTCATTGACGGTACATACTTTACACCGCCCGATGCACCTGGTATAGTACATATATTTCCCATATTGTTTTTTTGGAGGGTTTTTTGTAAAAGGTCAAGATCTTCACTGATAGTAGACTTAGCCGAACCGAACATTTCAGAAAAATATCCAAGTGTAAAAACCTTATTCGGATGATCACACAAAATTTTAGTAATTACAGCAAGTCTTTCATTTCTTTGGATTTTATCCATATTATCTCCCCACATCATTATAAACATTAATAAATATTATACAATAAAACATTGAATAATAAAACTGAAAATGAAATTATTATTCGGAATTGTCACTTGAAATATTGCAGATTGGATAATAAATGCAATATTTTTATATATGGTAACATACAAATTACCATATACTCATATTACTACTGTCCGAATATTTTTTATTCTTTTACATTTGGAAGAAAATAAGGTATTATTTTTATGGTCGAGAATTTATTTTGGCTATAATTTTTTATAAGCAATGAACTCTCTATTATTTAGATTAATAATATATAGTAATATCACAAAGGAGTGTTTTTTCTTTATGAATTTTTCTAACCTATTATATTCAGAAAATACAAAAAACGTTCATTTTATTGGAATAGGCGGTTCCAGTATGAGCGGTCTTGCTGAGATTCTTCTAAGCCAGGGCTACAGTGTATCCGGCTCAGATATAAAATCCTCCAAAGCCACACAAAAGCTCGAGGGCAAAGGTGCTCAAATATATATCGGTCACAGTGCAGATAATATTAATTCTCCTGATCTTGTGGTCTATACCGTGGCAGTTAAGGAGGAAAATCCCGAAATGCTCCGGTCAAGGGAGCTGAATATTCCCGTTATTGATCGGGCAGAGCTTCTTGGCCTGATTATGAAAAGACATTCCTTTGGAATAGCAGTATCGGGAACCCATGGAAAAACCACTACCACCTCCATGATTACAACAATTATGCTCGAAGCTGGAACTGATCCAACGGCTCATATTGGTGGAGAACTTGATTGTATCGGAGGCAATACCAGAATCGGTAATTCAGAATACTTTATAACAGAGGCCTGCGAATATTATGGGAGTTTTCTAAAATTCTATCCGTTCATGGCGGTTATCCTGAATGTCGAAGTAGACCATGTGGATTATTTCAGAGATTTGCAGCATATAAAGGACACCTTTAGTAAATTCGTATCTCTGGTACCCCAAAACGGTTATATAATTGCCTGCGCTGATGATGAAAATACCATGTCGATTATTAATGATAAACACTGCAACAAAGTTACGTATGGACTGAAAAATCCCGAGTCCATGTGGACTGCCAAAAATATCGTATATAACGAACTTGGCTGTGCTTCCTTTGATGTATTCAGGGAAGGGGAAGAGCTCGCTTCAGTAAGCCTTTCGGTACCCGGTCCCCACAATGTGAGTAATGCGCTTGCTGCAATAGCCGCAAGCTACACCTGCGGCTGCAGCATGGAAAGCATTGTTTCAGGCTTGATGAAATTCGGCGGAAGCCATAAAAGGTTTGAATTGAAGGGTTTGGTAGACGGTATAAAGGTAATAGATGATTACGCTCATCATCCTTCTGAAGTTAAGGCGACACTCAATGCAGCCGCAAACACTAATCACAATAAAGTATGGTGTGTATTTCAGCCCCATACCTATACAAGAACCAAGGCCTTTATCGATCAATTTTCGAGTTCATTTGAAAATGCTGATAATATTATTGTCACAGATATTTATGCTGCCAGAGAAAAGGACCCTGGCGATATTCACTCAAGCACACTGGCAGAGAAAATCCGTCAGCGGGGCGGTAATGCCATCTATATAGGTGATTTTCAGGAAATTGCCCAATATCTTGACAAAAATGCTCAATCAGGTGATCTTATACTCACAATGGGCGCAGGAGATATTGTGAGATGCGGAGAAATGTTCTTAAATATCAGAGCGAACAAGTAAGTGAATTTGATTTATTGTTACTTATTTCTTGTCCTATAAGTCTGAGGCGCAGATAAAATTGATTTGATTTTTAAAATGCTGAAGAACAAGTTTATCATTTAGAACGCGAATACAAAATATCGTTATCTATTATACTAGTACGTGAGTATAAATACAATTAATGGAAAGCATAGTTAAAAGAGCTTGCTGAAATTGTAGATAAACAACAATTATTTTGGCCGTCAAAGTGACAGGATGTCACTTTGAGCTGCATGCGAGACCTGGATGGTCGAAGTCGCAGCGGCGGCAGTAGAAATACTTGTTGTGAATCAAAACAAATTCAAGCAAGCTCTTTGTGTGCAAACCATTAATTGTATTATGTACGGGAGTACTCAAATAATGATATCCATTAATCTCTGTTATTAATTCAAATCAATTTTACTCAAGCCTTGGTCATCGCAATTTTAATCTCACCTTCGGCCGCAACTTTACCATCAACAGTCGCTTTTACCTTTGCCTTGACTACTCCCATTTTTGCCATTAATATCTCTGCCTCCAGCTGCAGGATATCTCCGGGCTGAACCTGATACTTAAATTTAAATGACTCTATACTTGCGAATACACCCAGCTTGCCCTTGTTTTCCTCCTGTACCGCAACTGCAATTCCGGCGGTCTGTGCGAGAGCTTCTACAATCAATACTCCAGGCATTATAGGGTAATCGGGAAAGTGTCCCTGAAAAAACGGTTCATTGACAGTGACATTTTTTATTCCTACAGCTCTTTTACCAGGTTCCAGTTCTACTACTTTATCAACCAGCAAAAAAGGATATCTGTGGGGAAGAATTTGTTTTATTTCTTGGATTGTCAACATTCCAACACCTCTTAACTTTTAATTATGACCAGGTAATATATTCTACAGCATTAAAACAAATTCCTTTTTTCCTGAAAATTTATTTTATCTTAATTTATTTAACTTATTTAATTTAATCTATTTTATTTTTATTTATTTCAAATTTGTTTTGAGCTTGTTGTCCTTGAGCTTGACTATGAAGGCTCCAGCAACCGGACGCTCCATTCCCCGGTCGGAGGGTCTGTTTCTCAAGCGACCCTCAACGAATATCTGCGAAGTTGCGCCTCCATCCAACATGGCTGCCTCACTGACACCCAACTGAATAAGATATTCTGCCATTTCTTTTCCGGTAAGCCCTGCACTATACCCTGGCTGTCTCCCGTCAACCACCATGAACACCAGTCTGCCGTCAGCTTTAATTCCTATGGCTGTACGGGGGTCACGGTTCAGCAATGTGCCTGCCCACCTGTCCTTATCCGGCACAACAGCCTTTCCTCCGCTTACCAGCATACTTCCGCAGCTGTAGGCCTGATATCCCTCGCTGAAGTCAGGTTTCATTTCAATTACTAGAAAGTCTCCCTTCTTTATTCCTATTTCTTTTGGAAGTGAGGCTCTCTTACCATAAAAGCTGATGAGCTGGCTACCCTCTTTCAGTGCGACCTCAGTTTGATTTTCATAAATATCTGTAACTACATTATTTTCTATCCTCAGGGAGGTATTTTTAATTTCTGCTCTGTTTGAAGATCCATACTCGCTTGTATATAATACTATATTACCGTCCTTCCCTGTTCTGTTTAGTTTATTTATATTTATTTTCTTATTATTGTATGAAAAATATATGTTTGATATGATTTTCTCAAAACGGGGGCCTTTATCATCCACAATAAGTACAGGATCATAGCCTGTCGCAGCCATGTAGAGCTTTCCATCTATAGCAGTCATCCCTACTGGATCTCCATACTCATAAAAGAAACCTCCGTTTATGGCTGCATAGGCTCCGGTTCTTTCAGAAATTTCAGATATTTTTTCAAAACCGAATACATTATCATAGGAAAGGACGGGCTTAAATTCTATTCGCTCATCAGAGGGGTCAAATTCTATTGTGAAAATCTCCTGCTTATAACCGTTTATGTTTTCGGAAGAATGCCTGAACTCAATAGGAAAGGGCCTTACTTCTGATGGCTCAGCCGTATTCTGTGCTTCATTCCCGGTCACTGTCGCACTTCCCTGTGTTTCAGCTTTTTCCTTGTTATAAAATAAAAATTGCCCTACATAAAAAATAATGAAGGACAATGTTAATATTACTACTGAAATTATAATCATTTTATGATTATCTTTTTTCATCCACAACTCCTCCGGCAGCATCATTGGAGCTTTCAGTTTTTAAATACTGTTTTGATAACTGCTTGTACATGTACTCTCCCAGACCGATTCCTTTTTGCGATATTGTTTCTACCAGAGTTTCATCCATCATGGTATTATACATTTCAGTACCGTAGTCACTTTTCAGATAATCTGATTCAGGCACTGTAGCCTTCATCTGCTTGTACATCATATTTAGAAAAATACCTTCAAATTCTTTACAGACCTGCTTAAGCTGTGCCTCTTCACCGTTTTCAACGGCAGCCTTCAGCCTTTTCTCAAAGTCATTATCGGCCGAGTTGGTTTTGTAGTTTTGCGCACTGTCAACAGAGCCTCTGGAATCTAAATTTACACCGTTAATCCCCATACTATCCCCCATCTACGCGCAGAGTGCGTATGCAATTAGTAATAAAAAGCCGCTTAGCGGGTTTTTACTGCGTGAAATACACGATGACTTACAAAATGTATTTTTCACGCCATCTCCAATCCGAGTCTAACTATCTCTTCAGGTTATTCGCAATCTGAAGCATATCATCTGATTGCTGAATAGCTTTTGAGCTTATTTCATATGCCCTTTGAGCAACTATGAGTTTTACCATTTCATCTACTACCGAAACATTTGAGGATTCAAGGTAATATTGAGAAATGGTACTCTTTCCTGTTGTATCCTCGCTTGCCTGAACAGGTTCACCAGTTGCGGAATTTCTCTCAAACAGGTTTTTTCCCGTTGCCTCCAATGCATACTTGTTTGGGAAGTGTACCACACCTAAGGTTTGATCCAGAGATACGGTTTCTCCTTCTGCATTTTTATAGCTCAGTAGCCCTTGCGGTGAAACTGTGAGAGTGGATACATCAACATCAGTATCGAATATTATTTCCTGCTCGGCATCATCTAATACCGAGTATCCGTCTGAGGTTGTCAATTTTCTCAAGCCATCCTCTGTAACACTTATTTTAAATGAGCCATCTCTGGTATATCTTATTTCTTCATCTGAACACAATATTGTAAAAAAGCCTTCACCCTCAATTGCAAAATCAAGGGGAGAATCTGTTTTATCCACATTACCTGATTCAAAATTTCTTACTGTAGCATTGACTGCCGTTCCGTGGCCGACCTGAAGATTAACCGGTTTCCCACTATTATCCAACACATAGGCCCTTCCCATGGTTTCATACAGAAGGTCCTTGAACTCTGCTCTTTCTTTTTTATAGCCTGTTGTATTTACATTTGCCAGGTTATTTGAAATAACATCCACATTGAACTGTTGGGCTTTCATACCGGAACCCGCTGTCCACAATGCTCTCATCATAATTTTTATCCTCCTAAGGCAATAAAATATTATCTGACAACTCCAACCTCATTCACTGCCTTTTCCAACAGGGAATCCTGTGACTGAAGTATCTTTTGATTTGCTTCATATGCCCTCATTACTGTAATCATGTCAACCATTTCGTCTATAACATTTACATTTGATGCTTCAGTGAAGCCCTGCAATACTGTACCAGTAAAATCGGAGGTTTCACTTCCGGCATTTTCCAATAAATTATCGCCGAATTTTCTCAGCTTGGTACCGTCAACAAACTGGGTTATTTTGAGTGTGTCTACAATAGTACCATTCTGAACAATATTTCCTTTATCATCCACAGAGAAGGCACCCGGTTCAAGAGTTATCGGGCCATTCTGACCCAATACAAGATTACCATCTCTTGTAGCCAATTGATTATTTGAATTTAATACAAAGGAACCATCCTTTGTATAATACTCTTTCATTTCACCGTCACCGGAAGGGACAGCCACCCCGATAGTAAAAAACGCAGGACTTGCTGCTGCTGAAGTGTTGTCGTCACTGATAGCTATATCCAATGTGTTATTTGTCTGATTCAGTTGACCCTGAGTAAAGTATGTAAATATTTCTCCAACATCACTGCTCAGTTCCATTGATCCAATGTTTGACGAGTTTTTTGTATCATTTATTCTTTTGGTCAGCAAGTCGGGAAAGCTTTCAAAGACTACAGTATCCTTTTTATAGCCTGTAGTATTAACATTTGCCATGTTATTGGTGATAACATCCATTTTTTTGCTGTTTGCAATCATGCTCCAGGCTGAAGTATATAACCCTCTTATCATGAGAATTCTCCTCGTTAAAAAGTCATCACTTGTTTATCGGTTATAATTAATAATTACTTAATAATAATTTTACTCGTACCCATAGAAGGAGGGTGCGTTCATTCAAATTAATATATATTATGATATTAAAAAGGGGCTAGCCGATATTTTCAAAGCTAGCCCGTATTTTTATTAACATTTATCTCTTGTAATTACCTCTGCTTTCAGATAAAGCGGATTCTTCTATTGCCTCGATATTATCCAGTGCCTTTCCTGTTCCAAGTGCAACACACGATATTGAATCGTCAGCAATTATGACATTAATACCGGTTTTTTCCTGGAGAAGCTTATCCAAACCGTAGATTAGGCTTCCTCCTCCGGTCATGACTATTCCCCTGTCACTGATATCGGCAGCCAACTCAGGCGGAGTTCTTTCAAGAACGGAATGAACCGCCTCTACAATGCTGGATATGGGCTCCTCAAGAGCTTCCATCATTTCGGTAGAAGAAATGGTTATGGTTTTTGGAAGGCCGGAAATAAGGTTTCTTCCTCTTATGTCCATGGTAACTTCCTGTACTCTTGGGAAAACTGTACCAATGTTTATTTTAAGTTCTTCAGCCGTTCTCTCACCAATCATGATATTGTGTTTTTTACGCATGTATCTGACAATAGCTTCGTCAAACTTGTCTCCGGCAACCTTTATAGATGTACTTACAACTGTTCCCCCAAGGGAAATTACAGCTATGTCGGTAGTACCGCCGCCCATATCAACGACCATACTTCCGCAAGCTTTTGCTATATCTATTCCCGCACCTATAGCAGCAGCAATAGGTTCTTCAATCAAATATGTCTTTCTGGCACCGGCCTGCATGGAGGCATCTATAACAGCACGTTTTTCAACTTCTGTAACCCCGCTTGGTACACAAACCATTATTCTCGGTTTAAAAAACTTTCTGCTGCCCGTTACCTTGTTTATGAAGTATTTCAGCATACGCTCAGTTATGTCATAATCTGAAATAACACCTTCTCTTAAAGGTCTGATAGCAACAATATTGCCAGGTGTTCTTCCCAGCATTCTTCTTGCCTCTTCTCCAACAGCTAATAATTTGTTTGTATTTTTATCTATAGCTACAACGGAAGGTTCTCTTAGAACGATACCCTTCCCCTTAATATAAACGAGCACTGAAGCTGTTCCCAAATCTATACCAATGTCCTGTCCAAAACCCAAATATAACAACTCCCTTAACACAATTTGATAAATTTAACAAAAATATATATCAACTATATATTCATTGGTTCCGTTAAAAAATTACAAATATTCAAGTTAAAAATTATCTATTATTTATATTATCATATAAAATTAATTATGCAATATTTTTGTAAGCTTTTGATACCTTATGGTAACTTTATTTGATTTTTGTAATTTTTTTACATATAATTTGGTACGGAGAACCGCACATTACAAAAGATCAGGCTAAAACCGGGAGACTAAATTACAGTGCTATTTTGTCCAATATATTGTTTATTTTTGCTATGGCTATTCCGTAGTTGCAAATAGGCACATTCTGTTCCTGTGCCATAGTTATTCTGGTGAGGACGTATTTTCTGTTAAACATGCAGCAGCCACACTGGATGACAAGAGAATACTTTGATAAGTCCTTTGGAAAATCAGTGCCGCTTACTATATCGACAGTGAGATTTTCTCCGGCTTTTTTTCTTAGAAGCCGAGGTAGCTGGATACGTCCGATGTCTTCACCCAGCGGCGCATGGGTGCAGGCCTCAGCAATAAGAACCGCTGAAGATTCAGTTAATTTTTCTATTGCTTCAGCTCCCTTTACATATTCTGTAATATCCCCTTTGTACTCAGCAAATAAAACAGAGAATGACGTCAGCAAACTTTCGGCTGGTTTTAAAGCATATACCTTGCTGAACACCTGGGAATCGGTAATTATCAGTTTAGGCGGCTTAACCAAGGTTTTCAGTGCCTGTTCAAGCCTATCGGTGGTTACGCTCAGAACAAGGCATTTATTGTCCAGCAGGTCACGGATTATCTGAACCTGCGGCAGTATAAGTCTACCCTTGGGAGCCTGTATATCCTGGGGCATGACCAGCAACACCAGGTCACCGTCCTTTACAAGGTGGGAGGTTATGCTTTTTACCTCGAAATTCTCCGGAACTGCTCTTATCAATTCTTCTCTTACTTTTTCCAATCCGGTTTTTTCTTTTGCGCTGATGATTATTGGTATTAATCCGAAGGCAGTCTTTACGGCAACGGATATCTCCGCTGAATTATTTATTATATCAGCCTTGTTTATTACAGGAATTACAGGTATATTTCTTTTTTTAAGCTCTTCAATCCATTCCTTCTCGTAGGAAAGCTCAGTTTCACAAAAAAATACAATGGCCACATCTGTCTTATCAACTGCTTTCCGTGTTTTCTCAATACGCATTTCACCAAGAGTTCCCTCATCATCGAAGCCGGCTGTATCTATGAACATAACGGGACCAACAGGGTGCAGTTCCATCGCCTTGTATACCGGGTCAGTTGTAGTTCCGGCTATTTCCGACACCAGTGCAATATCCTGTCCTGTTATTGCATTTATCAATGAAGATTTACCACTGTTTCTTCTTCCGTACAATGCTATGTGCAGCCTGTTTGCACCGGGTGTATTTGTAAGACTCATATTATCCTCCATCTACGCGCATAGCGCGTACATAAATAGTTATGAAAATTTATATCCTTTACCGCTATAGGGAGAATAAAGGAGGCTCTCGGCCTAAAACCTGAAATCCCTCTTCCCCTGGTTGAGCTCGCTGAGATGCTCTTTCACTATCCTCTTTACATCGTTATTCTGGAGTGTATCAACCTCAGCAGCTATCATTTTTTCCCCCTGAGTTTTTGTATCCTCCGAAGCATAGTCCTCAAGATATTCCTTGAGGGTCATTAAAGCGTTAGGCTGACAAACATTAGCAATTGCGCCGCTCTTGACCAGTCTCATAAATCTGTCGCCGGTCCTTCCCTCACGATAGCAGGCTGTACAGAAGCTTGGAATGTACCCCAGCTTTATCAGCCAGTTTACTATCTCATCCAAGGTTCTAGTATCATTTACTTCAAATTGTGCTGAATTTTCCATCTCCTTTTCCACATAGCCTCCTACACTTGTTGATGAGCCCCCGCTAATTTGAGAAACACCCAATTTAAGGCATTCTGCCCGTGTCTTCTCAGATTCTCTGGTTGACATGATAATGCCGGTGTATGGTACTGCAATACGAAGTATGGCAACAATCTTTTCAAATATCTCATCAGGAATGGCGTTGGAGTAATCATTGAGATTAACATCATCAGCCGGGCGAATACGCGGAACACTTATAGTATGCGGTCCGACGCCCATTGCGTCCTCAAGATGCTGCGCATGCATCAACAAGCCGACAAAATCATACTTATAGAGGTTCAGCCCAAACAATACTCCCAGCCCGACGTCATCAATTCCAGCTTCCATGGCACGGTCCATTGCCTCGGTATGATAAGCATAATTATGCTTTGGACCTTTGGGATGCAGGTACTCATATGTCGGCTTGTGGTAGGTCTCCTGAAACAAAATATAAGTTCCAATCCCGGCTTCCTTCAGCTTTTTATAGTTTTCAACTGTTGTAGCCGCTATGTTGACGTTTACACGACGGATTGCACCGTTCTTATGTTTTATGCCGTATATGGTTTTTATACTTTCAAGTACATACTCTATGGGGCAGTGTTCCGGGTCTTCACCGGTTTCAAGTGCAAGCCTCTTATGCCCCATATCCTGAAGTGCTATTACTTCCTTAACAATATCCTCCTGTGAAAGCTGCTTTCTGGCTATATGCTTGTTTGAGCCATGGTATGGACAGTAGCGGCATTCATTGATACAGTAGTTTGAAAGGTACAGCGGAGCAAACATTACTATACGATTTCCATAAAATCTTTTCTTTATATTCTCGGCCAAAGAATATATTCTGCTTTTTACATCTTCCAGATCACATTCCAGCAGAACAGCAGCGTCTTTATAGCTTAATCCCTTGAATTGTGCTGCTTTTTCAAGAATATCTTCCAGTAGAGTCCTATTTCCCTTATTACAGACTGCGAACTCAAGAGTATCCAAAATCTCCTGATGGTTAATAAATTCAGTTGCTGCTTTTGATTTGCTGTTATACATAGGTTTAACCTCCACTATACCTTGGAATATACGGTTTTTATATTTACACCCGGGACCATCCCGAGTTTCCCGGAGAGGGAACTGATTATATCATTCGGTGCATCAACAACAACACTTATGATGCACACACCCTTTTCCCTGTACGGAATCCCCATTCTACCGATTATATACTTTCCAAAATCATGCAGTATCCCGTTAAGTCTGTCAGTTGACGACATATCATCAACTATAATGCCGATTAAAGCAATCCTGGTTTCCATAGCCTTGACCTCCTCGAAAAATTTTGTGGTCTACAAGTGTACTAAAATACTGTTTTTGTGTTCATTTCAGAAATACAGTTCTTTGAAACTCATATTTTCTATAAAATAAATAAACCCCATGCACAAACGGCACAGGGTTGCTTTTTAGGTAATACTCAATAAAATCCATCCATGGTGTAAGCTATTAAACAAATGTCCAATACTGTCACCAATAATCTCAAATAAATAAAGTACTTCATATGGGATAAATTTCATAAAGCTTTATAGCACCGTCTTACCATTCGGGACTAACCCTCATGCATATCAGAACGATTAATTATTCAATTTTAATCTAGTTCTCCTCATTCTCAGCTTATGGCTTTAAACTTGGAATTTAAAGTTTGACCGATAGTCAGACCAATTCTTATATTGATAATATTTTAACATAGTTTATATAGCTTATCAAGAGAAGAATATTAAAGGAGTTCACAATAATGATATTTGTTATTAATTTATTAATTTTTTAAGGTTATCTTGAAAATTTGACTCAGTATATCTAAAATTAAAGAATATACATGTATTAGTCAATTGTTATAAAGAGAATACTTACATAAAGTCTATGTTACGGATATGCTTTATACGTGATTTTTCATTACGATTATTGTACGCACTAGACGCGTAGATTGGAGGTTAGACTGAAAGTCTTTGCTAAAGCTTGTCTTCCTAACTAGCCTATGAATTTATGGCCATGCTAATATTCAAAGTATCTCTCAATACTTTGAAAACGCATATGGCCAATTATTCTTCTTTAATTCGCCTTAGAGCGGATATGGGGGGGAATAGTATTATAAATGTTTAGTAGCCGCTAAGCGGCTCAAAGCCACCTGAAGCGGCTCAAAGCCACCTGAAGTGGCTTAGGAGACCAACTATGAATTGTCAAGTAAAAAAAGATTAAATTATAAAGCAATAAAAGGGTACACTCAAATAAGCCTATGAGACATAGACTTTTAAAAGGTTTTTTAATCTAAATTGAAGACAACATTATCTTTAAAGATAGTTCGAACCAACTTATGAGCAACATGACCCAGAGCTGAATAGTGGTTATTACCCTGAGACTGCTTGAGAATAAAGTAGTTTTTAAATGTTTTGTTGTTAAGAGAAACGTTCCAAGCAGCATTAATTAGCGCATAACGAAGAAGTTTAGAACCTCGTTTTGACATTCTGGTACTTTTGGCAGTGAACTGTCCTGACTGATTGACTGTAGGATCTAAACCTGCATAGGCTAAAAGCTTTGAAGGAGTTGAAAATCTTGATATATCACCAATTTCACCAAGGATCATTGCACCATTAAGAAATCCGATACCTGGGATAGTCAAGATTACAGAATCCATTTCAAGCATGATGGATTTGATACGTTCATCCAATTCAGTAATTTGCTTTTCCAATAACTCAATTTGTGAGATTGATTGGGTTATTTGAATAGATAAAGAGGTATCGCCAGTACCTACAGATGATTTAGCCAGACCTTTTAAAGCAATAGCTTCTTCTTTACCAAAGCGGCCGTAGGAGGCCTTTTGAAGAAGGTTACCTAGATATGTAAGGTGTAAGGCAGCTATATCATTTGGATTAGAATGCTTTTTTAAAAGCTCATAGCAAGTGTTTATGTGAATGCCAGACTTAAAGAAGTATTGTAACTCTGGGAAATGGCAATACGGTAGCCCAAATCATAAAGGTAGCAAATAAGGTTCTCACCATAATGAGCAGTCGATTCAAGGCCGACAATAAGATTTTCCTTATCAAAGGACTTGAGTTTAGACAGTAGGAGAGTGAAACCTTCAGAATTGTTGGTAAAACCAAAAGGCGGAATTAAGACTTCACCATCAGAGGTCATAGCAGCGGCAAAGTGTTTTTGCTTGGCAATATCAATGCCAACATAAATCATGAAACCACATCCTTAGTAATTATTAGACAACTGTTTTGACCCACTTAGTCTTATTCTCATAGCCTTGCACGAGATAAAAGTTTAAAAACTTATCCAACTATAAATGATTTAAATAAGACTGTGGCAATACACTCCAAACGAATAGTTAAACTATAGGTAAAACATAAAAAGTCCACAGTGTCTATTTTCATTATAGAGGATAAATGCAAATTTAAAATATTAGAAAGGAGCGTATGATTTAGTCATCGACTATATCATACAAGGTAGATATGAATTGGTTGAGAAAATTTATGATTGGTAGATATGGAGTTGACCAGCTGTCTGTGGGTCTTCTTTTTCTATCATTTTTACTATCGATAATATTTTATTTTTTTCCGTTTGGATTATTGAACTATCTTGTTTACGTTCCTTTTCTGGTATTCCTTTTCAGAGCGCTTTCAAAAAATTATAATGCGCGAAGAAAGGAAAACAATGCTTTTTTGAAACTCTGGAACCCGCTTTCAAACTGGTTTAATAAAAAACGAAGCCGACTCAATACCTATAAAACCCACAGGTATTTCAAGTGCCCCGGCTGTAAGCAGGAAGTCAGGGTTCCGAAAAACAAGGGAAAAATACGTATTACCTGCCCAAAATGCAGGCTGGAATTTATTAAGAAGACATAAAAGTAATATCATTTTTCGTCTATGAAAGGCGCTGTCCATAGCCGGACAGCGCCTTTTATCATTGTATGCATAACGTTATTTGTTCTTAAAAAGGTTTAAAATTGTTGAATTCTTCCTTTTGCAGTAGGGTAGATACTTCGAGTTAGCTGAATGATGCTCAAGGCATTCCTTACAGTTCCCGTGCCTCGGACAGGACTTCTTTTTACAGTTGCACCTTTCCTGACCGTTTTCAAGTAACATATGACGCTGTCCCCTTTCTTTATTTCATTCTGCTCCACTTCTCAAGCATACATAATTATATAACCAAATATTATAGTATCAAATATTTGATATCAAAGATACTATATCACTTTTGCATAATATAGTTTTAATTTCCGAAATACTCAAACCAGTCAAAATCAGCATGGGTTGAACTGTCGTTTCCATTGCTGCTGGCAAACATTCCGATATAGGTTCCAACAAAGCCACCGGCAACGTCAGTGCTTAATAGTCTTCCGTCAACCTTTTCAGCCAGTAATTCCCACTCAGTATTCTTTGCTCCGAAGCTAAAGCTGTAATCCTGCCCAGATGCTGAAACCTTGAGAAAGAGGCTCTGTCCCTGAAATTCCTTTTGGGCAATAATAGTCTCCTTTTCATCAAAGCATTGCACCAGTCTTACCACTTTCCTGCCCTCATATAAAGTATACTCGAAGCGAATGTTATAGGCATCGCTTTGAATTAGTGCAATACCGGCAGCTTCACCCTCTGATGCAGGACTAAATCCCAGAGCAGTTGCAGCTGAAAAGTTCATATGCTGCTGGCGTCTTCCTACAAAGCTGGGATTCACTTTTTCAGTTATTTTTTCAGCTCTTAATTTCAATCTTAAAAAACCAGGTCTTTCAGTAAGACTCCAGAACTTTTCTCTGGGTGTGCGAATGAAATTCCATACAAGACTTAAATCCGATGAGTCGAAATCATCTCTTTTTGGAACTTCAATCTCCTTATCTGCCGGAAGAAGCGGCTTTTTGTATTGAAATTCAATTTTACCCGTACCAGGGCTTACTATTGGCCAACCATCCTCCCACTTGACAGGCATCAGGAAGGTCTCACGGCCGAGATTTCTGAAGTATCCGCCATAAGGACGTGATGCTAAAGCAACCATCCACCATTCACCGTTTTGTGTTTCCACAAGGTCAGCATGGCCTGTATTTGCTATTGGAAAACTTCGGCCAAGGTGCCTGTGCGTGAGAATTGGGTTGCTTGGGTTACCTTCATAGGGACCGGTAATCTTTGAGCTTCTGGCTATTGTGACGCTATGGTGATAATCAGTGCCGCCCTCGGCTATCATCAAATAATATATACCCGAAATCTTATATATGTGAGGCCCCTCAGCCCACAGAGCATTTTTTAATGCTCCTCTCCATATTCCATACCTTTGTCCGGTCAGAGTCATACTCTTCAAATCCAATTCCTGAAGATATATTTCATTGTCGCCGAAGTAACTTCCTCCTCCTGGAACTTCACTGGTTCCTACATAGTAAACTCTATCATCATCATCAAAAAATAATGAAGGGTCAATCCCGGGTGCATTTTGCAGCCAATAGGGCTCCGACCAGGGCCCCGAGGGGTTTTCGGCCGTTACAATAAAGTTACCCCCTCTTGTAACATTGGTTGTTATCATATAAAACTTTCCCTTATGATATCTTATGGTAGGTGCAAATATGCCTTCTGAATGTCCACCCTCATCCAAATCCAGCTGTGAAGGACGGTCAAGCACATGGCCTATTTGCTTCCAGTTAATAAGATCCCTGCTGTGAAAAATGGGAACGCCCGGAAAATAAGAAAATGAGGACGTTACAAGATAGTAATCTTCATTGACCCTGCATATGGACGGATCTGGGTAAAAACCGGGCAGAACAGGATTCTTGAAGTTTTTTTCGCTGTTTATATCGTTATTCATGGTATTCTCTCCTCTAATTTTATTTATCAGTATATACGACAATAATAATATTAAGACATATTCAAATTATTCTTTATTAATCTCTCATTTAATATCTGTCACCGTTCCGGCCTTTATTTCAAAGAGTTCTCCGTCACATTCCAACCACAGGTTTCTGTATGTAGGATTTTTTACCTTTTTTCCCTCTGCACTGAAAATCAAACGATTGTAATCGTCAATGTACTCATATATTTCAATATTGGTTGCATACCAAATATCATCCCTTCTGCCCAGTAAATCACCAAAATCCTTAATAACCCCCCAATTGTTGTTATCTTCAAACTCGTAACTATGACCCCAGAGATAGAATAAATAAGGTGAGTGGGTTACTTTGTCCCCGGCAAATTTTCTTGCCAGATTGTTAAGTTCCGGCGAGTTATGGTGACAGGTAGCAGTCAGTCTCAGCCAGTCTGTCGGAATACGAAAATCATTTGTTGAAATGACAGTTCTGGAATATACTATACCGCAAGCTTGCAATGCCGATACGACAGTGTCGTTAAAAGTTCCGTATGGATATGCCATACCCCGTACAATTGTTTCGAACATCCTCTCAAGATTTTCTCTGTCCTGTATTAGCTCTCTCACAACCATGTTTACTGGAAGCTGCTCAAGAAACGGATGAGTTAAAGCATGCACTGCCACCTCATGACCGGAATTTAAATATGTCTGCCTGACCTGTTTTTCCGTCATCCTTCGATGTATTTGCCCCTTGGGGTATACTGTTCCCTCTTCGGCATATAATCCGCTATTGATATTAAAGGTTCCCTTTAAACCGTATTTATTCATGATATCTATCAGCTGTATATCCTGCTCTACTCCGTCATCATAACTTAATGTAAGGGCTTTAGCTTTTCCTTCAGGAAATCTCATAAAAACGTTTGACATATATTCTCCCCCATCTTCACGCATGGCGCGTACACAAATAGTAATGAAAAGACATGTAATATTACTATTATGTAATAAGCCTGCTTTATTATAGTTGTAAATATTTGCATTATACCATTTTTATAGGGGGTATTTTACTGCAAAGAGATACAAAAAAAGTAATGCTTTTTGGTGCTAAATACTATATTCAAGTTAAGAACGCGCATATAGTATAAAAGCCGATAATCTGTGATATTTCACACAAATTATCGGTCCGGTCTTCTTGATAGTTACCCGTGCCAGACTCACACTGGCAAGTGTGTTCCAGCTCCGTTGGATGCACCATAATAAAAAAGTTAGCTTGAAGGACTTCTCTAACATTCGTCCTACAAGCTAACCTTTTTTATAACCGATACAGTTTAAAATGATATGGTTGAATTGTACTTTTTTATCAGCACTTGATTGTCCAGTAATTAATAATACTCAACATCAAGCTGATGCTAAGAATTTTCTGAGGAGTGAGATACAGATGTACCAAGGAAAGAGTAATGCTAATCCTCAGTCTTATTTGCAAAGCAAACCGCAACAATTCCTATCACTGCCAGTGTTACCCATGACAATATAATTCCGTTCCAGCCAAATTTATCTGTTACAAGACCGGTAACAATACCGGTTAGACCAGCACCTACATAGGAAAAGAAATCTAAAAAACCAGCTACTCCTGATACCCTGTTATATCTTATAAATTTCAATGGAATCAAAGTTAAAAGAAGAGTATTGGCTCCATATGTAAATGCAGAGGCCAAGCCTAGTAAAACGGTACAAATATAGATATTAGAATTCATAAGGAAATAGAGTCCTAAACAGCTGATTCCTGCGCACACCAGTAGTACAATTATGGAAATATTCTGGCGCTGATTAAACGCCTTGTTGAGCCAACCTGCACACAATATACCAAACAAGCTCATAATTGGTACTGCTAATGAAAAAAATGACAGGACTTCCTGTCCAATATTTTGCGTCTCACTTAAAAAAGTTGGAGCCCACAAAGTTATTCCATCCTTTATTACTCCCTGGGCTATACAAGCCAGCGCTATAAGCCAGAGCTTATGCTTATACACCATTTGTAAAAAAGAAATACTACTATTATTTATTTTGATGTCTTCATGTTTTGTCTCATTAAGTTCCTGCTGGATTCCAACCTCTTTCGGATGGTTTCGCATTTTCCATACCCATAATAAAGCAAACATGAATACTAATCCTGAAGGTATCCAAAAAGCCCATCTCCAAGTGGCCTTAGCAATTACAATGCCTATGACACCCCAGGCCAGCAGGTACCCTCCTATCATTGATGTTGATATCCATACAGCCACCTTTGTTCTTTTTTCGTAGGAGAACCAGTATGAAAGAGTTTTTACTATGGGTCCCCATAGCATGGAAAGACAAAATCCGTTTATGGCCCAAAGTCCAATCATTAAGTACAAACTTGATGAAAATCCCATTGTAAAATTCACAAGTGAGGATACACAAAGCCCTGTAAATATAAAATACCTGCTATTAAGCTTATCCCCTATGAGTCCATTTATCAACTGTCCGATGGCATATGCCCCGAAAAAGGAACTTCCAATCAAACCCACACTGGTTTTATTCCATGAAAACGAACTCATAATTTCAGGAGTAGCTATTGATAGATTTGTCCTGCATAGATACGCGCTTGCATATGCAGCCCAGCAAAGGAAGAAAATCTTCCTTTGCCATTTGACCATCGACTGTTCCATTTATACAATCTCCTCATCAGAAGTTACTTTTATTTGTGGTAACCATCATTAATTTTCTTAATCTTCTCAAGATTGAATTTAGGAGTATGTTTGTCTGTCAGAAGTCCGTTTTTCTCCTGTTGTACATCGGTAAACTGAGTATAACAAAATCCGCAGATTAAATCTGAAGCATATATATTCTGTATAAGCCGCTCATAGGTTTTAAGAAAGTCCTCCTCATTGCCGGCATTTGTGTAACCCCAGCTATTTTCATAAGTTTCAAGTAACTCCTCTTCACTGCCGGCACTTGTAGAATCCCAACTCTTTTCTTCAGCACCGCAGGACACTCCTCCGAACTCTGAAATAATAATGGGCTGGCCGTTATAGTGATACCCTTTCGCATATGGTAAACGCTCCATAATAGTACCATCAAGTATCCCATCCAGACGTTTTAGACTCTCTGAAAAATGCTCCTGCATATCCACATTACCACTGCTTCCATGCTTATAAGTGTGTATTGTACATAAATCTCCACCAGTTTGTTCCCATCCGTCATTTGTAACAACAAGACGTGTATTATCAAGACTGTATGCGAGATTGTAAAGGCAAAGTGAAAATGCCTGCTGCATTTTGTTGTTATATATTGCCGGAACACCCCAACTCTCATTAAGCATATCCCAAACAACAATAGAGGGATGGTTATAGTCTCTTAAGATGATATCGCTCCACCCTTTAATAAATCTATTTACAGCATCAGGGGTATAGCTTATAAAACTTGGTACACTGCCCCATACAAGATACCCCAGTTTATCCGCCCAATATAGAAAAACCGGATCCTCTGCTTTTTCATGCTTACGGCAGCCGTTAAATCCCATGGACTTACTTAGTAAGATGTCCTGTTTGTAGGCATTTTCATCAGGTGCGGTAAGAAGTCCTTCCTCCCAATATCCCTGATCTAGTACTAATTTATGGTAATATGGCATATTATTCAGGTAAAGTTTTCCGTTTTCGATAGAGATTTTTCTCATCCCAAAATAAGTGTTAACCTGGTCAACAGGCTTTCGGTCTACCAAGAGAACAGCCTCAACATCAAAAAGATTTGGATTCTCAGGACTCCAACAGAGGCCTCCCAAATAAGACGGCCCACGTAATACCTTATTGGCAAAAATGTCGACTGTAAACTTCCCCTGTTTTTGCAAAACATTCATTTCACCTTTGAAAAAAAGTTTATCATCATGTGTGATTTTAAATTCACAGGTACATGGCAATGGAGTTTTGTCTGACAAAATATAGCTTATCTCAACTGTTCCCGAATCTATATCCGGTGTAAAAAGTATTCTCTCCCATTTCGATATGGAAACAGGCTCCAGCCACACTGATTGCCATATACCCGTCGAAGGAGTATACCAAATGAACACGGGTTCACCGTTCCAATATTGCTTTCCTCTTGGAATTGTTTCATCGCTATGCGGATCATAAACCTTTACCACCAAATCCTCCTGACTCCAATTCAAAAATTCGGTGATATCAATGGTAAACGGCATATGACCTCCTTCATGGTTACATACCATATGTCCATTAACATACACAGTGCTTTTATAATCTACGGCACCAAAATGAAGAAGTATGTTTTGATCTTTCCAATTATCAGGAACTGAAAATACTTTGTGGTAGATTACATGATCATAATTATCTTTAATGTTAATCCCACTTAAAGCGCACTGATAAACAAAAGGAACTTCTATTTCACTATGTATAACTTCGTTAAAGCCAAACTCCCATTTTCCGTTGAGTGACATCCAATCTTTCCTCTGGAAATCCGGCCTTGGATATTCGTTTCTCAAATTGATTCCCTCCATTTACTATATTCCTCATTTACTTTATTCCTGATTGTGTGAAACCTTTTACAATATACTTGTTTATAAAAATGAATATCAATGTTACAGGTAAAACTGCAACGACTGTGGCTGCCATCATCAGGCCTGGATTTATATAATTTTCACCTAGCACCAATGCCGCAATTCCAAGTGTGATAGTCTGAGATTGCGTCCGGTTAATAACTAATGAAGGCCAGAAGTAATCGTTATATAATGCTAGAAATGTTATAAAGCCTTGTGTTAAGATTATCGGCCTTACCGAAGGCAGGATAACTTTCCTTAATGTTTGCATCAATGTTGCACCATCGATGTAAGCTGACTCTTCAAGCTCTTTTGGAAATGCCAGCATAAAATTGTAAACCAGGTATACCATCATAACTCCTGCGCCCGACGGCAAAATTAAAGGTGCGAATGAATTAAGTAAACCAACCTCTTTAAATATATAAAAGCTAGGGAAATATGTTACGATTTCAGGAATAGCAAGTGCCCATATTATGGCGACTATAAAAGCTCTCTTGTAAGGTACATTCAATCGCGCAAGGGCATATGCAGCCAGTGTGCTTACTGTAACACGCAGAAGTGTTCCGCAGGCTGTAACAATAGTAGTATTCAATACCCACTTCCCAACAGGTGATGAAGAGGTGTTGGTGAATAATTCCTTGTAGTTTCCAAGGGTCCACTTCTTTGGTAACAGTGAAGATGAGCCCAGCGCATCAGGTAATTCTTTGAAGCTGGTGAAAATCATAAACATAAATGGCAGGATAAATAAATAGGCTATTATACAGGCAATAAAAAGTAGAATAATTGTTTTTAATTTTTTTCTGTCCATATCACACCCTGCCTCCGTTTAAATCATCTTTTGCTCTGGTTAGAAAATATTGTGCAATAGAACACGCCACAATAATAAGACCGAGCATTATAGTCATAGCAGTTCCAATACCCAGATTATTTTTAAATATTATGCTGTCATTAATAACCATTATAATTGGTTTTGTAAACTCTCCAGGACCTCCATTTGTCATCAAGCGCGGCTGACCGAAAACATTAAAGGAGGCAATAATTGTAGTCATTAATACAAAATAGAATACATTTCTTATACCCGGGAAGGTTATATATACAAACCTTTTCCAGAAACCCGCCCCATCAAGATCTGCTGCTTCATTAACACTTACATCAATTTCATTCAAAGCGTTTACAAAAAGCATCATATTATATCCTATTGTCCACCACACAGTGGCAATAGTAAGGGATATCCAGACAAAATCTTTTGATTCCAGCCATGGTATTGGTTTAGGTATAATAGACAAATTGATAAGTATATTATTTATGTATCCGCCATTTCCTCTCATAAGCCATAGGAAAATTGCCGCAACTGCTGAAACAGACACTGAAAACGATGCAAAATATACTGTACGAAAAAACGGCTTAAAACGGTCGGGAAGCCGGTCAACTAGCATGGCCAGACCAAGACTAAATAATACTAAGGGAGGAACCGACATTAATACAAAGATACAGGTATTCTTAAGCCCGTTAAAAAACGATCTGTTGTACATGGAATCAGAAAATAAAATTTTTGTATAATTCTCCATGCCCACATATCCCTGATTTCCGGTTATAAGTGAATATTTGTGAAGACTCATGTATCCACCGTATATTATAGGAACCAGTAAAAATAATACAAAGAAAATTATAAACGGTAATAAAAATAACATCGAAACAAATTTACTTGACTTCATTTTATTCACCCTTCTATACGAGATGGACATTTATTTACAATGGGGAGCAAATGCCCCCCACCATAAATAATTATCCTAAGTCATGTTAATGTTCTGCCAGTTCTTTTGCTGTCTTAGTTGCATTCTTCAATTCAACCATAAGTTTATCTTTTGTCAGATCAGGATCACTATAAATTAATTCCCAAACATTATTGTAAAGATATTTCACCTGTTCTCTTATGTTATAAATAGGAGGTAATATTTTTGCCTTGTCAAATATATCATAATTAACAGCCGCAACAGGGTATAGCTCAGGTTTACCCTTTACTACCTCCATAGTTGGAAGATGGATAGGCGCTTGTCCTGAATCGGCCCAATTCAACATAATTTCAGGTGTGTATATGTAAGACATAAATGCTGCAATACCAGCAAGTTTATCAGCATTATCACACTTGGCTGAAACTGCAAAAGTATGACCTCCTGCAGGAACCTGCAGGGTATCCCCTAATGTAGGGAATGCAGCTATACCAAGCTTATCTCCCCAGGTCTCCTTGGCAGATGTGTAATTCCAGGGGCCGGTCAGCGACAGAGCTGCTTGAATATTGGTCTTTTCCTGTGATTTCTTAAGGAAAGCATTAATATCATCATTTGCAGCCATCTGAGGAGCGCTCAGCTTATCTTTGTAAATCATTTTGTTAATCTTCAGAAGAGCTTCTGCTGCTTCATCTGTATCAAGTTTTAGATGCCCATCCTCTACAAAATTAACATTCATTTGAGTAAGCATAGCCATCGTTAACCAGTCGTGGTCACCACTAAGAGGAATTGCTATAGGGTAAACTCCTGTTTTTTCTGGCTGAAGCTTATCCCTCAACGCCAGAAGATCCGCATACGTAGTTGGTATCTTGTCAACGAGATCCTTGTTATAGTACATTGTGTCGGCATATAAATCCAACGGGAAGGCGAATACCCCATCATCATACTTCACGTATGTTTGTGAAATTGAGTGAAAATCTTTTTCAAGTGAAAGGTTTGAAGCTTTGTAAATATCAGATACTTCTTTTAATAGTCCATCTTCATGATATGTAGAAATAAGATCAGCATGAATAATCAGCATATCAAAATCATCGGTTTTAAACTTTGTATAATGGTCAGCAGTAATAAGCTGATCAATAAAATACTTGCTTTGAGAAGAATTGAAGCTGTCCACCATCTTTTTCATAAAAGCACCGTCTCCACCGGTAAAGCCATTTATGAATCTAATTTTAATCTGTTCACCTGGTTTATCGGTAGCTTCTGCGGTTGAAGCTTGTGTTGCAGAGTTCTTGTCTGTTACAGAGTTATCGGTTGTACCTGAATTACCACAAGCTGTTAACATAGAAAAAGTCAGTACCATAGCCAGCAAAATTACTAGAGTCTTTTTCATAATTATCCTCCTTATTAATTAGGTAAGAGCTCAACAAACATTAACTTTATAAATTACAATATTTATGTAATAAACTTCTCCGGAATTCAAGCATGCAGTTTATTACATTTTTTGTGTAATTAATATATTATCATGTTAGACTATATTCATTGTTATGTCAACAATATTTTTGTATATTTTGGATATATTTTGACATTATTTTCTCTTTATAGTATAATAATTAATATAAAATAATAGCTAATTCATTATTTTATAAAAACATTTATTTCATAAATTCTGTAACAAAGAGGGAGTAAAATGAAAACCAGTGATAGAAAAACAATAAAAATACTTGGCGAAAGAAATATTTCACTAAATTTGGATAACACCGCACACCATGCGCATATTACAAAAATCGGGAAAGCTTTGTCCTCTCCTATTAGGCTTCAAATGATGAATCTGCTAAAAATAAACCCCACTTCACTTCTGGAGATTTCCGAAGCAATGGGGCTTCCAGTATCCTCTACAGCTCTGCATATTAAATGCCTGGAGGATGCAAGGCTTATTATCACCGAATCACAACCCGGAATTAGAGGCTCAATGCGAGTCTGCCTTTGCACTACTCAATCAATTCATATAGACGCAGCAGAGCAAGCTCTAGACCAAGAGGATAAAACAATTACTGTTGAAATGCCGGTAGGCAACTTCTATCAGTGGGAGGTAGAACCCACATGCGGTTTGGCTGATGAAAATGGTTCCATGGACACCTATGACAATCCGAAGTCCTTCTACTCGCCATATCGCATGAATGCCCAGCTCGTCTGGTTCCAGCAAGGATATGTAGAATACAGATTCCCTAACCACTGCGACAATCATATTCTGCCCGAAGAGATTTCCTTCAGCTTAGAACTCTGTTCAGAAGCGCCGGGTTATATGGAAAATTGGCCTTCTGATATAACTATATCAATAAACAATCAGGAACTTGGAATTTATCGTTCACCCGGCGACTTCGGTTCAAGGCATGGTCTGTTGACTCCAGCCGTCTGGCAGCATGGTCGGACCCAGTATGGTTTGCTGAAGACCTTCTCAGTTCGGAAAAACGGTGGATATATCGATGGCGTTATGGTAAACCCCAAAATCAATATTGAGAACTTAAATCTGAATATGAACCCATTTATATCATTGAAAATTGAAATAAAATCCGATGCAGAGCATATCGGTGGCATAAATATTTTTGGTGAAAAATATGGTGATTTCAAACAAGGCATCATTATGAGAATAATATATTAAACCGGGACTAGAATTCCCGGACAGGAGGTATTTTATGAAAGGTTTGAACACAACCGGCAATTGGTATAAAGGGAACCTGCATTGCCACACAACTAATTCCGACGGAAAGCTTAGCCCGAAAGAAACAGTAGAACAGTATAAAAGTAAAGGCTGGAGCTTTCTTGCCATAACAGACCACCAGTACTATTCGCACCTTTCACATTTAGGAAGTGATGACTTTCTGATATTGCCCGGCATTGAGCTCGAAGTTACAAATCCCGACCCAATACGTATATACCATTCATTGGGTATAGGTAAAGAGCCGTGTGGAGAAAATAATGGTTTCAGCAACGGCGAATATATTGAAGTCCCAGAATGGGAAGGTATTTCCACCCCACAAGAAAACATCAACAGGATAACAGCAGCAAATAACCTGGCAATATTTTGCCATCCAAACTGGTCCAGGCTTGAACTTGCTGATTTTTTAGACTTATCAGGATATTTTGCAATAGAAATTTTCAATTACGGATGCGCAATTGAAAGCCATACCGGGCTTTCAATTGACTACTGGGATTCCCTTTTGAGACGGGGACGCAAGGTTTGGGGAGTTGCCACCGATGATTCACATCATATCCTCGAAGATCGTTGCGGTGGATGGATTTGTGTAAATTCACCCTCACTCTGCCAAAAAGATATTGTTACAGCAATGATTAAGGGTAACTTCTACGCCTCAAACGGACCTGAGATATTTGAATTTTATGTTTCAGAGGGTAAAGTTCACGTAAAATGTTCTCCGGTATCAGCAATACATTTTGTTACATACGAATATATGGGTTACAGTGAGATTTCAAAGGAACTCATATCCAGCGCATTCTACAAATTACGCGGCAATGAAACCTATGTAAGAGTTGAATGTGTTGACGAGCGCGGAAACACTGCATGGAGTAATCCAATTTTTCTATAACACATAAGCATATTTTTCTGTGACAAAATAAAATTATATAAAAATAAAATTATATGAAAATAAGAATTCTGAAGCTGTTATACCTGCTTAAAAATTGTATAAATACAGTTCTTAAGCCAAATCCAGGCAGGTGTGCTCCGGATTTGCTGGACACACGGCGCACTTAATATTAAAAGCCAGGCATCCTACCGTGCCTGGCTTTTAAGCTTATCCTCTATAAAAAATTTTCGGTTTTAAGTCACTTCTTCTATGTAGACTTACTTTCCCAGAACATCATTTTTTAACAACCGGTATCCAGATTTCGCTTTTGTAGTCAGTTGTATTATCCTCATACATTCCACTGTACACGCGTAATAAACCATATGGTTCAGTGTCCCCCAGTTCAGTTATTTGCTCAAATGTCTGTGCTGATGTCTCGCTCCACATTCTTCCGATGTTTTCACCTAAACCATCAACATGCGAAAACCTCCGTCTTACACCTACAACGGTAAATGAATCTTTTTGCTCAATTCTGTAGTTCATATCAACCACTCCTTTTATTGATAAGGAGAATGTCACACGGGGATACTCTTTTAGCGATATGCCTTTTTCTCTTGCTTTTGAGGGTATAACTTCATGCATTGCAATAAATGCACGGGTAAACGAGTCAGGCGAATTATAGCCATACTTCAAAGCAATATCAATTATCTTTTCTCTGCTATTCTGCAAATCAAAGGCGGCAAGCGTAAGTCGGCGACGGCGAATATATTCGGATAGCGGTATGCCGATAAGGAAAGCAAACATGCGTTGAAAGTGATATTGGGAACATAATGCTACTTGCGCAATCCTTGCGTAATCAATTTCAGCATCAAGATTATTTTCAATATAATCTATTGCATTTTTCATATTCTCAAGCGTATCCATATGTTTCTCCCTTCAAGCTAAGTATAATATAGGAGTTTTTACAAATACCCGATAATATTTGCAAGATTTTGTAGGTTGTAATATCTAGAAGTTAGTTCTGAAGGTAATAGATATTTTCTCCAGTTCGCACTTTCTCACAATTCCGATTATTCAAAAACTACTACATCTATACTATATTTGGAATTAGCTGGAGTCAATAGCAAATCATATATAACAAAAGCCAGGCTACTTACCGCGCCCGGCTTTTAAACTTATCCTCTATGTAAATTTATGATTTTCAGTTTTACACTTAATCTATGTAAACTTACTTCCCCTGATATTTTGCCTTTGTTGCTTCTCCGCCCCGTATATGCCTCTCTGCCTTATTCTCCTCGAGTATGATCCTGACATCATTCATAAGTGTTGGATTTATTTTCTCTAGTCTTTCAGTTACATCTTTGTGGACTGTGCTCTTGCTGATCCCGAATTTTTTAGCAGCGTATCGTACTGTTGTCTTCTTCTCGATAATATAATTCGCGAGTTCTAAAACTCGTTCTTCTATATATTCCTTCAACCATATACCCCCCTTTAATAAGGCAAATATTTACTGCAAAGTAGGCAAAATCAATTATCAATAAAAATGCAAGAGATTAGTTTTATTGCAATTGACTTCTAAAGCTACACAGGCTGTGTCTACGATGTATCTACTAGATACATTGTATATATATGCCTACGAGGGATGGGTTATGAATAATATAAATTAATATTCCAGATGTTTTAATAAATATTAATTTAATTGTTATTTGTTATTATATGTTAATAAGAAGTTGTAATTTGCCGATATAACCCTGTAATGTTAAAGTCTTGTAAAACCTTTAGCTAATGTTTCATACTAAATTTTTGGAGGAATTATCTGTGAAGTTAAAGAATACAGGTATTGTAGTGGTCATATTAATAGTATTATCCTTGGTACTTGCAGGCTGTGGTGATCCTGTAAAGAGTGATATTCAAAATTTTGATAAGTCCTGTACAAGCGCAGCTGAAGTGATGGCTTCTCTTGAGAAATCATTATCCGATGTATCCGGCGCCAATGCAGGGAAATTATTATTAGAAAGCGCTACGAAGATAGAATCTACTAAAAAGACTATCGAAGCTATTGAAGTTGAAACTCAAGAAGTTAAAGATGTAAAAAGTATACTGGTTGAAGCACTGGGATTAACTGCTGAAGGCTGTAAAGTAATCGGTGAAGCAGCCGAGAATCCCGAAAAGGCTGATCTGAAGGCGGTAGAAGATGCTCAAGCTAAGCTTGCAAAAGGTACGCAGTTATTTAACGAATTCTCGACTAAATATGAGGAACTTGCAAATAAACATGGTTTGACAGTAGAAAAATAATGTGATTTTCAAATAAACATATATTAAATTTAAATATATTGACAAGACTTACATATTAGTTAGAAAGAAAATGTAAACACCTCTCAAATGAATCTTTGGGAGGTGTTTTATTCGTTTATTATTTCTAGATATTTTAGTCATTGACGCCTTATTTCTACTTAATCACAGTCATTCCGCCCATATACGGCTGAAGCGCCTTTGGAATGTTTACTGAACCATCAGCATTAAGGTTGTTTTCAAGGAAAGCAATCAGCATTCTTGGAGGAGCAACAACGGTGTTATTGAGTGTGTGAGCAAAGTATTTGCCATTTTCACCGTCCACACGAATTTTCAAACGGCGGGCCTGAGCATCTCCAAGGTTTGAACAGCTGCCTACTTCAAAATACTTCTTTTGTCTTGGTGACCAGGCCTCAATGTCAACAGACTTAACTTTAAGGTCAGCCAGGTCTCCTGAGCAGCATTCCAGTGTTCTTACCGGTATATCAAGCGAGCGGAACAGGTCCACTGTATTTCTCCACAGCTTATGGTACCAATCCATACTATCCTCCGGTTTGCAAACGACTATCATCTCCTGCTTTTCAAACTGGTGAATTCTATAAACTCCTCTTTCTTCAAGGCCATGAGCTCCCTTTTCTTTTCTGAAGCACGGGGAGTAGCTGGTCAGGGTCTGTGGCAATGAACTCTCAGGCAGTATAGTGTCAATAAATTTACCTATCATGGAGTGTTCGCTGGTTCCAATCAGATATAAATCTTCACCCTCAATTTTATACATCATGGCATCCATTTCAGCGAAGCTCATTACGCCGGTAACAACTTCACTTCTGATCATAAACGGCGGGATGCAGTATGTAAATCCCCTGTCTATCATAAAATCTCTTGCATACGAGATTACTGCCGAATGAAGTCTCGCTATATTACCCATCAAATAGTAAAAACCGTTACCTGCTACTTTTCTTGCACTGTCCAGGTCTATCCCACTGAGCTTTTCCATTATTTCGGTATGGTATGGAACCTCGAAATCCTTTAAAGTCGGCTCTCCAAAACGTTCAACCTCAACGTTTTCACTATCATCCCTGCCGATAGGTACACTTGGATCTATAATATTCGGGATGGTCATCATTATAGTTTTAACTTTTGATTCAAGCTCAGTTTCCTTTACTTCAAGCTCAGCCAAGCGAGCAGCTTGATCATTAACTTTTTTCTTGAGTTCCTCTGCTTCATCCCTCTTTCCCTGAGCCATAAGTCCGCCGATTTGCTTTGAAATCCTATTTCTATCGGCTCTCAATGCTTCCGCTTCCTGTTTTGCTCCTCTGAGTTCGATATCAAGGGCTATGACTTCATCCACCAAGCCAAGTTTTTTGTCCTGAAACTTGTTTTTAATGTTTTGCTTGACTATTTCGGGGTTTTCCCTTACAAATTTTAAATCCAGCATATTCTTCTCTCCAATCAAAAAGTTTTCAAATTTCCTACTATAATAAATACAATAAAAAAACTTTCACCCCTAAAACTACTGGGACGAAAGTATTCCGCGTTGCCACCCAAATTGCAGGTTTAATTACCTGCCACTCAACTATGGTACGTTAAAGGGTACCAACCTTCCGACTTTGCATCGGCAGCTCAAAAAGTGGACTGATCTATGTTTTCACCGATTTACACCACCCATCGGCTCTCTTAAGAAAACTATAAATTTTGGCTTTTATCATCGCTCATTCATATTATGAAATATTATATATATTTTTATTCATAATTTCAAGGAATTTTTCTACAGAAAACGTTATAAATATATTAACTGCTCCTCTGCACATGATATTTTCCAGCTTTCTCCCGGAACATTGATTTATTCAGGAAGTACAGCACCCCATTTAGTTTTATAAACACCTCTAAATGGGGTACTGCCATAACTACCAAATTACAACCATATTCTCTCCAGTACATTTTTAATCAGCACTGCCATTTGCCCACGAGTGGCAAGTGCAGTTGGGGCAAAATTGTTATTTTCCACACCGCCAATTATACCTGCCTCATACAATACCCTTACAGCCTCTTGTGCGTAAGCTGCTATATTTTCATCATCATTAAAGCCATCATACTCGCGGATCTTAGTTAATTCAATTCCACTCTTCTTAAGTGCCCCGTACAGTATTGTCGCCATATCCTGCCTGGTTATGAACGCACCAGTGCCAAACTTACCATTTCCAGTGCCATTTATTATACCTGCCTCATACAATGCGCCCACATACTGCTCATACCAACTACCTTCCTTAACATCGCTAAATACCGTCTTATCTCCTGACCATGTAAATCCGAAGGTGGAGACAATAAATGTGGCAAATTCCTCTCTGGTCATGACCTTCCCAGGAGCGAACATATTATTCCCTACACCAGCGGTGATATCCCTGGCAGTAATAAATGCAACCGCATCGGCATACCATGCTTCGTGGTCTACATCAGTGAAGTTCCTCGGGTTGTGACCTATCCCGAAGTTATTAAAATCAGATGTAGTAAAGGTTATCATTCCATCTTTATAGCTGCAATTTGGAATAACTACCATTTCTCCGTTCTCATTGACACCATATACAACAACTGCATTGGGATTCTCATTTTCCCCCAATAAATACGGTACACTTATACGAATACTTGAACTATTAAGGCCAGGAATTACTGTGTCTCCTGCTTTAACAGAAATTGAATACATCTGGGCTTTTTCATTAGCTTCAAGCTTTTGTATTGATACAGTTAAGTTCTTACTCTCCGCACCATTTAAAATTTCGGAAACAGCAGCCGAGCTAAATTCTACTTTATAGCCATTTTCAGTGATGCTTGCAGGCTTAATACCATTTAGAAGCAAATTCATGGTGCCGGAACCCGAGTCAGAACCGGAGACAGGAGTTGCGCCCGAACCAGAGCCTGAATTGGAGCCGGAGCCTGAACCTGAGTTAGAGCCTGAAGAGCCTCCTTGTGGTTCCCTGACATTTACAGTCATAGAGGCCTTCTTACAACTCTCTAAGGACAGAGTATCCAATATGTTTCCTGCGACAACGTACCCGTCCTGATTATGTATGCTTACCTCGACTTTGGGGACCGCGTAGGCTGTGATAACAGCACTACCCTTCACAAGCCCTCTGACAACTCCTTCGCTGCTTACTGCTGCAACTTCCGGATTTGATGATACATAAACAATGTTGTAACCTTCTCCTACCTCAATAGGGTTTATCATTGCAGTAATACTACCGGTCTCTCCTTTTGCCAGAGACATTTCCTGGGCTGAGAGTTGTACATCTGTTACCCGGTTAATTAAGTTCCTATATAGTGCAGGTATTTCCTTTGTGACCTCTGTCTCCTGTCTAGCCAACAATTTGTCATCTACCTCTATGCGTACTTCAATTTTTGCTTGGCCATTACCTAAGTCAGCATCTGACATTCTGAAGCCTTCATTAATAATAAACATATCCTGATTGGCAGTCGTATCAGCAATGCTTACACGTTTTATTTCCTGTAGCGTATCATCAGTATTAACTTTGTTAATAATCAGCTTGGCGTTATTCAGAGGCTTATTTCCTTTATAATATACCTCACTATAAACCCTGTAATAGTTTTCTGCTACATGATCTACATCAAATAGCCCATATTCCAGCTTTTCACCATAGGACAATGCTTTTTCAGTACTAGCTGTAACTGTGTCATCATCTTGGCTTCTGAGTTTTGCGATAATTTTTGTATTTTCAATATCTTCAGGCACTTCCCAATTAACGGAGAATTTCTCTTCAATACCTCCATATATTGGCGAACTTCCAATATCACTTCCAATTAGTGTTTCTGTATTGCCTTTAACTGCATAGAAGTCAATCACCGGATCCAAAACTGGTATAAGTCCCTGATTATTTACAGCAGCAGTTATTGTTGTTACTTCACCCGGCATGGGGTATTCTGAACTAAAGCTTATTGAATCCTTCTCCATTTTAGGCAAAGCTATAGGTGTCAGATTTAAAGTAACAAACGTTGTATTAGCTAAGTCCTCTTCACGGGGTGACGAAATGGAATCGTCGACCAGTATTTTTTCGCTTTTCTTTGCTGCCAAAACAATACGTCCGTCAGCCATTATACTAAGTCCCGGATTATCATAACTGCCTGGCCCTGCAGTAACCTGAACCTTCTGACTCCATCTTCCATAATGTTCACCAGCTGATTTAATCTTCCCATCATCATCGATTACATCCAAGGCATCGTATAATACCGAAGCATATATCTGATTTTCATGATAAGTATTTTCAGGTTTTAATGCTTCCGGTGACCCAGGTTCAATGCCATCGGCAAGCCTCAAGGTATCCTCAGTCCATACCATATAAAGTTTTCCGTCATCGCCAACCAAGACTTCATAATCTGAAGGAACATTATCACTACTATATTCAAGGGCAACACCAGGAGTCAAGTTCTGATATCCTTCATCACCGGGCTCTGCTGATGGGTCTCCGGTTCTAAGGGTTTTTAAAAGACTACCCAGATTGTAATAGTGGATTTCTGTACCTGAAATATAGAATAAATATATATCTCCCTTAAACTCTATAAGCCTTGGACGTTCATCTGCTCTACTCTGAATATCCTTCTCCAAATCAGAGACTTTTATTGGATTTGTAAAGGTTTGCGCAGAGAAATCATATGTCTGCATATATATATCCCTGTCTGTAAGTGTTTCAATTTTACCATCCATATCCACAGAATATGCTATATAAGCCGTACCATCCTTCTGTGCAGTTGTCAAATCCATAATCAGAGGGTCAGAAAGCACTCCGCCGGGTAAGCTTGCATCCCTAATTTCAGTATTAAGGAAGCGTTGACCATACCAGTCCATATTCCATTGAATTGCGGCCTCAGTGGTCGTTGACGCCGGATAATCCGCATCGCTGTAAGGTACAAACGTATTGGTACTTACATCATAAATCATATAGGCTATAGTATTATAGCTGTCAAACAAATCCTTAGCGCTGAAAGCCTCGTCGGCATCAGAGGTATAGTCTGTTTTTGTATAGAATATCAGAGCCTTCCCGCTTACCTCATCAAATATGATTTCCCCTTCAGCATCAGTATAATAATCCCCCTGCATTGTACCGTCATCAGGATTTACTCTTCCAGTGTATTTTGTAACCTGTATTGGTTCAGAAAATACATAACTGCTCTTATCAAACACTGCCATTTCAAGACAATTTGTTTCCAGAATATCCTCCATGGATTTTCCTTCTGTAATGTGTCTGTCCAAAGAAGAATAGATGCATATGATTTTGCTTCCCACATCCTTCAATTTTGGGTTAGAGTCCAGTGTTCCATCATTATCAATCAATTCTGGCTGTGAGAAAGTTTCCCCATTATCATGTGAAACTGAGTAATAGAGGGCACCACGATTTTTGGGGTTTCTTTTCACATCATCGTCTATAAATACCAGGAGCAAACTATCGTCATCGATTCTCATCAACTGAGGGTCTGGGTATGGGTATACACCTTCCATTAAAGTTCTTTCAACATAATTTGTCATGCTGGGGCCTGGATTTGTTAATAAATCCCCTAACCATGAGCTCCTCTTTTCCAGATAATCTCTTTCAATAGGCTCAAATTCTTTGTCGTTTATATCATCGCTGGTCAGCATTTTAAACGGCATATCGTCGGGGTTTCCGAAAAGGTCGGCACTCCATTCAGCAAACTTTTTGCTGTACACATTGAATCCAAGGGTCGTTACATTTACTGTTGCAGTTAGGGTTACTGTTCCGTTCCCACTCCTTGCGGTACTGAAAAACAATTTAAACAGGGCTTTCCCCTCAACTGAAACCTCTGCAATTCCAACTTCTACGCCCACTGATAAGGAAATATAGGGCTCAAGTATTACTCCCCCTTCAACTACAAACTTCCTGTCAGGAGAGCCCATTTCTGCCTGGTAATAAGGGTAGCTTCCATATTTATCAGCATATGCTTTTACCGGTTCAATTTTTCCAAGGGGTGTATATGGAGTAATATAAATAAACCCTGTGACACTTCCCCCCACTTCCAGTCTTACTATAAGCGGAAGTCCTATAGGCAGCATAATTCTTGTCTCAACAGTAAGCTTATCTTCAAGAGTTACCATTAACAGCAGATGCCCGAAATAATAGGGTGAGCCCAATGCCGGATCCCTATCAGCATCATATTTTATGTTCATTTCAAGGCTAACCTTAATACCAAGCTTATTTGTCAAGGTTGATTTAACCTTTAAATTAGAATCTTCTTTTTTGGGTGCATCTTTGTTTGCCTTTTTAATTTCTTCTTTTGCTTTTTCCCCTTCTTTATCATCTTTTTTAGCTTTATCGATAGTATTTTTCAGTTCTTTCTCTTTTTCTTTAAAATCATATCTACCACCTATGCGCAGTGTGTAACCCTCATCATTCACTTCATAATTTGTAAACCGCGCAAGCCCCAAATCCAGAGCCCCCATTACTGTTTCTATTATGGGAATTGGTACCTCTTTCGGTGTTTCAAAGGAAGGAAGTATTGATGTTGCCTGTATCGGTGGTCTGAATTGGAAGCCGGTATTGTATTCCATACTCTTTTTACCATTTTGATCAACCAGCTGTACCGTCATTTTTGCACCAGCCGAAAAAGCACTCTTCAGATTTACCGATAATGTTGCTATGTTACCTTCAACGGGTACCTCTGTGGTTGATTCCAACGTGCCATTAGAGGTATAAATCCTGAATATAGCTTTCTCAACCTTAACATTGTTTTCAAGGGACGCTGTAGTTAATATAAAGTCAACCTCTTTATCCTTTATCATAACCACGCTTCCCGATACTGTGGTAGGATCTTCACCACCTTTAGGTTCTCCATTTATACTTATGGGCTTCATGCTGGTAAAGGTAGGCAGCCTCAGTACTTTGACCGAGGAGGGGTTGATTGCATCTAAATAGAAATCATCATTATGCTCCACGCTCAGTAAATAAGAACCATTTTTTAAGACATCATGCACATCAAACTGAAAGTATCCTGTGCTATCAGTAGAGGTTCCATATCCCAGCTGCGCATCAGGATTGTTTCTATTGTAGCTTCCACCCATTCTTACAGCCGCACCAACGACAGGCACAATGCTGTCCACCTTTTCACCATTTGCATTCTCAACCTGTTTATATCCCTGCCTGATTGTATATTCCCGCGTAGAGACAACTCCGCTTACTTTACCACTATAAAGTGTCCTGTCTGAAAGTGACTCGTAGTAATAATAGAATATTGGATTAGGCTGATTGACTTTATATCCGAATAAATCCCCATATATAGGTTTATCATATTGTGCATCTAATTCGCCATCCATGTCGTAATCATACTGGCGGTAAAGTTTATGTGTATTCGGGTCATATACTTCATCGTAGTCAAGAACTCCGTTTCCATTTTTGTCCCCTGTCCTATTTGCCCACAGGGTAGTATAACCCTCTGGAGGTATTGAAACAAACTCAATATACTGACCTGACTTGATACCTTCAAGCTGTCCGTCTCCATTGGTAGATGTAGCCCCATAAGTCAGAACTCCCTGGATGTGAGGTAATTGTTCCTTGTTGGTAGGATCACGCTTAACGTTCAGAAGCTGTGCTCCAAATATGGGAGAAACACTCACAGTCTCAGTTAATGTAATTGTATGTATTCCAGCGTTTGTCGTTCCGCCTTCGCTGTGTTTTGGTCCTCCGTTATATGAAATGTAGTAGCCGGATACCATATTGTCATTTTTTCCGGCTCCTGTAAGTATTACTTTGTCTCCCACGCGTAAATTGTACTTTTGTTCTTTTCCTTTTTCATTAATATACTTTATTTCATCATATTCTTTATTAGGCGTGACCTTGTTAACAACATTTACAATTTCGCCCTTGTCACCATTATTATCACCCAGACTTACAGTCAGCTTTGCAGTTTTTCTTTCAAACACCGGCTGAATAATAAGCATATTATTATTATAAATAAATTTTGAATTATTAAGTATCCATGTATGGTCTAATGTAATAGTGTTTGTCTTTTCTAAATCAAAGAATTTGTAGTCTGCATTTCTATCAGACTTCTCAAGAATTTTCATACCCTTTAAATAATAGCCATCTCTCACATTCTTGGCTTTAATCCTAAAAGACATGCTATCATTGGAGGTATAGAACCCTTTAAGCTTTACATTGCTATTATCAACACTTACAATATCTATTTCACCCGGTGTAACTGGCTCTTCTTTATGGAAACCGTTGGAATATATGGATTTACCCAAATCAAAGGTATGCAATGTGTCTGGTTCAGGTTCGTTTATGTTAAAATCAATTTTTCGGTAAAAAATATCAATATATTTAACTAGTAAATAAGCCCTATCATTTGGATATTCCCTGTTTGTCAACTCAAATTCAAATTTAAATGGTTCATCCCTTACAAGTCCTTGACGTTTTAGACTATCATAGATTCCCCTACTCATAATACGATCAGATAGTATTTGCTTACCGAATTCTTCTTCTCTCCAGTATTTCACACTTACAAGGGTGGCAATAAATGATTTACTGAAACTCTTAGTATAAAATGCACGTAGTAAAGCTTCGTTTCCATTGTATCCACCCTTATGGTATGTGTCAAAAAGCCCGATACTAGCTTTTGCACTGTCCAAATGCTGCATATAAAAAGCTTTATTTGTTCTAAGATAGCCGTAAGCCGCCTCTTTGACGTCTTTATCCTGGAAAATATGCATCCCAGAACTTGATTTGTATGAATAGGTATGTTTACCATTGACAAATTGAAGGTCATCATAACTTATTGTTTCGTTTGCAACTCCGGCGTATACAGCTTCAGTTCCCTCCAACAGAGTGCTCTCACTGATTTTCAGCAAACGCTCAGAAATATCAGTCTGTTTAGGAATTAATACCTGTACCACTTCATTTCCTAACAGGGTACATCCCTTATCGGGCTCAAGCTTAACATAAAAGAACTTATCAACTCCGCTGGTATTTTGGGTTATAGGTATATCTAAACTTAACTCCGACTGCCCGGGTACAAATAATACTTTCTGATTTATCTCGGTGTAATCTGTACCTGCCCTGGCATTGTCACCAATGGTAGATATGGTTGCGCCTGCATAATAATTTATTCCTGAACTTCTTTTTATAGTAATCTTCGCAACATCCTCTGCTGCTATATAGCTGTTCTCAGAGAACCTTAATATAGGCATCTCATATGGCTCGTCATCGATAATATTTACTGTTGTTTCCTTTTGCAATCCGATTTTACCACCCGAGGATACCTCGGTAATTACAAATACAATCTGCTCCTGTGCCTCTCCAATATCATCGTTTAAAATATCAAGATTAAAGCTTTTTTTGCGTTCCCCATCAGAAAAGGATAGATTGAATACTGTTCCTGGGGCCTCCTTATAAAAGTCTTCTGTAGCAGCTAGAGCGGTATCCAAATCACTGCTCTCCTGACTTGTTAATGGGGCAGGCTTTTCTCTGTCAGAAGTCTTGCCGGTAGCCAGCTGCCGCACTTCCCTAAGGCTGGCATTCTTTGGAGCAGCTGTTGATGGAGTTTCAGTAATTGCAGAAGGTGTAGTTGTTTCAACTCCCGAAACTTTCGGAGGTCCACTTGCTTCATCTGCTGAAACTTCTGAAGGTGTACTTGACCCTCCTGCCGAGACAGCTGAAGGTGTTGTAGTTTCAGTTACTGATAAATCAGGAGGCACACTTTTACTACCTTCAATTTTTTTGTCAAATATAAAACCTGGAATTGAGAGCTTGTAGTCCTCTCCATAAGTAGCTGTGATGCTAATAGCCTTTATAGTTACTGTAATGTCCCCAGCTGCTCCTCCCTGTCTTAAAACATCCACCACTGTCCGCCCGCTATATTCATGTGTTTCCAATGCAACTGCCGAAAAGCTAAAAGTACCGTTTGGATACTGAGCAGCAAACTCATCGGATACTCTTAGAGCTTCCTCTGAGTAATCAATAACTTCACTGGCAAATGCAGTTGATGTAATTGATAAGCAAACAGCTAAGGCTAAAATTAATGATAAAACTCTCTTAAACATTCCCTTCCCCCCTATATTGATTTCCATATAATGTATTTGCTTTAGTTTAATGTGCTTATTTGCTAATCTGTGTCAGAAATTTATGTAGGCTGATAAAGAAAAAATGATAATAAAATCGGTAAATGAAAATTTCAATGACTACGGTCATTAACTATGGTCATTATACATTTTTCTTCATTAATTTGTCAATATAGGTCGAAAACGTTGATTTTATAAATTGCTCTCCAGTACTTCATTGTGTGTATTGAAAATTATATGAACTTGTTTCTTCTTTATTAGGGTAGTATACTAATCAATGGGAAACATAATCCAAAGTATGCCAATGTATCAAAAGCTACAAAGGAGAAAATGAGATAATATGAAAATTAATAAGCGAAAAATACAGGCTGCCGAAACAAAAAGAAAACTGTATGATAATGCCAAACGCTTATTCCTTGAGCATGGTGTTGATAGTGTTAGTGTGGATTCTATTGTAAAAGCAGCAGGAGTAGCCAAAGGCTCTTTTTATGTACATTTCGAATCCAAGGACAATTTGGCTTCTATTTTGCTCACTGACTATGTTAACGATGTAGACTCCGAGTATAAAGTTTTTCTGGATAGCAAATTTAATGAAGAAACGGCATCTAATTTGCTTATTCTAATGGCCGAAAAAATAGCTGAAGTTATAGAAGATAAAATTGGTTATGATAAAATGAAAGTCCTATACAAATCACACATAACAAACACAAATTATACTTGGTATTCAATGAGTTACAACAGAAAACTTTATAAAATGTTTAGTGATATTCTGGAGAAGGGAATTGATGAGGAAGAGTTCAGAACTGACATTTCTGTTGATACACTTGCAAATCATCTTATTTTAGCCATGAGGGGGATTACCTTTGAATGGTGTATACGATACCCGAATTTTAATTTGAAGGAGCAATATTTGACACACTATAAAATTCTGCTCAATGGAATAATTAGGCAATAACACAAGTTAAGCTAGCTGAGCTAAATAACAAAATTAATTAAGCTCAGCTTTAATTTAAACTTGATAAAGTTGAGCTAATATCAAAGTAATCACATGAAAGTTATCCCAAGTAAATATAAGTATAAATAGTAATCTAGCATAGTTTCTTTACTGCAGCCTCCAGCTGTCCAAAAGCCCTTTCGAGTATCATTCTGGGACAGGCTATATTAATTCTCTGAAAACCTCTCCCTTCCTCACCGAACATGAGCCCGTTATCAAGCCATAGCTTTGCCTCATTTACTATGAGGTCTTCAAGGTCACTGTCCAATAAGCCCAGAGCACTGAAATCCAGCCATACAAGGTATGTCCCCTGAGGTTCAACAAGCTTTATCTGTGGAAGCTTCTCCTTTAAAAAGTTTCGCACAAAAGTCAGATTACCGGTTAAATAAGTCTTTAACTGAGATAGCCATTCTTCTCCGTATTCGTATGCCGCCCGGCACGCAACCAGCCCCATGGTATTCAGTTGACTGTAACCGCTTTTGACAATTTCCTCTTCAAACCTGAACTTCAAATTTATGTCCTGAATAAAGATATTGGAAACCTGAAGACCAGCCAGATTAAAGGTCTTGCTTGGTGCTGTACAGGTTATTGTCATAGTTCCAAACTCGGGCTTAAGACTGGCAAATACAAGGTGCTCGTACCCTTCATAAATGAAATCTGCGTGAATTTCATCAGCTATAACTATAACTTTATGCTTTAAGCATATATCTCCAAGCCTTATTAATTCCTCCCTGGACCATACCCTTCCTACAGGGTTGTGTGGATTACAGAGCACAAAAAGTTTCACATTATTTGAAATAATTTTAGACTCAAAGTCCTCAAAATCTATTTTGTAAATACCATCGCAATAAATCAGAGGGTTGTTGACAAGAATTCTCCTGTTGGCCAATATGGTTTCTGAAAATGGATAATAAACAGGCTGCTGAATTATGACACCATCACCTTTTTCAGTAAATGCCCTTATAGCCATAGCTATTGCAAAAACAATCCCGGGAGTTTTAACCAGCCAGTCAGGCCGGATATTCCATCCGAAATGCTCGGAATACCATTTATATAATGTAGTAAAGTAATCTTCTTTGACTTCTGAATATCCGAATATCCCGTGCTCACTAACCTTTACCAGTGCTTCGGTCACCTCCGGCAAGGTTTTGAAATCCATATCGGCCACCCATAAAGGTATGGCATCTTCAGGCTTTCCCCTTTGCTGTGCAAAATCGTATTTTATGGAATTTGTATTCCTTCGATCAATTAATTCATCAAAATTATATACCATATGACTTCTCCTTCAATCATAATATCCTTAACCCTGCAAAAGGTTCTATACAAATTTCTATTTATAATTCCATATTTAATTATTTGTATTAATTATTCATAATATTACTCCCTCAGGCATTCAAAGTCAATATCCTACTAAACATATATAATTAATATATTTTTTTTATAATTCTTGTTGACACCATGAACTATTTATTATATAATGAATTCATAGTAATTATATATGAAATATATGATATCTACTTGATGTAATTTGCATAAAATAAAAATAAAGATAAATAATTTAATAAAAGGAGAGTATTCATATGTCAAAAATTTATAAGAGCTTAACTGATTTAATTGGTAAGACACCACTGTTGGAATTAACTAATTATGAAAGAAAACACGATTTAAAAGCTAAAGTAGTTGCAAAGCTTGAATATTTCAACCCCGCTGGAAGTGTGAAGGACAGAATAGCAAAAGCTATGATTGATGACGCAGAAGAAAAAGGAATATTAAAGCCTGGCTCTGTAATAATTGAACCTACAAGCGGTAACACTGGAATCGGATTAGCTTCGGTAGCTGCGGCAAGAGGTTACAGAATAATTCTTACAATGCCTGAAACAATGAGTATTGAACGTAGAAATCTGTTAAAGGCTTACGGTGCAGAGCTTGTACTTACAGAAGGTGCAAAGGGAATGAAAGGTGCCATAGCAAAGGCTGAAGAGCTTGCCAAGGAAACTCCGAACAGCTTTATACCGGGACAATTTGTAAACCCTGCAAACCCAGCAGTTCATAAAGCTACAACGGGACCAGAAATATGGGAGGATACCGACGGAAAGGTGGATATCTTTGTTTCAGGGATCGGAACAGGCGGAACCATCAGCGGTACCGGAGAATATTTGAAATCAAAAAATCCTGACGTGAAAATTATTGCGGTTGAACCAGCCAGCTCACCGGTTCTGTCCAAAGGAACTCCTGGGCCTCACAAAATCCAGGGAATCGGAGCGGGTTTTGTTCCAGATACACTAAACACTAAGATTTATGATGAGATTATAGCTGTAGAAAATGATGATGCATTTGCTTCAGGCAGAGAAATATCAAAAGTTGAGGGGCTGTTGATCGGTATATCCTCAGGAGCAGCACTATGGGCAGCGACCGAGGTAGCAAAACGTCCTGAAAATGCTGGTAAGACTATCGTGGTATTACTTCCTGATACAGGTGAAAGATATCTCTCTACCCCTTTGTTCTCTGAGTAACATATAGCAGACTATGAGAGTTTGCACCTCATAAATTATTTGCTGTTTTATAACTTTTCTCCAAAATAAAATATAAAAACAGGCAGAAGCATGCATTATATCTTGCTCCTGCCTGTTTTTATTGCTAAAATATAACAAAAGCTTCTAGCCATAGCAAATTTTATCATAAGGGAGTGCAAGTTTTGAATATATTGATAACTGCCGGCGGCACCACTGAAAAAATAGACAATGTCAGGACTATAACCAACAATTCCACAGGTAAGCTCGGTGCCGCAATAGCAGATGCTTTAGCCGGCCGGGCTTGTTTTGAGGTAAATAAAATATATTACGTCTGCGGTCTGAATTCAGTAACCCCCCAATCGGATAAGGCTCATATAATCAGGGTAAGCAGTGTAAATGACCTTATGCGTGTGCTAAAAAATTTATTGACAACTGAAAAAATTGACGCAGTAATACATTCAATGGCCGTAAGCGACTATACCGTTGATTTCCTGACTACCAAAAGCATGCTTGCCTCATCAATATCAAGTATTGTATACCAACAGCAGCAAGTGGGGAATACAGATCCGAAGGTTCTGTGTCATCAAATTCTCGAAAGCGCCTTTTCTAATATAGATACCTTGATTTCCGATAGTAAGGTCAGCTCCGATATAGATGATATGGTAATCGTTATGAGAAAGACCCCAAAGGTAATTGGTCTGATAAAGGAGCTTCAGCCCACAACACTTCTGGTGGGGTTTAAGCTGCTAAGTAATGTTTCTCATGAAGTTCTTATAGATACCGCATATAATCTCTTATTAAAGAACAAATGTGACCTGGTGCTGGCAAACGATCTTGCAGAAATAACAGGAGACAATCATATAGGTTATCTGGTAGCAGCAGATAAATCCTATGAAACCTTCGAAACTAAAGCCGGGATTGCAGAAGGTATTGTTACACGATTGGATACTCTTCTTACCAAAACAGTTCCAGAAGAAAGGAATCAGCGATGAAAAATATTATTTTAGGTGTTACAGGCAGTATTGCTGCATATAAGGCTGCTGACCTTGCGAACATTCTTACAAAGAAAGGCTATAATGTGGAGGTAATAATGACCCGGAGTTCCAAGGAATTCATAACTCCTCTCACCTTTCAATCATTAACTAAAAACAAGGTATATTATGATATGTTTGAGGAAATAACTCCAAAAGAGATCAAGCATATATCCCTTGCCCAAAAAGCAGACCTGTGTCTGATTGCTCCAGCGTCTGCAAATATTATCGGCAAGCTGGCCAATGGTATTGCCGATGATATGCTCTCAACAGTAGTAATGGCAATGAATAATGTACCTGTATATATATGTCCTGCAATGAATACCAATATGTATATAAATCCTATTGTACAAAAAAACATCAGGTGTCTCTCAGAATCCGGGTATAATTTTATAGAACCTAAAGAAGATATGCTTGCCTGCGGAGTTGTCGGTAAAGGTGCAATGGCTGACGTCAATAAAATTGTTGCAACAGTGGAAGCTCACCAGTGGAGGCTGTGATGGAAAGAATAGATATTTCTCAAATACAGGGCATACGTATTGGACATGCCCAGAACCTTGAAGCCGCAACAGGCTGTACCGTTATATTATGCCCCGAGGGTGCTGTCTGTGGCGTCGATGTCCGCGGTGGTTCGCCCGGCACAAGGGATACCGATGCACTAAACCCAATTAACAATAGAAAATGTGTTCACGGAATACTGCTTGCGGGCGGAAGCTCTTTTGGGCTTGACGCCGCAGGAGGAGTTATGCAGTTCCTCGAAGAGAAAGGAATGGGCAGAGATGTAGGTAAAACCATGGTACCGAATGTGTGCGCTGCCATTCTTTTCGACCTGAAATGTGGTGACTACAAGGTGCGTCCCGACAAGGAAATGGGTTACGCTGCCTGTGTAAACGCCTTTGAGCAGCAGGGCTTCATAGGCGGCAGCGTCGGAGCTGGTACCGGCGCACTGATAGGTAAAGTCAAAGGGAGTAAATATGCAATGAAGGGCGGCGTCGGCAGTGCTGCATTTAAAGCAGGGGAACTAATGGCAGGTGCCGTTATAGCAGTAAACTGTGTGGGTGATGTTTATGATTCCTCAGCTGGTAAAATAATTGCAGGAGTTCTTTCGGAGGATAAAAGAAGCCTTGGTTCCTCAGAAGATTTGATTCTGAAGGCGTATAACAACCATAGGGATTTCTTCAGCGAAAATACAGTTATAGGCTGTGTAATCACTAATGCCAGTCTCTCAAAGCCTCAAGCTGTCAAGCTGGCCGCCATAGGACAGAATGGAATAGCACGAACTGTAAGACCGGCCCACTCAATATTTGATGGGGATACAATATTTACTCTGTGTACCGGGGAGGTAGATGCAACCTTTGACTCAGCGGCCATTCTTGCAGCGCGTGCTGTAGAAGCTGCCATAATTGATGCCGTAGTCAATGCGGAGTCCCTTCACGGGTTCGTTTCCTACAAGCAGCTAGTTACTCATCAGTTCAGATAGAGCTTTCAACTGGACAATCCTATCCCTCCGCTTTTTTAAAGCTTAAAAGCACATATTTAAATAAGTAAACTTTTATTATTTGTAAAAGAAAACTTTTATTATTTGCATGTTTTTATTATTTGCATGTATGGTTCAGTAGTCATGTTTCGTGGTATAATGATAATTACTATAGATTTAGTAGGAATTAGTTTCCTTAAAACTTTGATAAGTTTATGAAATCATATCCCCCAAAAATTGAACCTGAGAGGCTTGGACACTTATATGAAGCAACTAATAAATAAACTTTATGAAACTCAGCAATTATCCAAGGATGAGTTTATTAATATTTTAAATAACTTTGATGCCGATACAAGCGAATACTTATTTGAAAAGGCAAGGGAAGTAGCCCTGAAAAACTTCGGAACCTCTATTTATACAAGAGGTTTGATCGAGTTTACAAATTACTGTAAAAACAATTGCTTTTATTGTGGTATAGGGTCCGGTAATACAAATGCTGAACGTTACAGGCTTACAACCGAAGATATTCTCTCTTGCTGCAAAACAGGTTATGAACTGGGTTTCCGGACATTCGTACTTCAGGGTGGCGAAGACAATCACTATTCAGATGAGGATATTGCAGATATAGTTAAAAAAATAAAAAAAGGATATCCTGATTGCGCCATTACTCTTTCCACAGGTGAAAAAAGCTATGATGCCTATAAAAAGTTTTTTGAAGCCGGAGCAGACCGCTATTTACTCAGACATGAAACAGCCAACGATGAGCATTATAAAATGCTTCATCCCCAAAATCTCTCTTTAGCGGATAGAAAGCAATGTCTATACAATTTAAAGGAAATTGGTTTTCAGGTTGGTACAGGCTTTATGGTAGGTTCCCCTTACCAAACGACAGAAAACCTTGCCGAGGATCTCCTGTTTATAAAGGAATTCAACCCACACATGGTTGGTATAGGCCCATTTATTCCCCATAGCGAAACTAGGTTCGCCAAGGAGGCTCCCGGAAGTCTTGAGCTGACTTTGGTTCTGATAGGAATCCTCAGACTAATGCTTCCCAAGGCACTTATTCCCGCAACCACGGCACTGGGGACAATTAATTCTCAAGGTCGCGAGAAGGGTATTCTGGCCGGAGCGAATGTGGTTATGCCGAACCTGTCACCAGTAGCTGTGAGAAAGAAATATTCCTTGTACGACAACAAGATATGTACCGGAGAAGAAGCTGCAGAATGCAGATTCTGCCTTTCCAATCGAATGGAGAAAATCGGCTACAGGCTGGTGGTAGACAGAGGAGATTACAAGTAATTCTTTTATGAATGGCTAAGGGTCATCGGATTTATTTTCCGATGACCCTTTTTGGTCAAACTTTAAATATGATACACTGTTACGCCTTTTGCCTTATCCAGACCAGCATTTCTCCCGGGTTTCTATTCCCCCAAACACAGTATGGCACAGCTTTTATTGTTGTGGGTTTTTCCTCTATTTGGGCAGTTCTGTATAAATTCTCATCCCAACCGCGAGTTTCGGTTCTATAAGCGTTACCAGTTATAACAACCACGCCGCCGGCTGTTTCTGAATCAAATTCTGCAGTGAAATTACTTTCAACAGGGATGGATATTGCTGAAAGATTTTCTCCATTATCAGTCTCTTCCAGGCAATAAACCAATGGGCCTCTCTGAAGCGCCAGTTTACCTGCATTCGAACGTACAAGTGGATTTGACTGCATAAGCTTTATACGCATATCTAAATCCAGTTCTATACAATCCCCCTGCTTCCAATTTCTTCGAATTATTGCATACCCGTCTTTTATCTCGGGAGTAACACTGACTCCGTTTATTGAAATACCATAGCTGTCACACCAGTCTGGTATCCTTAAGGCAATACCGAACTCCTTCTCTGTTTCCGGTCTAACCTCCAATATTACTTTTCCGTCCCACGGGTAATTTGTAGTCTGTCTTATTACAGTTTGTGTTCCTGCTATGTCGGTATTTGCCTCTCCTCCTATATACAGGTGTGTATATAGGGTATTTTCATGCTTTGTATAAATATACTGCCCAAGGGAGCTCAGCAATCGTGCAACATTGGGAGGACAGCAGGCACAGCCGAACCATTTTTGTCTTACAGCTTTTACATGTTTTTTAATCGGACTCTTTTCAGAAGCCTCAGGCCATACCTCCAATGGATTTACATAAAAGAAGCTTTTTCCGTCCATGGACATTCCGGCAAGAACATTATTGTATAAAGCTCTTTCCATTACGTCTGCATAACTGCTTTTAGGCTCAGCCTTAAGCATTCTGTTCGCAAAGAATATCAGTCCTATGGAAGCACAGGTTTCTGTATACATAGTGTCATTGGGCAAGTCGTAGTCGAAGGAAAAAGCTTCTCCTTCCGAAGTGGAACCGATGCCTCCGGTGATATACATTCTTTTTTGCACAATATTCTTCCAGAGCCTTCTGCAGGCTTCCAGAAGCTCATCGTCCTGTGTGAGCGCTGCCAAATCAGCCATTCCTGTAAGCATATAAACCGCTCTAACCGAGTGACCTTCTGCAGTCTCCTGTTCTCTCACAGGTAAATGGCTCTGATTATATTCTTTACTAATCATAACATCACCAGGAAAATGCTTTTTATAGTCCGGTCTTGCTGTTTCCAATTCAAAGTAGTTAGGTTTTTTGCCTCTTTCGTCTATAAAGTACTTACTTAACTTAAGATATTTTTCCTCTCCTGTAGCCTCGTAAAGTTTGACCAAGGCCAGTTCAATCTCCTGATGGCCATCATAACCCCTGAGTTTACCCGGTTCTGCTCCAAAAATCGAAGCGATATGGTCAGCAAATCGGCACATTACTTCAAGCAATTTTGATTTTCCTGTAGCTCTGTAATAGGCCACAGCAGCCTCAATCATATGCCCTGCAGTATAAAGCTCATGGCACTCGGTGAGGTTGGTCCAGCGTCTTCCCGGTTCCTTTATTGTAAAGTAGGTATTAAGATATCCATCGGCCTGCTGCGCCTTTTCAACCAGCTCAATGGCTTCATCTGCAAGCTCTTCAAGGTTTTTATCAGGATGTGTTTCAAGTCTGTAAGCTACAGCCTCAAGCCATTTGGCCAAATCAGTATCCTGGAACACGAAACCATAAAACTCGCCCTGTTCCAAGCCTGCTGCAATTTTAAAATTCTTTATGGCATGGCTTGGCTCAGCGTCTTCAACCCTGTCGTTAATTGCATCCCATTGATATGGGATAACAACCTCATGTACCAACTTGATATACTTACTCCAGAAACTGTCGCTAATCATAATATTTTTCAATGGCAATGTATTACCCCTGGTTATATTTTGCATAAGCCCCTCCTGTTTATCTTTCTATCCTGTTCATCTATTTAAGTAATTAACACATTTGCTAATATGTATGCATGTGCATACAAGTAAATAATAACGTTATTTCAGCATTTTTGCAACAGTTTTATAGAAAATAAATTTAGCATAGGCTGGTTATACAAGGTATTCGCACCTCATCAGTGGTGTTTACAATTGTTATCATAGAAACATAGTTATTTTTAAAGAAGTATACAGATTCATATATATACTAGTTCATTTATAATAATATTAATTTATTATCAAATGAGCAATATAAATAAAAGTACGAGCAACCTTTGGTTCTCGCACTTTTATTTTGAAATCTCTCTTTTTAGAATCGCTTTTTAGAATCGCTTTTTATTATATTAATCTCTCTTACACTATTTTTATTAACACTATACAGTAATAATTAACAGCTATATTATCTGACAACTCTTGCGCCCAGGCCCTTCATTACCCCTTCTACTTCCTTGAGGCTTGCCATGGAAGTATCGCCCGGAGTAGTCATGGCTAAAGCTCCATGAGCAACTCCATAATTGACTGCCTTCTGTGCATCATCAGTAGTCATTAACCCGTATACCAGTCCGGAGGCAAAACTGTCTCCACCACCCACTCTGTCATAAATTTCAAGTCCGGGGAACTCAATTGACCTGTAAATATTTCCCTCAGCCCAACAAATAGCACTCCAGTCATTCACAGTAGCAGTTTTAACTTCTCTGAGAGTTGTTGCTACAACCTTCATGTTTGGATACTCTTTAACTACCTTGTCTATCATTTTATTGTAGCCCTCGATATCCAGTTCCTTCAGATTTGAGTCATTTCCTTCCACCTCAAAACCAAGACATGCTGTAAAATCTTCCTCATTCCCTATCATTACGTCAATGTATTTTGCTATTTCCTTGTTAACTTCCTGAGCTTTCTTGATTCCACCGATATAGCTCCATAAGGATGGCCTGTAATTAAGGTCATAGGAAACAATAGTATCATATTTTTTAGCAGCCTTGACAGCTTCGATTACAACCTGGGGAGTAGTCTCCGACAGAGCCGCAAAAATTCCTCCGGTGTGGAACCACCTTGCACCCAATTCTCCGAATATGTTTTCCCAGTCCACGTCCCCTGCCTTAAGTTGCGAAGCAGCTGTATTTGCTCTGTCTGAAACACCTAGGGCGGCTCTTATTCCAAAGCCTTTTTCGGTGAAATTCAAGCCATTTCTTACAGCTCTGCCTATTCCGTCAAAAGGAATCCATTTTATAAGGGAGGTATCAACGCCGCCCTGTAAAATCAAAGCTTCTATGAGTCTTCCTATGTCATTTTCTGCAAAGGCTGTAACAACTCCGCAATTCATTCCGAAACACTTGCGAAGTCCTCTGGAAACATTGTATTCTCCACCGCCCTCCCAGGCTTTGAACTCCCTGGTATTTCTAATTCTGCCGTCTCCGGGATCCAGTCTGAGCATTACCTCTCCTAAAGATATGCAATCATATCTGTAACTTCCTTTTGATTTTAAATTAAGAATAGACATAAAGGTCCTCCCTGAAATTATAACTTTAATTATTTTGCTCTGGCTTCCTTAACCTTTTGAACAAATTGCCTACCTATTGTAACTATGGACTCATAGTCACCTTTCTTCGCTCCGGCAGTAAGGTTTCCGCCTACTCCTACTGCCACACTTCCAGCCTTGATCCATTCTCCCACATTTTCAAGATTTACGCCCCCGGTAGGCATAAGCTTGATATATGGAAGCGGGCCTTTGAAGGCTTTGATAATAGCAGGTCCGAACAGTTCTCCCGGAAATACCTTTATAATGTCGGCACCTGCTTCCAGTCCTTCAACCGCCTCCTTAACAGTCATAGCACCCGGCATGCAGGCAACCTGATATCTGTTGCACAACTTAACAACTTCTGTATTCAGACATGGACTTACAACAAACTGTGCGCCTGCAAGTATTGCAGCTCTTGCAGTTTCAGGGTCGAGAATGGTTCCGGCTCCTATCAGAATTTTTCCATCCTTGTTTGATGCAGCAAGTTGTTTAATAACGTCCACGGCCCCATTAACTGTAAAAGTAATCTCAATAGCACATATCCCGGCCTCAACACAGGAGTCGGCTATTTTCATGGCCTGCTCTGCACTTTCCGCTCTTACAACTGCAACAACACCGCAATCACACATCTTTTGCAGGACATCATTTTTATTCATATATTCAGTCTCCTTTTCTGTAATAACCCATAGGTTCAATCTAGATACTTTAAGAAAAGTTATTGTAAAATCATTCCTCATATATTAATATACTAGTATACAAGTTTTATGTCAATGATTGAGATAATTAATGAAATGCTATTTATAAAGCTGTTTTAGCATCTAATTAGCTCAAATTTATGTAATAATCTGAGTACATATGTTAAAATATTAATTACTTAAAAATAATAAAGATTCAGGGAGTTTTTATGAGCCGTTTCGAAAAAAATGTCCTTCCCCTAAAGGAAGTTATTTATATGGAAGTTAAAAATAAGATATTAAATCTTGAGTATAAGCCAGGACAAATGATAAGTGAGACCGAAATCTCTGAAATGTTAAAAGTCAGCAGAACACCTGTCAGAGAAGTTTTTATAAGACTCTCCTATGAAAAACTCATAGATATCTATCCACAAAAAGGTACTTTTGTATCTCTGATAGACCTTCCCTTTGTTGGAGAAAGTGTTTACATGCGGAATCTGCTAGAAAGTCAGATTGTCGACGAAATAATTGAAGCGGGCAGCGAACTTCCACAGGAGGTAAAGAAAAACCTACGTCAGCAGAAAGAGTTGGTTGACGAGTCTGGTACCGTTGAGGAGTTTCTCGAACTTGATAATGAATACCACAGGCTGATTTTTAAAGCTGCCGGACATGAAACCATATGGGATATAATCAGTACAACGAGAATCCATTACAACAGGTACAGAGTTTTAACCATGTATGAGCCTGAAATGCTTCGGAAGGTGTACAATGAGCATTGTGAAATAGTCGAGCTTATTGAAAGCCGAAACTCCGACTGTTTTTCTATTTTAAAACAGCATCATTATTCCGGTCTGGATCATCCGAAGGTTCTAAAGAAGAAATATCCTGACTATTTTTTATAGAATTATTTTTGGATGGTTTTTCAGAAACTACCTTTTCAGACCTTCCCATGTTGGTAATGATACGGGTTACTTCGAATCTTTCTAGCCAGCCTTTTTTGAACTTCAGAGATATATAACCCATTATACTTGTTCCCAATGCTCCCAGAGCATCAACTATAAGGTCCTTCATGGTATCCTGTAATGCATTTCTTCCGACTCTGGGACTCCCATCCTGATAGGCAAATTTCTGCATATTTAAACCCAGAAGTCCATCAAAGGAAAATTCATATACTTCCCAAAGTGCTCCTATTGCAAGCGCAAAGGAGAAAGCGAAAATTGCAACAAACATGGGACTTAAATTGATTTGTACTTTTTCTGAATCGTTTAAAAGTCTCACTACGGAAAAACCAAGAGCTCCTATCATTGCACCGCTGAAAGTATGTAGAATCGTATCCCAATGGGGTATATAATAGTAAAAGCTTCTTACCTCTCCCAGGTATATTGCTGCATACAAAAAGATTACAAATACTATATTCATAAAGCTTGGAACGTTAATTTTAAGCTTTCTCTCCAGCATGGATGGAAGGAACATAATAACAATACCCAGTATACACTGAATAAGCATAAGGACATAATCACTTTTAAGCTTCTGAAATTCATTAAGCTGATTAATACCTGACGGTGATAAAATAACATTTATTAGTGAAAAAATAGTTGACGCCAATAGAGTAGCAAACACAAACCAAAAAGTTATATTTTCCCAGTCAGCCTTTTTAAGTCTCATTTTTATCTTCACAATATACACATCCTTAATTAAATAATGTTGATGTAAATGAAACATTTAAAAATTTCTATAAATGATTAAAGTTTATTATATTGGACATTTCGATAAAAATCAAATGCTGTATAGTGTATAAAATAAAAAACGGATATTTAACCGTTTTTTATTTTATGAAATGGCTGAATTTGTAGTTATTAATTTACTTATATATTTAAAGTATATTCTTATATTACTTATTAGAATACTATTTATAAGAATTCTTAAGAATATCAACAACATCATTGTCAGTCAACTGTACTGGATCACAGTTGAACAAGCCTCCCATGGTATGTCTTGCATTCTGCCCTATGGCTTCAAGTTCATCTTCCTTGATTCCATAGTCGGACATTTTAAGACCATACACTCCGCAATCCTTTTGAAGCTGTACCAAGGTACTTACAAAATCCATAGGTTCCTTTGCGTCTTTCTTTCCTAGTGCAACTGCCATATCTACCAGCCTTTGATCGCAGGAGCCGGATTTGGCAAAGAATGTATAATAGGCTTCACTGACCATAATCAATCCAGCACCATGTGGTAATTCAGGATGGAACGCACTGAGAGCATGTTCCAGCGAGTGCTCTGAGGTACAGCCGGAAGTTGATTCAACCAGACCTGAAACAGTGTTGGCAAGTGCTACTTTTTCGCGAGCCTCTTCATTTGAGCCATCCTTCACAGCTGTCGCAAGATACCTACCAATAAGTTCAATACTCTTTAGTGAGTACATTTCACTCATTTCGTTTGCTAAAATACTAATATACCCTTCGGTGCTGTGCAACAAAGCATCAAAGCCTTGGTAGGCAGTCAGATGGGGTGGTACAGTCATCATTAAGTCCGGATCAATAATCGATAAAACCGGGAAGGTCTTATCATAACCAAACCCGATTTTTTCATTACTCTTATCGTTGGTTATAACAGTCCATGGATCAGCCTCTGTACCAGTTCCGGCTGTTGTTGTTATTGCTACTATCGGCAAAGGGTCGCTTTGTACAGGTTTAGCCTTACCTGAACCTCCCCAAATATAATCCCAATAGTCGCCTGGATTTGTCGCCATAACGGCAATAGATTTTGCAGAGTCAATACTGCTGCCACCGCCCAGACCAATAACAAAATCGCAACCGTTATCCTGAGCCATTTTAGCGCCCTCCATTACATGTGCTTTTATTGGGTTGGGCAATATCTTATCAAATATCACATATTCTATGTTAGCTTTTTTCAGCTGGTCTTCCAGTCTCGCAAGATAGCCGTGCTTTTTCATAGATGTTCCTGCAGATGTGACTATCAATGCCTTTTTACCAGGTAGAGTCTGCTTGTGTAGTTCTTCAAGCTTCCCCCTTCCGAAAAGCATTCTTGTTGGAATATAGTAATTAAAACCCATTATACTTACCCTCCTTTAATTATTGAAATCATTTTATTTTACCCTTTTTAATCATCCATAAATTATTTTATTACTATTTAAATTTATTATATAAAAATACATTAGAAATGTCCTCTCATTTCTTGCTTAAAACCATTCAAAATAATATAAATATGACCTTATCGAGATTTGATGTACACACCGAATGGCTGGTATAATAAAACCAGTTATTTAAAACAGGAAAAGGAGCTGCGCACTTATACTTAGTGCGACAGCCCCTTTCTCTGAACTTACTTTACATATATTTTTCAGGAGACTATTACCAGCAGAAATTAATACATATGTCAATAATGAAAGCATGCTTCTATTTCCCGTAATAAGCCCTTAAATACATTTCCTTCAACTCACTCATTAACGGATATCTTGGGTTAGCACCAGTGCACTGGTCGTCAAAGGCCTGTTCCACCATTTCGTCAAGGTTTGCAAGGAATTTGGCTTCATCAACACCCGCTGACTTAATTGTAGCAGGTACTCCTACCTTTGCTTTCAGTTCATCTATCTTGACTATAAGCTTGTTGAACTTTTCTTCATCAGTTGCCCCGTTTATACCTATGAAGGAAGCTATTTCAGCATATCTCTTTAATATTTCCGGATACTTGTATTGGGAGAAGGCGCCCATTTTAACAGGAGCTTCAGCAATATTATACTTCATAACCTCAGTGATCAGAAGTGCATTTGCAATACCGTGGGGCAGGTGATGGAAAGCACCCAGCTTGTGAGCCATGGAGTGACATATTCCCAGGAAAGCATTTGCAAATGCCATACCCGCCATGGTTGAAGCATCAGCCATCTTTTCTCTTGCAACAGGGTCTTTTGCCCCATTTTCATAAGCAGAAGGCAGGTATGCAAATATATTCTTAACAGCCTGCAGAGCCAAGCCATTTGTATAGTCTGTTGCCAGCATGGAGGCATATGCTTCAACCGCATGAGTCAGCGCATCAATACCAGAAGCGGCTGTCAGGCCCTTTGGCATATTCATCATCAAATCAACATCAACAACAGCCATCTTAGGCATTAATTCATAGTCAGCAAGAGGATACTTCACCCCGGTTTGTTCATCAGTTATAACAGCGAAGGGAGTAACTTCTGAACCTGTACCTGCCGAAGTAGGAATTGCTACAAAGTATGCCTTATCGCCCAATTTAGGGAAGTTATATACTCTCTTTCTGATATCCATAAATCTCATGGCGAGATCCTGGAAGTCAGCTTCAGGATGCTCATACAAAGTCCACATTATCTTGCCTGCATCCATTGCAGAGCCGCCACCCAGAGCTATTATTACATCAGGTTTGAATTCTTTCATAGCCTCGGCACCAAGCTTAGCACAGGCAAGAGTTGGGTCTGGAGCTACATCAAAGAAAGTGTGGTGCTTTATATCCATAGTATCAAGTAAATCTGTAACCGGTTTTGTATACCCGTTATTAAAGAGGAAGGAGTCGGTAACAATAAAAGCTCTCTTCTTGTTCATAACATCTTTCAGTTCTTTTAATGCAACACCCAGGCAGCCTTTTTTGAAATATACCTTTTCAGGACTTCTAAACCAGAGCATATTTTCTCTCCTCTCAGCGACAGTCTTGATATTGATCAGGTGCTTAACTCCAACATTTTCAGAAACCGAGTTTCCACCCCATGAACCACAACCAAGAGTTAAAGAAGGAGCAAGTTTGAAGTTATATAAATCACCTATACCACCGTGTGATGAAGGTGTATTAACAAGAATTCTACAGGTTTTCATTGCAGCTGAGAACTTGTCAATTTTCGCTCTCTCATTAACCGCGTCCACATATATTGAGGATGTATGACCAAAGCCTCCGTCAGCAACCAGCTTTTCAGCTTTAGCTACGGCTTCATCAAAGTTCTTTGCCTTATACATAGCTAGTACAGGAGAGAGTTTTTCATGTGCAAAGGCCTCGGACAGCTCAACAGACTCAACCTCTCCCACCAATATCTTTGTTTCAGTAGGAACATCAAACCCGGCAAGCTGTGCAATAGTGCGAGCAGTCTGACCTACTATTTTCGCATTTAAAGCACCATTCACAAGCAGTACTTCTCTTGTCTTCTGAGTCTCTTCCTTATTAAGGAAATATGCGCCTCTTAATGCAAATTCCTTTTTTACTTCATTATATACTTTATCCAGAACAATAACCGCTTGCTCGGAAGCACATATCATACCATTGTCAAAGGTCTTTGAAACTAAAATGGAGCTGACTGCGGTTCTGACATCAGCAGTATCGTCAATAATTGCAGGAGTGTTACCTGCACCAACACCGATGGCAGGCTTTCCTGAGGAATATGCAGCTCTTACCATTCCCGGGCCACCTGTTGCCAAAATAATATTTGCTTCTTTCATAACTCTTTCGGAAAGTTCAATTGTAGGCTCATCAATCCAGCCTATTATGCCCTTTGGTGCACCAGCAGCTACAGCAGCTTCAAGTATGATATTAGCAGCCTCAATTGTTGATTTCTTTGCTCTGGGATGAGGAGAGAAAATTATGCCGTTTCTGGTTTTAAGAGCAATTAAGGCTTTGAATATGGCAGTAGATGTAGGGTTGGTAGTTGGTACGATTGCAGCTATTACTCCCAGTGGTTCGGCTATTTTTGTTATTCCGAAGGCTTCATCTCTTTCCAACACTCCACAGGTCTTTGTGTCTTTATATGCATTATAAATATATTCAGCTGCATAGTGGTTTTTGATTACCTTATCTTCCACAACACCCATACCTGTTTCAGCCTGAGCCATTTTTGCAAGAGGGATTCTTTTCTTGTTTGCTGCAAGAGCAGCCGCGGCAAATATCTTGTCAACCTGTTCCTGTGTGTAGGTTGCAAATACCTCCTGTGCCTGTTTGATTTCTGCTATTTTTTCAAGCAGTGTTTCAATGCTGTTTACAATCAAAGTCTTCTTAGCCATAATTCTCAACCTCCATTTTAGTATGCATTTTATATTATTGTTATTTTTTTAACAATTAACCTTAAAAAATTAAAGCCTTGCTATTTGTAGGAGTACTATATGGCTTATTAATATATAGTACTGATAAACGAATACTGTTAATAATTTAACAATCTCTATGATATTATCATAGCCCTTTGTTAATTATTTGTCAATATTATTTTAAAAATATTTTGTCAATTTTATTATATATAAGGACAAATTTGTAACCCCGGAAGTTGTTTCAGCGTGGATAATTAATAACTGAATATCTACCGGGGTCTATAATCCTCTATTCTCCGTAGTAAAACTCTGTCAACTCCTCGGCTATCTTTTCCAGGATTCCTTTGTCCTGTGCCAATTGAAGAACAGTGTATCTCGGCCTTACTTCCTTTGCATGAATTACGCTGTTTCGGAAGACCTCCTTTTCTATTCCCAACGCTTTGGGATCACAGATGCTTCCTGCACTCTTTAACTGCTCAATTACAAATTCAGGTGTCGGCAGTTCAAAGTCCAAAGGTATTATCTCTTTAATTTTCTTATAAATCCTGCTGATAATAACTGTTCCAACTCCCACTGAATTACCGTGCAAAGGGTGTTCAACTCCCCTGGCCAGGGCATCAATTTCCCAGTAATGAGAAAGATGATGTTCAGAACCGGAAGCAGGTCTTGAATTGCCCACCATACCCATTACTACCCCCGACAGAATCAATGCTTCCATAAGGTATCCAATGGCTTTAGGCTCCCTTGAATTAATTGCTTCAGCATTATCAATACATTTTTTTATGGCAAGCTCAACCATCTCAACACAGGCTTGGCAGTAGTATTCTTTATTCAATTTTCTAGAAAGTCTCCAATCACTCAAGGCCGTCAGCTTTCCAAGTATATCACCAAAGCCCGCGCAAATCATATCTTTGGGAGCAGCTTTCAGAATCTCCATGTCTGCAAGAATGGCGTATGGATAAACAGCCTCAAAGGTTTTCTTAAAACCATTAATTATTAAAGGGGATACAGTTGATGCATATCCATCCATGGAAGGTGCTGTTCCCACAATTATATAGGGAATTCCCAGCTTACTGCTTATCATTCTGGAAATATCATTTATGGACCCTGATCCAACTGCGACAATCATCCCAACTTCACTGTCAATTTCAACAAGCAGTCTTCCCAAGGCTTCTTCATTGGGAACCAGGTGCCCTTTTGAAGCAAAAACATGGGAGGTTGTCTTAAAGCCTTTTTCTTCAAGGTACTCAAGTACTTTTTCCCCATATATTCTATAAGTATTATCATCGGCAATAATAAATATTTTCTTTTGTTTGAACTCACTTAGTATAGCTGGTAGTTCCCTATATATCTCATTTCCTATGGATATTTTTTTAATGTCCACGCTGTGTTTTCTACCGCAGCTGCAATCGCAGGAATACCCTGCCAGTTCATCAATCCTTAAATCTGTCAGCTTTCTCAATTATATCCCCTTCGAATGTTCGTTTATGTTATTATTTTATAACATTACAAACAATTATAAAAGAACTATTTGGTAATTTGTCTATGGAATCCGTTACATAGCTGGGAAACCTCCAAAAGTGATATCTTGCGTTTTTTTCTCAGATTTGCATTAACGGAGTTGTTTTGGGGACATTGCCTTCTTCTATGGGAAACGTAGCTATTCCGCTTTTTTCAAGAATCACCCATACCTTTGATCTTTTACATAGGGCAGGAATTATGCCAGCAATGCGCATGTCAGTAACAGAAATATACATTGGTTCAGCTCACAGACAGCTCCAAGTATGTCTCCGGTTGCTCCTCCTATTTTGCTGCTGAAATATCGTACCAAAAAAAAGGCTAATATTGGCGGCGGCAGCATAACAATCCACAATTTATAGTCCAGAGTCAGCAAGCTGATCACAGAGTATATGACTAACCCCCACACCAGTTCCTTTCTGCCGCAGAAATCTATAAAAGACTTTCCCAGCCCCTCCCCCTGTCGGGCATAGTTTGAAGCTGCCGCTCCTACAAGGGAACCGATTCTTCCGGCCATGGGCATCAGCAGAATTATTCGCAAATAGTATTCATTGTTAATTTGTGTAAGTGCCGCAAAATCCAGAAGTAAAACACTGAAGACAGCCAGGACAGCATTAGTTCCAACCCTGCTGTCCCTCATGATCTCCAGAATCCTTTCTCTGGGGCGGTTTGAAAATATTCCGTCGAAGGTGTCACCCAAGCCGTCAAGATGGAGTCCCCCGGTTACTACCATGTAAAGAACAAGGATTATTGCTGAAACCATAACCTTAGGAAAAATAAACAGTAATCCGTATGCTGTAATTGTTAGAACAGCTCCGATTATAAGTCCTACAAAAGGTGCAAATAAGAGTCCCTTTCCAAAATCGGAGCTGTTAGCGGTAATCTGTATTTTTATTGGTATTCTTGTAAAAAACTGCAGCATCAGCACAAATCTTTTCAAGGCTTTCATATTAACCTCCTAAGCCACTTTCAGCGGCTTTGGCCACTTTAGCAGCCACAAAATGTAATGAAGTTCGTACACTCCAATATCCGCAATGTGGCGAATAAGGAGGTTAATTGGCCATGTGCGCTTTCAAAATATTTGATATCATTTGAAAATATTTTGAATATTTCGCACGGCCATAAATTCATAGGTTAGTTTGAAAGACGAGCATTATCGAAGTCTTTCAAGCTAACCTCCCTTAATTTTCATAGGTATACCTGAAACACAGAAATAAACCTCGTCTGCTGTCCGGGCGAGAAACTGGTTCATTCTTCCGGCAATATCCCGGAAGTCCCTTCCCATGGAAGTCGGTGGCACTACACCGAGCCCAACCTCATTTGTTACTAAAATAAATGTAACCTCATTCATTTTAATAACACTGACAAGCCGTTCTATCTGATGAAGAATATGGTCTTCTATTTCTTCTACTCTTTCTCTTGAAAGGCTGTCCCAATCAAAGCTTTCATCCAGCATAAGATTTGATATCATTATCGTGACACAATCCAGAAGTACAGCACTTTTGCCTTTTATTAATCCATCAAGGGCCATATCAAGATTCTTATAGCCCTCGTAGGTCTCCCATACAGCCGGTCTGCGAGCCTTGTGTTTGGCTATTCTTTGCTCCATTTCTTCATCTATCTGTTTTGCAGTCGCAACATAAAGTACAGCATTTCCCAGTTCTCTGATCTTTTCTTCTGCAAATGTACTTTTGCCGCTACGGGCACCACCTGTTACAAGAATTAATTTTCCCATATATCCTCCTAAGCTGTTAGCGGTTTACTGAAGAGAGCAACATAAAATCAAAAATTCTTAAGTAGAAAACTATAAAACTTCATGCAGCTGGGCTGATGTTATCACTGCAACTGCTCTCTTCTTTAGTTGTGAATAGAGTTCAAGGGCCATACCGCCGGTAAAATCCCTTGTTTCTGGTTCTTCATCCTCTACTATAACAAGTTTTCTTGAATCTAGCGCTGCTTCAAGATTTTTAACATTCTGTGGCCCGAAGGGCATATTACAAAGAATTGTTAAACCTGAATTTCTAATAAACTCAACATTTTTCGAATGCATCTGAGCAGATATCTCACTGAAAGGCTTTTCAACCACATATTCTATTCCGAAAACTTCAGCACTGGATATATCGCTGTCTCCATGGGAAAAAACTCCTGCAGTTACTGTATAGCCTCGTTCGTATAGCTCGCGGAGAACAGCCGATGCTGCACCTCCCCCGCCAATAACATGAACTCTCTCTGATTTTTTTTCATATGTGTTGCTGTTGATAATAAGGTCCAAATGACCGGTTATTCTATTTCTATAAACCAGCGCATTAACTCCGTAAACAGCAGATAAATTCTCTGAAGTAAGTACCTTTTCGGGCACACCGTCTGCTACAATCCCTCCGCTATTCATAAGTACGAGCCTTGTACAGTATCTTGCTGCAATCTTAAGATCATGTATTGCAGCAATCACGGTTTTCCCTTGACATACCAACTCACGGGAATATTTAAAGATCTGTTCCTGATATGTAATGTCAAGGCTGGCAGTAGGCTCATCCAACAGTACAATCTCCGTTTCCTGCGTAAGGGTTTTAGCAAACATAACCCTTTGTCTCTCCCCTCCTGACATTTCAGTTACAGGACTATTTTCAAGCATAGCTGTATCGGTATAGCACATATTTCTTTTTGCTATGGCATGATCCTGTTTTGACTCTGCCTGAAATCTCTTAAGATAGGGATATCTTCCCATCAGAACAATATCAAGAGCTGAAAAAGGAAAGCCTATGGTTGTATTCTGATTCATAAGAGCAATTTCTCTTGCCAGCTTTTTATCAGTAAAATCCCTGATATGCTTACCTTTTATTATTATTTCACCCTCAGCCTTGTTGATTCCGTTAATACACTTTAAAAATGTCGTTTTTCCGGCTCCGTTAGGTCCGATTAGTCCAACAAATTCACCTTCTTTAATACCGAGGCTTATTCCGCAGAGAATTTTTTTATCGTTTATTGTAAAATTAAGATTTTCTATTTTAATCAGGCTATCCATAGTTATATCACGGTGCCCCCTTCTTTTTTTGATTTAAGAAGAAGATAAAGGAAATACGGTGCTCCAAGCAGGGAAGTAATAATACCTACACCTAACTCATACGGGATTGCAACAACTCTGGAAATAAGGTCACAAATCACAAGAAATATTGCACCTCCAATTGAACTGGCCGGGAGTAGTATCTTATGGTCAGGCCCCACCATCAATCTCATTATATGAGGGACAATAAGTCCTACAAAGCTTATCGCTCCGGTTACACAAACAGCGCTGGCAGTTGCCACCGATACCAGTACCAATAAAATTGTTCTAAGCCGTCCTGTGTTAAGTCCCACTGATTTAGCTTCTTCCTCACCCATAAGCAGCACATTCAAGTCCCTTGAGTAAACCAGCATGAGGATTACACTTATCAGAACAGGTAATAATATCAGCTGAAAATGTTCCCAACGCCTGCCTTCAAGGCCTCCTGTTGACCAGAAAAGGAATTCCTTAACCTGATAATCATAGGAAAGTGTCAGTATAATATTTGTTATTGCCCCCAGAAAAGTGCTTATAGCAATACCTGATAGTATTAAAGTCAGAACAGGTACTTTTCCTTTTCTGTAAGATAATATGTAGATTGCCATAATAGCAACGAAGGCACCGACGAAGGCGAACAAGGGCAGCATGAACATACCTGCTGCGACCAGACCCAGCTTTATTGCCAGGACAGCGCCAAGACCAGCCCCACTGGATATTCCAAGTATACCGGGGTCTGCCATGGGATTTCTGAACATGCCCTGCATGACTGCACCTGAGCTGCCAAGTGCAATACCTGCAAGGGCAGCTACTGCCACCCTTGGGAATCTTACAAGAAATATTATTGGCTCCTGCCCTTCCGAAAAGGTTGCATTGGGCAGAATTCCAATATTTTTAAGTATTATTCTGAAGGTATCTGAAAACGGTACATAAACCGCACCTATGGCAGTGCCGGCTACCATTACAATCAGTAAAACAATAAGCATTAACGGTATTATTCCAATTTTAATATTTGATTTTATCACCGGGGGGCCTCCACGTCTATTTAAATAAATCAGGATATGCGGCTTTTGCCATATCTTCAATACCCAACACTGAATATTGAGAGGTTGTAGTTATGTGATTGTAAGGTATCGTAATAATTCTATTATTCTTAACTGCTTTTACCCCCGCAAGGGATTTATCTTCCCTGATGGACTTGGACAGAGAATCAAGGCTTATCTTACTATCGTAATACCAGGAAGGCAGACAGATTATATCAGGGTTATATTTTACTATCATCTCTTTGGACAGCTCGGGCCAGCCTGCCAGACCTTCCTTGGAGACGGGATTGATAAGTCCTGCTCTTGTAACCACATCATCAAAATTTGTATCTTTGCCACTTGTAGAACCCATTTCACTGTAATCAATAATTGTCAGTCTCTGATCTTCCTTAAGTCCAGCAATTTTATCCGATACAGCCTTAAGCTTCTGATCCATCCAATTTACAATTTCTTCGGCCTTTGCAGCATTGTTTGTAATTTTCCCCAGAAGTCTGAGCATTTCTTTCTGTTGATCAACATTTGTCAATGTTCTTGTAACAAAAACATTTATATTGGCATCTCTCAGCTGTTTAACAATATTGGCATCCTGCCAGGTATCTACCAGCACAAGATCGGGCTGCAGTGCAATTATTTTTTCTGCATTAAAGTCAAGTCTTTGCCCCACACCCTTCGCAGTTCCAGCTATATTTGAGACAACAGGGTCATCAACATAATAGGTCATAGCAGCAATTTCATTCTTTTCAACCATTGACATGAGCATCTCACAGATTCCCAGTGGAAGTGAAACAATTTTTACAGGCTTTGACTTTATTGTTATGGATGTTCCATTTTCATCATTTAAGGTTAAAGGGTAGGTTGTCCCTTTGTTATCTGAAATGGCCTGTGTTTTTTCCCCATCAACTGTTTGTCCAGACGTCTCAGTTCCAGCTGAGACAGTGGCAGAAGTATCGGCCGAGCTTCCGGTAGAGGGCGCACCCTGTTGCCCGCAAGCTGCAAATAATCCTACTGTTAGTACTATAATAAGTAACAATGATAATATTTTTCTTTTCATTCAAATGTCCTCCGATTTTACTTTTTCAAATTGACACCAATAAATAAATATAAAAAGCAACAGCAAAAAATAAAAACACATTAAAAAACCCCTTAAACACGTAGTGTTCAAGGGGCGATGTATTTGTAAGTACAGCATCACTGGAGTGCAGCATTTCCCGGCTGACATTGAACCATTATACAGGAACCATGTAATATCGGGCTAAAAAGCTTAATTACACTCCAACTAATTTTATAACCGTATAAAACTATACAGTATAAAATTGACAATCACCTCCCCTATCTCTCGTAGAGTTATAGTGTCGAAGAATGGGCTTAACCATTCCCTGGATACAGGCAGGTATTCTGACTTAGGCATCATCACTCTCTAAACCTTCCCGATTCTACAACCAGTGGTATATCTTAAAGAATTCTTCCAATACAGCGGCGGGACCGTGCAGGGTTCTTACCTGCTTCCCATATCTGCACCCAAATATTCAATTTTCAAGTTATCCATATTAAAATCAAGCCTATTATTAAGCATATTGATAGAAAGACTTCATTTTAAGGATAGCAGTTCTATAACGATAATAATACATAAAAATTTCATTGTCAAACGTATTTCCTATTTTGCTATATCTCTGTAAAAGCTTTTACCGGGAAAAATATTCTCAATTCCAAAAGCTTCTGATATAGTACTTGCCAGGTCTGAAAAGCTTCTTCTGGTTCCAAGGTTAACATCCTGTCTTATATTTTTTCCATACAGAAGTACGGGTACATGTTCTCTGGAGTGGTCTGTACTAGGAGTTGTCGGATCACAGCCGTGGTCAGCAGTTATTATCAGAAGATCCTCCTCCCTCATCGTTGTGATAATTTCCGGGAGTCTTGCATCAAATTCCTCCAAAGCCTGCTTATAACCCTCAGGATTATTTCTATGGCCGAAAACCATATCGAAGTCCACAAGGTTTGTGAAAATAAGTCCTTTATTGTCTTCCCTCATATATTTCAAGGTAACATCCACACCGTCCATATTACTCTTGGTGTGTTCGGCCAGGGTAATACCCCTGCCGGAGAAAATATCCTCTATCTTGCCTACTGCAATAACCTCGAGCCCTTTTTGTTTGAGTCTATCAAGTATTGTGTCAGAGGTTGGCTCAGCAGAAAAATCTCTTCTGTTTGAAGTTCGTGAGAAATCCCCCGGCTGCCCTGTAAACGGGCGGGCGATAACTCGTCCCACCATATTTTCTCCCTGAAGCATTTCTCTGGCAATCTGACATATTTTATATAGCTCTTCTATAGGAACAATCTCCTCATGTGCAGCAATCTGAAATACGCTGTCGGCAGAGGTGTAGACAATCAGCTTTCCTGTTTTCATATGCTCTTCGCCGAATTCTTTAATTATTTCTGTGCCGGAAGCCACACAGTTGCCCAATATTCCTCTTCCGGTCAGTTGCTCAAATTTATTCAGCAGCTCCTTTGAAAAACCGTCAGGATAGGTAGGGAATGGATATTTCAACTGAAGACCTGCTATTTCCCAATGTCCGGTAATAGTATCTTTACCCTTTGAAACTTCCGCCATTCTCCCATAGCTTCCAGTGATATCCCGGGGAATCGGCAGATAGTCCACTCCGTCGATTTTACCCAGCCCCATACGTACCATATTCGGAAGGTTAATTCCACCACAGCTGCCTGCTATATTTCCCAGAGTGTTGCTGCCGGCATCTCCGTATTCCGGAGCATCTGGCAGTTCCCCTATTCCCACGCTATCCAGTACAACAAGAATAATTCTGTTGATTTTTTCCATATATATCAACCTCCATAACTCCCTCATTTTCAATAATATCATACAATATAATAATACCAATTTAACACAGTTCTAAACCCAATTACAATAAACAAACGGTGAAACATCTGTTTTTGTTAATTAATTTTTGCTTATTATACAAATTGTATACCAATTAAATACTAATTTATGATATAGTCTTATTGATAGTTTTTATAGTATATAAAATTCTTTTGTTTTTAGAAAGGTACATATAAATGAATAGCAAATATCGTCTTTTCAAGCATACTTTTATTGTTTTGGGTATAATGTGCTGTATTCTGCTGGGAAGTTCATCAATTATATATGCTATTAACGATTTTAATACTTCTGAAGTTCCTTCGACCCCCGGGTCTGAATATGCATCAGCCAGTACAACTGTTACATCAGGACAACCCCAGAGCGCAGATTCCTCTTTATCTGCAGAGTCATCTTCTTCATCAGCAGAGCCGTCTTTTTCATCTGCCGAGCCATCCTCTTCAGATGAAAGCACAAAAACAAACGCACCATCCAATGAACAAAAGGAAGCAAAACCAGACTCACAATCTCCGTCCCAGTCAGAGTCCAGCAGTAAGTCAGAAAACAAAACCGATACCGGAGCAGCTCCTGCTTCAGTTACCATTTCTGCGGTTGGTGATATTATGGCCCACCAGGGCAACCTGAATAACGCATACTCTCCAAAAACGGGCACCTATGATTTTACAGGTTTTCTGGAATATGTTAAGCCCTATCTCTCAAAAGCAGATTTGACAATAGGAAATTTTGAAACAGTTACAGCTGGTCCAAAAACAGGCTATACAAGCTACCCGAGTTTCAATACTCCGGATGCCATACTGTCAGCCTTGTCGGGAGCAGGCTTTGATATATTATCAACAGCTAATAACCACTGCCTGGACAGAGGCATAACCGGATTATCCCGCACAATTGAAATGATAAAAAATAGTAATATGATAAATGTCGGAAGTTCAACCAATGGCAGCAATAAATATGTCATTAAAGAGGTTAATGGAGTAAAGCTTGGTATTCTTGCCTATTCGGGAATGTTTAACGGGCTGGACAGGAAACTCAGCGCTGAACAGAAAAACACTTACATAAGTCCTATTAATGAGCAGCAAATGCAAAAGGATATAAAAGCTGCCAAGGATGCAGAAGCAGATGCTGTAATTGTCATTGTGCATTGGGGAACTGAGTATCAGAGAGAACCCAATTCCACCCAAAAGACGTTAGCTAAGAAGCTTATATCGTGGGGTGCCGATATCATTCTCGGATCGCATCCTCATGTTATTCAAAAGTCTGAAATTATAAAAGTTAATGGACGGGATAAATATATTATCTATTCAATGGGAAACTTTATATCTGGATACAGAAGAGTGGATAAAGCAAACAGGCCAAATAAAGTATTTACCGAAGATGGTGTGATTGTAAACCTTCAGCTGGAAAAGGCTCCTGATAAGGGTGTAGTAATAAAGGCTGTAGATTATGTCCCTACCTGGGTTGATAAATATTATGTGAATAACAGACCAGTGTTTAAAATTATCCCCATACCGGATATCAATAATATCTCAGGAAAATATATAACAGATTATAACAGGCCGTATATACAGCAATCCTATAAAAATACCATGGGAATAATGGAGAAAATAAAGTAAAATAATATTATATGTATAGCTCCCCATCGTCTATCGATAACTTGGGCCTTACTCTGAAAAGAAGTAGATTAAATAATTGCAGATGGAAAGGAATGCTGTGCAAGTTAATGCTTATGAGTATTTTAAACAATATTACAAAAAATATTAAAGCCGCCTTTAGTGACAAGCAATATAGAAAGTTGTTCAGTATAGTTGTTCTTTTTATTATTATAAATAGCATAAAACTAACATTATATAACTACTTCCTGATCCCGCAGGCTACAAAAGAATTACTGATTTACAAATTTGAATTCAGTTTGCTGTGCAATATTATAGTATTTGCCATAGTGCTCAGCTTTAAATCTCGGTATGTTTTTTTAGTTGTAATGATAGCTCAGGGCATTTATTGCTTTACAAACATATCCTACTTTTTGTATTACCACAGCTATCTTCATTTTTTACAGTGGATTTCCCTGTTTAAAGAGGCACTTATTTCTGCAACTCATTTAGCAAATCCCAAAAGCATGCAGCTTCTTGTGGTTTTTATTGACGTGCCCCCCGCTCTATATATTTTCTTCAAATACTTCAAAAAGGAGAACAGAAAGCATTCACTCCCTATATTAAAGTTTACCGTACTCGCTCTTTCTTTAATTACACTTATTTCTGTAGAGATCAATAACTATTATTCCAACAGATCAATAGTCCAGTATATGGATGACAGGTATACCGGTGAAACGGAAATTGTCGAGAGGTATGGAACACTTGCAAACAGTGCGGTAAATATAATAAAAAACTATAGTGAAACAAAGCTTATTGAACAAATAAATTATGGCAAATTACAAACAGGAGGTAATGAGGCTGGCACAGAAAAAGATTCCGACACTCCAGCTATTTATTCCACCAAACCAAACTTTGTAATCATTCAGGTTGAATCCATGGATTCAAATATCATAAGTCAAAAGCATAAAAATTCGTTTGTAATGCCTTACTTAAACGAATTAACCAATAATAGTATTTATTATCCGTATACATTGAGTTATCATCAAGGCGGAGGCACCTCCGATACTGAATTTTCTGTTATAAACAGTGTAGAGCCACTGGATTCCTTCCCGGCTATCAAACTAACCTCATACAAATATCCGAATTCAGTGATATCTAAGCTATCAAAAGCATCTTATGATACCATGGCCTTTCATGGTAATGTAGGAACCTTTTATAACAGAAATATTGCCCTTTCAAAAATGGGCTTTAAAAAGTTCTACGACATAGGCTCAATGAATTATGAGGACGTAGGCTGGGGTGCTCCCGATGACAAAGTATTTTCCTTTGCCTTCGATAAGTTGAATAAAACAAAAGAGCCCTTTCTTTCATACATTATAACCATGACAAGCCATGGTCCCTTTGAAAGTGCCAGAGAATATTACAATAATCCGTTATATGATGATATTGAAAATGAGCTGGTAAAAAATTACTTTAATGCCTTCAGCTATGTCGATGAATCAATAAAAAATCATGTGACCGAGGTAAAAAAGAAATTTCCAAATACTTATATAATAATTTACGGCGATCATACCCCAAATATAAATTCAGCTGAGTTTGCACAGGCGTCCTTTATAGACAAAGACAAATATTTCGAATTTGTACCTTTGTTCATTATTACACCTGATAATCAGAAATACTCAGAAAACAAGGTCGTGGCATCTTTTCTTGATATATCTCCAACCATACTCAATGCCTCCGGTATTAATTATAAAGTATACTCTGACGGCACAAATCTTCTGGATAGAGATAATAATCCTTTAAATATACCTTTAAAAGGAGCGTCCTTTGACAGAACCTGGCTATATGAAAAAATATCGACTTATGAATATGCCGAAGCTGAGCCCTTATGGAAAAAATATCTTCCTTCCTTTATTTCTTCAAGCCTTATTGAGAGGCATAGGAAGTAAAGACGTTATTTATTTGTAATCTTACTTACATTCTTTATTATGATTGAGATGGAGCCATCAGGATTGTTATAGAACTCTATCATCTCCCTGTTGTCGTAGTAGCTGAGAGGAAAATTAATTTCAATACCTGTGTCGGTCTTTATTTTATGGGTTTTAAATTTCTTCTCGGCGATTTTCTCTGGAATTTCAATTGCTTCATCCTTGAGTCCGGCTTTCTGGATCTCCTGAATGTATTCTTCTCTTACAGTCAGATTTGTTTCAAAGATTTCTTCGGCTATAGCTTCAAGCCTTATTTCCTTATTCTCCTCAATGCTGTCGGACACTACCTTTTTTAGTTTGGCCACCTTGTCAAAATCTTCATCGTAGTATTTCTTATTGATTTTCTTTGTAACGTTGTCAATTATTTTCAATTTTTGATTATCCGAAAGGTCAGTGGAACAATTGAAAATATATTGGGATAAATAGTACTCCTTTGCCCCGTTTATTTCATAGAGTTTCTCCAAAAGCTTAAGTTGTCCTGTTTCCATACTTATCAAAACTGCTTCGTCCACCTTCTGTCCGTCTGATGGGAGAAGGGTTTTATGTCTTATTATCGAGTTGCTGGCCCCCTCCTCCTGTTGATTTACATAGTGGGTAAATCCAGTTTTATAGTTCAGCTTTAATATACCCAGATGTTGTTCATTATTTATGTAACACAAGCAGCATATGAGATCGGCCGGTGTAATATCAACATTTTTTAGCATTATATCAAATAACATACCGCCTAAAGCACTGCTGGCCTCCAAAAAACAGCCTTCATCATTTTTTACAGCAGCACAAATATCCCGTGCGGGATTAGCCTCTCCAACAAACTGAGCCTTCTTCAAGTTAGTGTCTTCAAATATTTTAGCTATATGCTTTTCAAGGAATTCAGAAATCTCTCCATCCAGCTCCAGCTCTCTATTTGAAAAAACCGGAAAGTTAATGCTTGTGTCCAAAATATGCAGTACTGCCTTTTTTATGTGAATATCATACTCCATTCGAAAATACACCTCATCCAATTGTTATAGAATCTAAATTCAACCAGTATGGCGGCCGGTTTAAAGTCATATTTAACTTTTTTTGACCATCCCCAATTATAACACATATGTTCAACACCTGTACATTTGGACACTATTTGATATAATAAAAATCGAATAACATATTAACGGAGTTTTACTTTATCCACATACACAGAGGAGGAAATATCTTTGTTTAGAAAAATTAAATCGACATATTTCATAATAAAAGCTAACAAGGCTTATGCAAGCGGAGATAATGCAGCGGTTATTAACTGGCTTGAACAGGCATATAATACCGGCGCTGCCAAATCAAACGTTGTGACAACATATGGGTATATGCTTCTTAAAAGTGGTAAATTGGAAGAGGCAATGAAAATTTTTGACGAACAAATGCGGTCACCCAAGATTTCTAACAGCGAGCTATATAACATTGAGGCAAATTACGCTCTTGGCCTTTGGAAACAGGGTAAGCTTGATGAAGCTATCACATTATTGGAAAAAGTAATTCCCAAGTACAAAAATACAAATATTTACGGTAGTCTTGGGTATTTGTATAATCTTAAAGGAGACCTTGAAAAAGCATTGAGTTTTAATCTTGAAGCCCTTGATTATAATAGTTCGGGTGCTGTAATAGTTGATAATCTGGGACAGACCTATTTTCTTCTGGGAGACCAGGATAAAGCTATGGAAACCTTTAAAAAGCTTATGGAGCTTAACCCGAAATTCCCAGAAGCTTATTATGATTATGCACTGGTACTTGATAAACAGGGAAATACCGAAAAATCCATTGAAATGCTGAAAAAAGCTCAGGAGTTCAAAACAAATTACCTTTCGGCAATCACAGAAGAGGATATAGATACAAAGCTTGCCGAACTGGAAGCCCGGTAATTATTTAACTGAATCGGACTGACAGTAGTACATGTGCTGTCAGTCCGGTTCAGTTATCAAGGATTTTAAAACTAATGTTATAATGTATTAAAAAGCAAATTCCAGTAGTGATTCCAATATTTTTTCATGTCCCTTTTCATTGGGATGAATTCCATCGGCACAAAATTGTGAGCTGTAATTAAAACTTACCAAAAACCTTTCTCTTACATTTATCAACCTGCAGTTGTATTGTCTTGCCGCCCACTCAACAGCATTATTATACGCCTCCTGCCAGCGATATATCCTTGATACATCACCAAGAAACCGAAGTATGTTATCTTTGTTCAGCCCTCTTGAAAGCCAGTTGAAATACCTTTCAGGCTCCAGGGGTGGTAGATTCATAAGTATTGGTGTTACACCTTTTACCTTGAATAAGGTTATCATATTCTGAAGTGAATTTTTAAAGGTTTCTATAGTAGTCTTCGGCTGATGCTCGAAATCAGGTGAACCAGATACCTCTGCCCAATTAAAATCACAGTCATTTCCTCCAAATTCCAATATAACAATATCATTCTTGTCCAAAGACTGTTTTTCCAAGGAACTGACCATCCTATTAAGTGCCTTTGTCGAGGTCATTCCGAAATATGCATTATTTTTAAGTGAACAGCCGGTTATCTCGGCAAAACTGTTTACACTGCTGTTTTTCAGTACCTTATACTTACCATCCTGTTCATCAAGAATTACTCCCTTCATAATTGAATCTCCCCATACAGTAATTCTTTTACTGTTTAATTTCATCAACGCAATCACCTTCCATTCACAAAATCTATATCATATTGTTTCCTTCCGCAGCTTTAATATAATATTAAATCTGTACTGTGTTACTTTTTGTAATTATTTGTTTTAATATGTAATAATACTTATAATAATACACAACTAAAAATCATATCATCTAGTTTTGATTACTATGTTACACGTTTTTATCTGTGTTGTCAATGTCTATCAATAACTACATTGTAAAATTAACTTTATGTGCTATACTTAAAACATATAAAAATTGGAGGTTAACTTGAGTACTGATAAAAATACTGACAAAATAGATTCAGAAAAAATTAATATTTCTAAAGCTATTACTGGAGAAGCAAATGCCTCCAAGCTCGATAAATTTGATATGCTTAGACAGGATTTATCTGAATTCTCAGCTGAACTAAGCACATTCAAAACTGAAGGTTGGAATCAGTTTCCCGGTATAGATCTGTATATGGATCAGGTTGTAACTTATCTTGACCGGCTTTTGCAACTTTTTGATACTGATGCCTCAGGTAAGGTAATAACCTCAAGCATGGTAAATAATTATGTTAAAGAGGGCTATCTTAAGCGTCCGGTCAATAAAAAGTACGATAGAGTTCATCTTGTGACTCTTTACATTATGTCAATGCTTAAACCAATTTTGCCCATACCTCTTATAGCAGGCTCCTTGAGCAATTTATCAGATGAAGCGAAATATCAAAATTTTTTTGAAGAACTGGCAAAGCTTCAGGATGAAGCCTTCAGTAAAGTATCTAATATGCTTTCTGCAAATATTGAGCAACTATCTGATGAAGATTACGAAACCTCTCTGCGTTTATTTGCACTTCAGCTTACCAGTGAAGCAAATGCCCGCAAAATTGTTGCAGAGAAGATTCTCCGTTCTCTGAATAAAGACACCTCAAAGAGTTCGGATAAAGAGAAAAGTAAGTAATATTAACATAATTAGCAAAGGTATATTATTACCGGACATACACTATCACCTCACAAGGTCAATATACTGACCTAGTGAGGTGATTTTTCAGTGGTTAGTTTTATATCCATATTTCTACTATGTTTAGCACCAAATCTTGATAATATGGTTATCGGCCTTGCCTATGGATCAAGAAAAATAAAGGTCCCCTTTAGGTCAAATTTCGCAATTGCTCTATTTTCAGGAATTGCAACTCTACTGTCAAGTTTGTTGGGAAGCGCTCTTGCCAACTACATTCCAAACATTTACGGCAATATAATCGGCGGTTCAATAGTGTGTTTCATAGGTCTATATACAATAATCAGCTATTATATTAATAAAATAAAGAATAACACTAAAGTGGAATCTCAAACCTCCCATCAATACATTGGAGAATTACGAGCTGTAATAGATAATCCAAGTCTTGCGGATAGAGATTATTCAGGTGATATTTCTCTGAAGGAATCGGTACTCCTTGGCATAGCGCTGGCTGTAAACTGTCTGGGGACAGGATTCGGTGCTGGTATGACGGGAGTAAATATTGGTGTATTGACTCTCGCAGTGATAGTATTTAGTATTGCAACAATTTCTCTCGGTGAAGTTATAGGAAGACGATGGGCAGCCAAATTCCTCGGCGACCAGGCAACAGTCATCTCAGGCTTACTGCTTATTGCCGTAGGGATATATCAGATTTTTCATTAAGCAGCTGCTTTGTGTGCAACCCATTGTTTAAAGCTGGTACGGGAAAAACTGATATTTATTTTTGTAACTGCTCTATTTTTACTCATTATGCTTTGCATTCTTTAACATATAGCTTTACAATTTACGCGAGTACGGCTTTGAAACAATGGGAAGCATGGTTAAAAGCAGCTGCCGGTTTTGCTGGCAAAGAACAGGGCGTTTGCCGACAAAGTGACAGGAGGTCACTTTAAGTCCAAGAGGCGCATGGATGCGGCTTGTTGGACGGCGGTTTTACGGCCTGAGATGAGCCATACAAAGATGTGCAGCTGCTTTGTGTGCAACCCATTGTTTAAAGCTGGTACGGGAGTAAATTGTAATAATATGTATCAAATTTATAAAAATTCCATATTGACAAAAACAAATATCAGCTGTAATCTATTATTAATTAAATATCTGCCCTGTAGGAACAGTTAAATTACTATTTAACTATTCCTCTAAACCGTTGAAGTGGAGATAACGGTGTTGGAATATTATTTTCAATTATTCCGAACGTGCACTTACAGAGAGCGGGGGAAGCTGAGAGCCCCGCAGAACGCAGTACATCAAATGGACCACTGAGGGCGCAGTCAAATGAAGATCTTGTTCTTCAAAGTATTCTGCGACGTAACACATGCGTTATATGTGGGAAATATGTTGGTATTTCTATAAGCGTGTAAGGTTTATTTATCTTACAAAACAAGGTGGCACCGCGGGTGAATTCTACACTCGTCCTTGACTTATATTTCTAGTCATGGGCGGGTGTTTTTATTTTCATCATTGTTGCTACGCCGTGAACTGTTACCAGTGTAACTATTCACACGTAAGCTAAATAAATCTTAAAGGAGTGGTAAAATGTTTAAACCAAGTCTCGATGAAGCAAAGAACCTATCTGAGGGCTATACCGTGATACCGGTGAGCCGGGAATTATTTGCCGACATCAAAACCCCTATTGCAGTACTACAGAATATCAGCGCAATAAGCAGTCAATATTACCTGCTTGAAAGTGTTGAGAGCGGTGAAAAATGGGGCCGCTACTCTTTTCTAGGCTTTAATCCCACCCTTGAGCTGAAATGCAAGGATGGACTGCTGGAGATTACGGGAATTAAGGAGCTAAAAACTCTAACCTCAAATCCTAACAGCTACATCAGGGATATTCTTAAGGAATACAAAAGCCCAAAGCTGGACTTTCTCCCTCCGTTTACGGGAGGCTTTGTGGGCTACTTTGCCTATGATTACATTAAGTACGCTGAACCGTCATTAAAACTTGAAGGTAAGGACCAGACTAATTTTTATGATGTTGACCTTATGCTGTTTGACAAGGTTATAGCTTTTGACCATTTTAAACAAAAAATAATACTAATGATTAATATTAAAACCGATAACCTGGAAGCCAACTACCATGAAGCAATTGAAGAATTGGATAATATAACCTCCCTCATCAAGGCCTCATTACCTGTTCCCTCCTCCACCTCAAGGCTGTTGTCGGAATTTAAGGCCTTTTTCAGCAAAGAGGAATATTGCGAAATAGTTAATAAAGTCAAGTCACATATTTTTGAGGGTGATATTTTTCAGGCAGTTCCTTCAATAAGAAGGTCTGCCAGTTATGAAGGAAGTCTTTACCAGGCGTACAGAGTTCTCAGAACAACTAACCCCTCGCCGTATATGTTTTTTCTGAAGTTTAAGGAGCTTGAGATCACCGGAACATCTCCTGAAACACTGCTCAGACTTCAGAACGGTAATCTATCCACCTTTCCTATAGCGGGTACAAAACCCAGGGGGAAAACCGACCATGAGGATGCTCAGGCAATTAAGGAATTACTTAGTGACGAAAAAGAACTTGCTGAGCACAATATGCTTGTAGACTTAGGGAGAAATGATCTCGGCAGGATCAGTGATTTCGGCTCAGTAAAAGTAGAGGATTATCTGAGTATAAAGAAATTCTCACATGTTATTCATATTGAATCAAAGGTTACAGGTAAATTAAGGGAAGGCCTTGATCAGCTGGATGCCATTTCTTCTCTGCTTCCCGCCGGAACTCTCTCAGGTGCGCCAAAAATACGGGCATGCCAGATAATAAATGAGGTCGAAGGAGTTCGAAGAGGTATATATGGTGGTGCTATAGGTTATATAGATTTTACCGGTAACATGGACACCTGTATAGCAATCCGATTTGCCGTTCTAAAGGATAACACGGTGTATGTTCAGGCAGGTGGAGGCATTGTAGCCGACAGTGTACCTGAAACCGAATATGTTGAGACAACTAACAAAGCCCAGGCAATTATTAACGCACTGGAACTGTCCGGAAAGGAGCTTGACTGATGATTCTGTTAATTGATAACTATGATAGCTTTTCCTACAATCTGTTTCAGCTTGTGGGAGTCATAAATAATGATATAAAGGTAATTAGAAACGATGAGCTTACTATAGCGGAAATTGAAGGCTTACAGCCTTCTCATATAATTATTTCTCCCGGGCCTGGCAGACCCAGCGATGCAGGGATATGCGAGACGATTATCCGTCATTTTACCGGGAAAATACCCATATTAGGAGTATGTCTCGGACATCAGGCCATATGTGAGGTGTTTGGAGCAACTATATCCTATGCTAAAGAACTTAAACACGGAAAAAAGAGTCTGATACACATAGCAAATGGCAGCGAATTATTCAGAGACCTTCCCCCGGTTATTGACGGAGCCAGGTATCACTCGCTATCTATGGTACAAGAAACGCTGCCCGACGAACTGCTGATAATAGCCGAAGACAGTTCAGGAGAAGTTATGGGGGTAAAGCATAGAAATGCTGACGTATATGGAGTTCAGTTCCATCCCGAATCCATATTGACCCCAAAGGGTAAAACAATTCTTGAGAATTTTCTTAATATTGGGAGGTAAGCGTTAAAAGCGCGAAACATGAGTTTGTGCTTACCGCTATATCTTTCGCGCTACGAAAAGCCAATACTTGTCTTTTCATTATAAATTGTGTACGCGCTATGCGCGTAGATGGGAGATAATATGATCCAAGAAGCTATTTATCAGATAATAAACAATCAGGATTTGAGTCTCGAGCAGACTAAAACCGTTATGGAAGAAATTATGGAGGGGCGGGCTACTAATGCGCAAATTGCCTCATTCCTTACTGCAATGCGCATGAAAGGAGAGACAATTGAGGAAATTACAGCCTGTGCAACTGTTATGAGGGAAAAATGTACTAAAATTCGTCCTGATAAGGATGTTCTGGATATTGTAGGAACAGGTGGTGATGAGGCCTATACCTTCAACATCTCAACTGTTTCGGCATTTGTTGTATCTGCCGGAGGAGTTCCTGTTGCAAAGCACGGCAACCGTTCAGTTTCGAGCAAGTGCGGCAGCGCCGACTTGTTGGAGGCTTTGGGCGTAAATATAGCCCTTACGGCAGAACAGAGTGCACATATACTCGAAAAAATCGGTATTTGCTTTATGTTTGCTCCCACCTATCATGCCTCAATGAAATATGCGGCACCGGTCCGCAAGGAATTATCAGTGAGAACAATTTTTAACATATTAGGCCCTCTTTCCAATCCTGCAGGTGCCAATATGCAGCTTCTGGGTGTGTATGATGAAAACCTTGTGGAGCCTCTGGCCAGGGTATTGGCTAACCTGGGTGTCAAGCGTGCAATGGTGGTACATGGCCACGACGGGCTAGATGAAGTAACTCTCTGTGACACAACAACCATTTGTGAGGTCAATAACGGTAAGTTGAACAGCTTCTTCATCAGTCCCGAACAGCTTGGACTCAAGAGATGTCAGCCCTCCGAACTGGTTGGTGGTGACCCCAGGGAAAATGCCCGGATAGCAAGGGATATTCTAAACGGCCAGAAAGGTCCAAAACGGGATGTAGTCATTCTAAATTCCGCATTATGCCTATATATGTCACACAACCATATAACATTAAGAGAATGTGTCCGAATGGCAGAAATGCTGATTGATTCAGGTGCTGCAGATACCCAGTTGCAAAAATTTATTACCCTTTCGAATTCCTAAAGTCAATTACAGGATGTGAGGTATTTATGATATTAGATAAAATTGTTGAGAAAACAAGAATAAGGGTTGCTGAAGCCAAAGCAGCCAAACCCTGCGAAACCGTAAAAAAGGAAGCTCTGGCTGCCTTGGCTGCCGCCTCGGGCAGCACCAGCTATTCTTTTGAAAATGCTCTGAAAACAGATGACATTACATTTATTTGTGAAATCAAGAAGGCCTCTCCCTCAAAGGGGATTATTTCAGAGCATTTCCCCTATCTTGACGCTGCCCGGGAATATGAACGTGCCGGCGCCGGCGCAATATCCGTGCTGACTGAGCCATACTTCTTCCTGGGCAGTGACCGGTACTTAAGGGAAATAAAGCAGTCGGTATCTCTTCCTGTGCTCAGGAAGGATTTCACCATTGATGCATATCAGATATATGAAGCAAAAGCTATTGGCGCCGATGCAGTACTGCTCATATGCGCCATACTGGATACAAGAACCATAAAAGACTACATTAAGACTGCTGATCAGTTAGGACTTTCCTGTCTCGTGGAGGCCCATGATGAAAAAGAGATTTATAGTGCCCTTGAAGCCGGAGCAAGAATAGTCGGTGTAAATAACAGAAACCTTAACACCTTTGAAGTGGACATTAACACCAGTATCAGCCTAAGAGAACTTGTACCGAAGGATAGGTTGTTTGTGTCAGAAAGCGGAATCAAAACACCCGAGGACATATCAGTGTTAAAGGCAAATGGAGCAAATGCCGTACTTATTGGAGAGACTTTGATGAAAAGCGGAGATATTGCCGGCACCCTAAGCAAGCTTAAAGCAGATAAGTAAAGAGTGAAATGTGACGAGTTATATGTGACGAGTTATATGTGACGAGTTATATGTGACGGGCTAAAGTAAATTACCTACACAAAATTGATAATGCAAAGATAGTAATTTAATGTGAAAGGTGCAGAGTGAAATTGGAAACTAAAATAAAAATATGCGGCTTAACCAGACAACAGGATATTGAGTATTGTAATGAGGCTTTACCTGATTTTGTGGGTTTTGTCTTTGCCAAAAGCCGTAGGCAGGTAAGCTTTGAAATTGCAAAACGCTTAAAGGCCTACCTTGACAACAGAATCAGGTCAGTAGGGGTTTTTGTGAATGCTGATATCCCTTTTATCGAGCGCTTGTGCGTTCAAGGTATTATTGACTATATCCAGCTTCACGGAGATGAAGACAATTCCTTTGTACAATGCCTTACTGATCAGTTGGTCAAAGCGGATTGCCTCAAACCCATAATAAAAGCTGTTCGGGTTAAGGATGCCCAATCCTTAAGTAAAGCAGGACAGTACTGCACAGACTTCTTGCTCCTTGACACTTTTACTGGCAAGGAATATGGCGGTACAGGCATAAGCTTCGACTGGGAACTTGCCGGCAGTATGAATGGTATGTGTGATACGAGTAGCGTAGGTAGTACCAGAAGTATAAGCCTACCCTTTTTTCTGGCAGGTGGCTTGAATTATGAAAATGTCCTCCAAGCAATAAATATTGCCCGTCCTTTTTGTGTTGATATCAGCAGCGGAGTTGAAAGCAACGGCTTTAAAGATGAATTTAAAATAAAAAATATAGTAAATCTTATCAGGAGTGTGAAATAAATGGTAAAAGGAAGATATGGTAAACACGGGGGCCAGTATGTGCCCGAGATTCTTATGAACTCATTGCTAGAACTGGAGGAAAGCTATAATTTCTATAAAAATGATTATAACTTTAACCAGGAGCTCAATACCCTTTTAAAAGAATATGCCGGAAGGCCATCCCTTTTGTATTACGCCAGAAAAATGACCAAAGACCTGGGTGGAGCTAAAATTTATCTCAAGAGAGAGGATTTGAATCATACAGGCTCGCATAAAATAAACAACGTGCTGGGGCAGGTTCTTCTTGCTAAAAAAATGGGAAAGAAACGTGTTATTGCTGAAACAGGAGCCGGACAGCATGGTGTTGCCACTGCAACCGCCGCCGCATTGATGGGACTTGAATGCGAAATATTCATGGGGCTGGAAGACACCAGGCGTCAGGCACTCAATGTGTTCAGAATGGAACTTTTAGGCGCAAAGGTACACCCCGTTACAAGCGGTACGCAAACTCTCAAGGATGCTGTAAATGAAACCATGAGGGAGTGGGCCACAAGGGTTGATGACACCCTTTATGTGCTAGGATCTGTAATGGGTCCCCACCCCTTTCCCGGCATCGTCAGAGATTTTCAGAGTGTAATAGGCAGAGAAGTAAAGGAGCAGTTACTTGAAAAGGAAGGCAGACTTCCCGATGCTGCAATAGCATGTGTCGGCGGCGGCAGTAATGCCATGGGACTCTTCTATGATTTCATTAATGACAACTCTGTCCGGCTTATAGGCTGTGAAGCCGCCGGGAAGGGTATTAATACCGATATGCATGCTGCCACTCTCGCCAAGGGCAATCTGGGTATTTTTCATGGCATGAAGTCTTATTTCTGCCAGGATGAATATGGGCAGATCGCATCGGTTTATTCTATTTCAGCTGGATTGGATTATCCCGGAATAGGCCCCGAGCATGCCTATCTGCATGATATTAACCGTGCGAAATATGTTTCTGTAACAGACGCTGAAGCAGTAAACGCATTTGAATATTTATCAAAAACAGAAGGCATTATTCCTGCAATTGAAAGTGCACATGCCATAGCTCACGCCATGAAGCTTGCACCTTCCATGAATAATGACCAGATAATTGTCGTGTGTCTTTCAGGACGCGGAGATAAAGATGTGGCTGCTATAGCCAGATATATGGGGGTGGATATTCATGAGTAACATAGAAAAAGCTTTTTCTAACGGCAAAGCCTTTATAGGGTTTCTGACAGCCGGGGACCCATCACTTGAGAAGACTGCAGAATTCATACTTTCAATAGCTGCTGCAGGTGCCGACCTTATTGAAATAGGGATACCTTTTTCTGACCCTATTGCAGAGGGCCCTGTTATTCAAAAGGCAAATGTCAGGGCACTTTCCGTTGGAACAAACCTGCCTAAAATATTTGAAATGGTCAGGACAGTCCGACTAAAGACGAAAATACCTCTGGTATTTTTGACATATCTCAACCCTGTGTTTACCTATGGCTACGACCATTTTTTCAAGGATTGTAATGAGTCTGGCATTGACGGAGTGATAATACCTGATATTCCCTATGAAGAAAAAGGAGAACTGCTGCCTTTCAGTGAAAAATACAACGTAGACATTATTTCACTAGTTGCACCTACATCCGAGGCACGTATTGGAAAAATTGCTTCGGAGGCCAAAGGCTTTATTTATTGCGTTTCATCAATGGGAGTAACAGGTGTACGCCAAGCAATAAAAACGGATTTGCCCTCCATAATCAATGCTGTACGCTCTGTTACTGACATTCCTACGGCAGTAGGCTTCGGAATATCTACTCCGGAGCAGGCATATGAAATAAGCAGGTATTCTGATGGAGTAATAGTAGGGAGTGCTATTGTAAAGCTGATTGAAGAACATGGAGAAGCATCAGCCAAGCCTTTATTCGAGTATGTGACAAAAATGAAGCAGGCAATTACAAAATAAAAAATTTCGGCTTATGCCAATATACATGGTTTTAGTATTAAGAACAAAAGCGAACAAAAGTCCAAAGTAAAAGATTAGGAAAAGGCTCTTCACAGATTAACTCGGAAGAGCCTTTTGTCTTATTGTGATTTCAAATTAATTTAGTTCTCCGCTCCAGGTGACTATGGAAGATTTAGCAGGTTACATCAGGTTTCACCAGGTTACAAAAAGTTAAAGCAGTTCAATATTCCCCCTGCTTTTTACATCCTTCATAGCATTTCTGGTGTCAAATATAAACCTGGAATACTTTTGAATAAAATCATAATCATAGCATCTGTGCTGTGTTGCTATAACTGTCAGGTCTGAATTACTCAAACTTTCCGCCGTTAATTCAATATTTATATAATCTTTGTTCCTGTGAGTAAATCGAGCCACATAAGGATCATGATAATTTACCTCAGCCCCCTCCTCTTCCAGCAGCTCAATAACTTTAAGAGACGGGCTTTCTCTATAATCACCCAAATCAGGCTTGTAGGCTACTCCCAATATTAATATTTTTGATCCGTTTAATGGTTTTTTAAATTTGTTTAGAATTCTGTATATACGCTCAAGCACGTATTGTGGCATATACTGGTTGATTTCGCCCGAAAGCTCAATCAATCTGGTATGGTAATCAAACTCTCTGGCTTTCCAGGTGAGGTAGAAGGGATCCAGGGGAATACAATGGCCCCCTATACCCGGGCCGGGGTAAAAAGCGTGAAAACCGTAAGGCTTGGTCTTGGCGGCGTCAATTACTTCCCAGATGTTAATATTCATTTGTTCACAGATGATTGCCATCTCATTAATCAAGGCTATGTTTATATTTCTATATGTGTTTTCAAGAATTTTTTCCATTTCGGCTACTGCGGGACTGGAGACCTCAAAAACATCACTTTCAAGAACATTTCTATATAGGGCTGCTGCTATTTCGGTACTGCTTTTCCCTATACCCCCCACCACTTTTGGAGTATTTTTTGTTTTATACACAGAGTTGCCCGGATCAACCCTTTCGGGAGAAAAGGCCAGATAGAAATCCTTCTCGCATTGAAGCCCCGATTCCCTCTCCAAAACAGGCTTCAGCAGCTCCTCCGTTGTACCGGGATATGTGGTACTTTCAAGAACTAAAAGTGTATCAGTATGAATATATTTCGCCGCTTGTTCTACTGCAGCTTTAATATAACTCATATCAGGCTGCTTATTAATATCCAGAGGGGTAGGCACGCAAATAATAACACAATCCGCCTCCCCCAATAAACTAAAGTCAGATACTGCGACAAGTTTTGCACTTTTCACCACTTCAACCAAATCATTGTCTACTACATCAGAAATATAATTTTGACATAAATTAATTTTTTCAATCGCCTTTGCATTGACATCAATACCAATGACTCTATATCCGGCTTTTGCTATATCAACTGCCAGTGGCAGACCCACATACCCCAAGCCTATTACACTCACTATTGCGGTCTTGTTTTCAATTTTTCCCCATAGATCTTCTATCATTTAAATTATTACTCTAGCCTTTCTGACTCACACCATGAATAAATACTATCACACCCTTAACGTAATGCTTTGCTTGTATCGTGAAATCTTGGAAAGCTCTTTTTCCTTTGACGCTATCAATTCATTCAGCCGGATTGACTGGCTCTTTTGAAGCGGAGCGATGTTAATACGTGAAACTATTTCCGAAAGGGAAACCGCAATATAAACTTGTTGCTTGATGGCATACAATACAGCCTGTTCTAAATGGTTGTGCTTAATGGTATGTTTGGTACAAGCAGTTTTTGATTGGTCTTTGTAAGTTCGGCAATAGTAATATACGTTACCTCTGACCTTGCTTCTTGTCATGGCTTTGCCGCAATCCTCACAGCGTAATAAGCCGCTAAACAGATATAAAGTTTTTTGTTCCGGTGCAGCGCGGGTATCTTTTTTCAAAAGCTCCTGCACCTTAGCAAAGTCCTCTCGGCTGATTATTGGCTCATGGGTATTTTCAACGATAAACCATTCATCTTCGGGAACGGTTTCCTGAACATGAATTTTATAGCTCTTAATGCGGTAACGCCCCTGCACCATATCCCTACATAAATGCGGTTTTTCAAAAGGTTGCTGATGCTCATAGCACACCATAAAGGGTTCCCGCCTGCTACATTAGGATTCTTGTACTTCATGCCCTTGCTTTTCTTATAAGCCGCCGGGCATAGGATACCACTGTCGTTGAGTTTGTGTACAATCGCATTTCTACTCATGCCCCCTAAAAACCATGTGAAAATGCTTTTGACATTCTCGGCGGCATCTTCATCAATAATAAGGGCGTTTTTATCTTCCGGGTCTTTCTGATAACCATAGGCGGCAAAAGAGCCGATATGCAAACCTTTTTCCCGCTTCTTGTCAAAGGTTCTTCGGACTCTTTCGGATGTACCCCTTGCGTGTTCCTCGTTCAGAACCCCTTGGACCGGAACTGCTATGTTTTGCACGTTCTGCGGGTCTTTGTAAGTATCAATGGGCTGTTGGTAAAGAGAAATAGCGGAAGCACAACGGATTTCTCAGTTTCTCCATAACATAGTCAAGCCGTTTGTCTTTCGGCAGGGTATTATCAAATTCCAGTGTACTGATGTCAGCCAGCCTTGACCTATCTACTGTATCCATATTTACGCTCATAAAACTGTCAATCAATGCGGAAGTAATCATTTATCATGCCCTCCTTTATCTGCATGATTCAATATATGTGTTTTCCCGTTTGTCCTAAGAAGCTCGGTGATAAAGAAGTGGTCAAAAGAGAGATCAAAAACACCTTTACACGAAAATTCCCGAAAGGTACCGAATGAAAAATGAGCAGTAATTGGCATTCAGACAAAAAGCCCTCCAATCGCATAACTGCCATTGGAAGGCCTTCTAAGCGCACATTAAACCACCTACCCATGCCAAAAGGAATAGGCAGCTATTTTATGTCTGCCACATTTTTAAGGTATTTGTTTGATTAGATTAACCATGCAATATGAACTTGTTTATTTCCGTAATAGCTATTGTCGAAAGACTACTGGCCTCCGTTACACTGATTTTATATGCGGAGGTATCCTTACGGGTGGGTCTTGAATTCTGATTGATGCAATCCTTTATATGTTGGTCCAGCATAATTGCTGGTCTCATTCCAGTCCGTTTCATAAGCTCTGCAAGCAACTTTGGGTTTTCACCGTCTGCTCCACCGCTGATAGAGAAGAAGCCATATACTCTAGGGGTTAATTTTACAGCGTGTAAATAAGCCCGAAGTGGCGAAGCAATATGTCCCATCCAAACAGGAGTGAAAAAGAGGATTAGGTCATACTGCTTAAGTACATCAGGGTCAGGACGTACTTTGGGTGTTCGATTAAAGATCATGTCTAATATGATACTTCCCATTGTCATAGGCTTTTGTGTTGTGATTTTCATATGCGCTACTGACAGATCCCTTGCCACACATTCAGCAAGCCTGTCATTATTACCGGTGTAAGAATAGGAAACAACTGCAATTTTCATTATATTTCTCCTTTAACAAGTTATTGTTGAGCCCGTTTTAGCGCATTCTCTAATGCTTTTAGATGAGCTTTTGAGGTAAGCGTTGCTCCACTGATCGCATCCACCTGTAAGGATTCGCTCTCCAGTACTCTTTGAAACAGACTATCAATCGTCATTCCGCCCGTTAACTCTACAGAGTTACCATCACTATCCAGAGCACCTTTCAATATGGTTATCTTTGTAACTCCACCGTTGGATATAGTGACTTCAACGGTTGCGTTTCTGGAACTTCCTTTGGTTCCGATATATTCTCCGATATATGTTCCATCCCGCAGTCGTGTAAAATCAATATCTCCGATGGTGAGAACTTGAAGTTCCTGACGCTCCGGAGTATCCGCAAGAAGCACAATCATTGTGCCCAATACAGCTGCACCTACTATAATCAAAAGAACAAGCCAGATTTTAAATTTCTTTTTACCCGTTTTTAAAGCAGCCATTTTCGTCCTCCATCATTCCAACATGATTTTCACATGTTCATTTTTGTCTGGCTCATCAACCTCTACCAGCAGGCAGGGCAAGGTCAGTTCTCCGTTACTAAGCGCTTCAAGAATAGCATCCATATCAATATCCTTTAGGCGTTCCAGTTCATCTTCGGCGCTCCCTTTCTTCTTCGAACTATCCGCCATCTGGCCAAATTTCAGTCCCATTTTTACGATAAAGTAAGGTACACACACATTAGCGGCTAAAACACCATTCTCTGTAACCTCAATGCGAATTCCTTTAGGCTTAACGGGGTTCATGTTATGCTTTCTTTCCATAATCATTCCTCCTAAAATAAATTTCTTTATTATGAATGAATATTAATATATTCGTTCATAAAACGGCCTAAAAATACTGCTCCGTTTTACTATACGGAGCAGTCCATAAGACCTTTCATAATTAGCTCCGTCATGAGATGCAGTACTTCTGGAAAATACTCAATTCCAATTTCATTCTTGTGGGTATCCACATTAATGACTGCCGCGAAAATCATCATAATCATCTTGCTGTCAATATCTTTGCGCATTTTCCCTTGCTTTTGCCAAAGTGTTATGAGTTCTAAAAAATTGTCATATAAAAAATCCACGGTATCAACGCCGTTTTCCTCTCGATAGACTTGCTCGAGCTTTTCAAACACGCTTCTGTTGTACCATTCCCTTAAAATAGGATTTGATTTTGTGCCCTCAACGTTTAACTTAAGCATCTGACCAACCACTTCCATAGGGGGGTGCTCCAGGTCAAGTGACTTAAAACAGGCTTGCTTCATCTTTGCGTTTTCTTCCAGAAAAATATCCATAAAGAGTTTTTCTTTGGAGGGGTAATAGCTATAAAAGGTTCCTACTGCCATTCCGGCTTTTTTTGTGATTTCTGAAATATTGGTTTCCTTAAATCCTTTTGCACTGAATAATTCTTTTGCACAATCGTAAATTATCGCCTTTTTATCTTCCACGGCCTAATGCCTCCTAGTACGATATGAATGAACAATTATTTTTTCATTCATATCGTACCATATCAATATGCGATTGTCAATATGTTGCAGTAATAACCACTAATTCACTAACCGGTAAGCAGTACAAGGATAGCTCATATTTTATTTAGCTGGCTCTTTTATAGGATATTTTGCAGTTTCCTTATATAAAAGGTACTACAGGAGCCACTGGGGCTACTGGCCCAACAGGTGCTCCAGGCGTCGGTGCGTTGTACTTTAATGAATTCCCTGGCTCAACGAACGTATTGCCGGCAGGTACAGAGGTTCAAGTTGTGTCTGTGGCTGTTCCAGTTATAGCAGGAAATGATGTAAAAATTGACTACTCAGTGTCTATAGAGGCTGTTCCATCAGCATCAAACTGGGTTCTCAACCTGGAATTAAGATTGTATCGGGATTCTGATTTAATAGACACAAGGATATTCCTGAGATCACAAACGCAAAATACTACTCAAAGATTTCCGCTGGCAAGTACTCAGGTTGATATTCCACCTGTAACAGGAACAGTCAGCTACTCACTGCGGATATTTGTAACAACTGCTACAAATCTTACTGCGGCAACCACTAACAATGCTGATATTAATACCCTTGTATTTCCGTAACTTGTTTAAGTATAGCAGGATACATTTTTGTATCCTGCTATACTTTACACACCAAAGATTATATACCAAAGATTTACACTTCAAATTATTTTTTTGAAAGGACATATTTATGGTTACCATTAGTCTTTGTATGATTGTTAAAAACGAGGAAGAGACCCTTGCCCGCTGTTTGGACACAGTTAAGGATATAGTGGATGAAATAAACATTGTTGATACCGGCTCAACAGACAGAACTTAAGAAATTGCAGCACAGTACACCGACAGAATATTTGATTTTCCCTGGACTAACAGTTTTGCAGAGGCCAGAAATGAATCCTATAAATATGCTACAAAAGACTATATACTTTATCTTGATGCTGATGATGTTCTTCTGGAGGCAGATAGGGAGAAACTCATGAATTTGAAGGAAACCCTTGACCCCTCGGTAGATTCTGTATCCATGTATTATGATGCAGGCACCGATGAATTTGGGAATGTCACACTCAGGTACAGGCGCAATCGGCTGGTTAAAAGAGAGAAGAACTTTCGTTGGTATGGTGACTGTCACAACTATATTGACGTACGCGGAAAAATAATCAATTCGGATGTCGCAGTTACTCACAAAAAGGTACGTCATTCTGTAGGACGCACAGTATCAATATTTGAAAACAAGAAAGTCCGCGGAGATACATTCTCACCTAGAGACTATTTCTACTACGGTAACGAATTGCGTGAGAATGGCAGGCATCAGGAAGCTATTGAAAGCTACAATAAAAATCTCGAGATGAAAGAGGGATGGGTTGAAGACAAGATATTTGCCTGTATATATAAAGGTGACTGCTACAGGGCTTTGGGAGATGCCTCCAATGAACTATCTTCCCTGTACCAGTCCTTTAATTACTCTGCTCCCAGAGCAGAAGCCTGCAGCCGTATTGGTTACAATTTTCACAGAAGAAGAGAGTATAAGACGGCAATTTCTTGGTATGAATTAGCAACCCGGCAGGTTCCAGACCCCGATAGGTGGAGTTTTATATACATGGCCTATTATACCTGGTACCCTCATTTACAGCTATGCGTCTGCTATTATAATCTTGGTGATTACCAGAAAGCCTTTGAGCATAATGAGGAAGCGGCAAAATATAGACCTACAGACCAGAGTGTAGTTACTAACAGACAACTTTTTGAAAGAATCTTTTCTAAGAAAGATTCTGAACAAGGATTGAATAAATGCTGCAGTCAAGTAAAAACAGATGTATAGTAAATTGACCTGCCGGCTTATCTATTATTATATATGTAAAAAGTACTATACTATTATTAATTAGCACTATTTTTCCGATATGTGGAAATATGTAATACTTGCAGGAGGAAATAATGTACATAGGATTAATACGACATTTTAAGGTTAGTTGTGATAAACAATTATTTATGAATTCAGATGACTTTGAAAAATGGGTAATAAAATATGATATCAGCGATATTATAGAGAATGATGTGAAAGTAGATCATATTATTTGGAATAAATGCTTTTCAAGCGATTTACCAAGAGCTGTCAGGACATCTGAAGCTATTTACAAGGGAGAAATAGTGACGACTGTTTTGTTAAGGGAAGTAACCCTGTGTCCAATATTTAAAACAAAAATAAAATTGCCTTACATTTTTTGGTGTATATCGGCGAGGGTCGCATGGCATTTCCAACATAGATCGCAGCCGGAAATAAAGAAGGCCACTCTAAAACGAGTGGATAGCTTTATTTCCTCATTAGATCCAATATCGAACGATAACGTATTAGTTGTATGTCACGGTTTTATTATGAAAGTACTGTTAAAAGCACTCAAGAAAAACGGCTTTAATGGAGCACATATAAATAGCCCGAAAAATGGCAAATTATATGTTTATGAGAAATAAATTTCAATATTAATTTTCTATAGCTGTTAAGAGCCGGTGCTGCCTTTATGAAGCATCACCGGCTCTTATTCAGTCTGTACGAAAAAACATTATAAGCAATAATTACCTACGGAAGTTTGTTTCCGGCAGCCTTGTATATTTCATACCATTCAGGTCTTGTTAATAGTATATCTGATGCTTTACATATATCTTTCAACCTTGCTACATTTGTTGTCCCGACAATGGGCTGCATTTTTGCTGGATGCCTCAGCAGCCATGCTATCGCAATTGCTGAATTTGTAACACCTTTTGCTTCAGCTAGCTCATCTATCTTTTTATTAAGCTCAGGAAACCTATCGTTGTTCAGGAACACCCCTTCAAAAAAACCATATTGGAAAGGGGACCAGGGTTGTATCGTAATATCATTTAACCTGCAGTAATCAAGTATACTGCCATCTCTGTCGAAGGAACCTGGTACATTCATGTTTACATTAATTCCGGCATCTATCATACCGGTATGCATTATACTTAGTTGCAGCTGATTTATAATGAGCTTTTGCTTGACGAATTTCTTTAAAAGTTCTATTTGCATCGGGTTTTGGTTGCTGACTCCGAAGTTTCGTACCTTGCCGCTGCTTTCCAGTATGGAAAAAGCCTCTGCAACCTCCTCTGGTTCCACGAGAGCATCCGGACGATGTAAAAGCAGTACATCAATGTATTCCGTCCTAAGTCTTTTTAAACTGCCATCAACAGCTTCAAGTATGTGCTCTTTTGAGAAATCAAAGTACCCCTGTCTTATGCCGCACTTTGTTTGAATAATAAATTTCTCTCTGATTGCAGGTCTCATATCAATAGCCTCAGCAAACAGTTCCTCTGATTTTCCTCCTGCATAAATATCAGCATGATCAAAAAAATCTATACCCTCTTCCAGGGCTGTATTTATCAGTATTTCCGCATCTTTTCTTGACAGTTCGGTAATTCTCATACACCCGAGAGAAATTTCTGATGCTTTGCTTACGCCACCTATACTTATTTTTTTCATCTTCAACACCTCTTTCGAATTCCGGCAGTAGTTTCTGCTGGCAATTACGGTTTTATACTTGAAATTCTATACCTTATAGTTTACTATAAGTCAATAATCTAAACTAAATAAACTTGTAAAATGAAAAGGTAACTTCTTGTTCACTGGTTAATTCGTTTCTTAGCCAAATTGAATAATATTTTACTTGACCGCAGTTATAGTAAAGTGTAATTTAAAAATAGACAAAAGAAATCAGAGGGGAATTTAATTGGAATATACTATAAAGCAGGCAGCTGAAAAAATGAAACTAACGTCATATACACTTCGTTATTATGATAAGGAAGGTTTGCTTCCTTTTGTTGAAAGAGATAATGCCGGAAACACGCTTTTTTCTGAGAATGATATTGAATGGCTTGGTCTTATTTGTTGCCTGAAAAATACCGGTATGCCAATAAAACAGATCCGTCGTTTCATTCAAAATGCACTGGAGGGCGATCACACCATTGAAAGCAGAGTAGAAATGCTACTAGAACATCGAAATTCTGTATTAAGACAAATGGAAGACTTAAACAAAAACCTTGAGAAAATAAATTACAAAATTAATTACTATAGTGGCTGTCTGGAAGAGTATAAAAACGCAAATAAGTAATAAAAACTATATACAAAAGAACCTACAACAAACTTACCTAACCTTGGTTACATTAACACATTCAAATAATAGAAATTAAATAAATTCCTATACGTTTAAAGACCCTCCTTTAACAAGAGGGTCTTCGTTTTTATTAAACAGATTAACAAAAAAATACAGGCACTTCTACTTTTGTGTCGTAGCAACAGCAGCAGCTATGGCGGCACCCAACCCGGAACCGTCCTTAACAAGACGAATACCAATATTTTCAGCATCTTTACCTAATACTTCTGCAAATGTTTCTTCCATCAGCTGCGGAGCCTTCGGCATTTTTTCGTATATTGTACCGTCAATTGCAATAATATGTTTATTGTTAATTCTATGTCCATTGTTTTCCTGATGGAACAGTATTCCCAGATATGAAGCAGCTACAAGCCGTACTGTTCTTTTCAGAATTGCTTGTGAAACAGCTTTGATAATTTCAGCATCTTCCATGGTACAGTTATACTGTTCGCTGGTTTTTGAAGGATAGAGGATGAAATTTTCAACCATAAGAGCATTAAAATTCTGATTAAAAAAAGTATCTATATCCGACGCGGAAGAAGTAAAAATAACCTTGCTATTATGAAGGTCCTTGCACACTTCCTTTACCAGACTCCCCATATAATAACCCGAGACCATTTTTTCAAGGAGCTGTAATCCTGGCATCTGACTATTTTTATCTATAACTTCATCATATTTTGTTACTGGCAGTCCAATATTATAATTTCCCGACTCCAGATTTACAATCATTTTTCCACCATTTAACGGATGATTGTTTTCCAGGTAGCAGGTATTATGCCCGGTTCCCATTATTGAACCGACATCTGCCTCCTGATAGCTGTACATGGCTACCAGCAAGGTTCCAACGGTATCATTAAGAACAGCCACCGGTTCGATATTAATATTTCTGGCTTTTAATGCATCTGCAAGCAGTTTGTTAATATTCTGTCCTTCCACACCTGAGGTTGCAATTTCTTTAGTCCAGTGAATCAAGTATGCTTCGTTTATACCTTCCTGTCTGCAGGGAAAGGAAAAGGTATTCCCAAGATACATACTTTCACCGGGTTCTGTTATGCTTTCCATACATTCTGCCATGAATCCAAATAGCTTATCAGCGGTGATTTCTGCCTTAGTAAGATCAAAGTTCTTTTCCTTGTTAATAAGTTTTTCCTTTATCTCTCCCAGCTTTTCAAAATTGCCATTTTCAATCTTAAATTTTGTACATCTCAGATTTGTTCCACCCATATCCATGGTCATAAAAACGCCCTTTTCCTGACCGGTAGGCTTTCCTATATAAGACGGTAGCATTTTCAGACAGGTTTTCTCACCTTTAAGGCCGGACTCCATAGTATCCTTGAAAAGTCCTGCGATGCGTAGCATATTTTCTCTGTCAACCTCAAATGATTTTAGAACATTAGTTAATATATCATTGTTAATCCCCATAGAACACCTCTTATGTAATAAAATTTATTGATTCTGTTTTAATGTAAATTTATTCTATTATTCTGATTTTATTTTATATAACATGTTTGGTCAAGCAAGAATCAGCATTTTATCTTATTTATCTTGCTTATCTTGATATTAAACTATTAATATGCGACATAATCTTCAGTAGCTGGTCCGTCCTTTCATTTTCATAAAATAGTTCAAGCTTTCTTTCAGAGTGAAAAATATACTTCATTATCATACCTTTCCCTGTAGCTTCAAGGGTGACATTCTTTAACGAGCGCAGTGGTATGTGGATAAGATCACCTGAAGTGTTATGATTTGCTCTGGAAGTTGTCCTTTCAATAAAAATAACAATTTCATTTTTGGTCATTATGGTGAAATGAGTCGGAGTCATAATTTTACTAAAAACCAAGCCCGGATAATTATATACTTTCTTTTGCTTAATACTGCATATAATTGTAGCCTTCTCCAATACAGCTGCCTTGGCTATTGCTGCCCCCAAATACTTGTTTTCCTCGGCGTCCGAAAAAGCAAGATCTGAATAATTTTCCTCTTCAGCATAAAAGGAGTTTTCAATCAGTTTTTTACGAAGTTCAACCAATAGCCCGTTTACAAGGTCATTTACATTGGAATCGTAATAAATACGTTCCACAAATTCATATTTATAATCAATTGTTATGCACTTCGAGTTTGGGAGGCCTTCATTTACAACAAAGTTTATTTCCTCAAAAGCTAACTTAAGCTTGGAAATGCTGTTGTTTAAATTTTTAATAATTAAAAGCTTTGAACTATAAATCAATATAAGCTTCTCAAATGATTCCTCCCTCTGGAGCATCAGATTCGAGCATAGTATTATCTTATAGGGATTAAGCTCGGCTTCGCTTAAGCAGCTGTAGTACTGAGGAAAGTAAGCTTTTAAGCTGTCAATATCTATTATGGGTTCGGTAGCACTAGACCTATCCGATGGAAACATACGCACTCCTTAATTTCTTTTTGACACAATTAATACAAATAAATTGCTAAGTATAATTGTACAAAATTATATAATTTTTGTAAAATACATAATTAAAATTACTCTTGCTTTTAGAGATATTTTGTATTAGAATTTTTATGCAATCAACAATTTCATTTGAGCAACGACGCTCTCTTCAGATTTATGATGTTTAAAGAAGAGCTTTTCTTCTTTTTTTATTTCTGAAATCTTTTTTAATTCTAATTTTATTTCAACGAAATACAATGGCGTGTTTCCGGATTAATTCAATATGATGTATTTAATTGAATTACGAAAGGGGTATAATACATGAGCTCTGTCAATGTATTGTTTTTAATGCTTGGAGCAGTTATGATTCTTGCCATGCACGCCGGTTTTGCATTCCTGGAAGCTGGAAGTGTAAGCAGAAAAAATCAGGTTAATGCTTTTAATAAAATTATTTTTGATTGGTCAGTTACTACAGTTGCTTATTTTATAATTGGATTTCCAATCTCGTACGGAATTGTACTGTATTCAAATAACAGTATCTTTACTCAGCAAAACGGTCTGGAACTGGTTAGGTTCTTCTTCCTTCTAGGATTTGCTGCGTGTATACCTGCAATAATTTCAGGTGGCGTTGTGGGAAGAATGAAGTTTTTTACTCAATCTCTGGGAGCTGCCATTCTCGGCGGAATAATTTATCCATTTTTTGAGAGCCTTGTATGGGGTAAAAACTCTCTTATGGGGCAAAAGGGTTCATTTTTTGAAAAGGTTTTCGGCACGCCCTTCCATGATTTTGCAGGGTCAGTTGTTGTTCATTCTCTTGGAGGTTGGATTGCCTTGGGAGCAGTAGTTGTTCTTGGACCCCGGTTGGGCAGATTTAGCGGTAAATTTAATACCAAGCCCAGTAACATTCCTTTTCTGACACTTGGAAGCTGGATTCTGATTGTGGGTTGGTTTGGCTTTAATGTAATGAGTGCCCAGAATGTAGATACAATATCGGGTTTGGTTGTTCTAAATTCTTTGATGGCAATGGTTGGCGGCACTATTTCTGGTCTGGTTTTCTCAAAAAATGATGTAGGTTTTACCCATAATGGTGCCTTAGCCGGGCTGATAGCCATTTGCGCAGGTTCGGATGTTGTTCATCCGTTTGCAGCACTGTTTATCGGTGCTATAGCCGGACTTATATTTATTATCTTTTTTGGGCTGGAGGCTAAATGGAAAATTGATGATGTATTGGGAGTCTGGCCTTTGCATGGCATAAATGGCACCTGGGGAGGCATCGCAGCTGGCATCTTTGGAAGAAAGGCTCTTGGAGGAGTTTATGACCTAAGTTTTTCAGCCCAGCTGGCAGGCTCGTTGTTAGCTATGGTATATGCCTTTGCAGTAGGTTTTATATTATACAAAGTAATCGACCTGATCTTTGGTATAAGGGTAAGCGAGCAGGAGGAATTTATTGGAGCTGATCTCACCTTCCACAGAATTGATGCAAATCCGGAACAAACTCTTTAAGCTAGTTATACTTAATTCAGAATATTTTTAACTTTTTTAATTTGAACTTATAGCAACAAACTATAAAAAAACACTATGACAGTTGATATAGTTAGTAACAGTTTATATATCGCCAGAAAGGAGGCACACTGCTATGAAAATGGTAATAGCAATAGTGAGACCCGAAGCTGTAGAGGATGTAAAAGCAGCTCTGTTTGACGCAGAAATACATAAAATGACAGTATCCCATGTTAAGGGCTGTGGACAGCAGATGGGTTACACTGAGAGCTACAGAGGAAGTGTAAGCACAGTAAACCTGTTGACAAAGGTTAGATTTGAGATCGCAGTAAACGATGACTTTGTTAAACCTACCGTAGAGGCAATCATGAAGGTTGCTAAAACAGGTAAAATCGGAGATGGCAAGATTTTTGTACAGCCTGTTGAAGAATGCTACAGAATCAGGACAGGCGAGCAAGGCTTTGAGGCTATCGGATGACATTTGATACCATATGAAATATTTGTTACATATAGCATAAATAGAATTTGATTATACTTTCCTTGAGAGACTGTGAAATAAAGCCTGCGTTTGCAGGCTTTCCTTTTTTGTATAACTACTCAGCTGCCCTAATGGATTTATGGTAATTTTCCACACCTTCTACTATCCCTGAAACTATTTTATTCTGGTAGTCATCTGTGTTTAACAGCTTATCCTCGTCAGGATTTGTCATAAACCCCATCTCCAAAAGCACCACAGGTATTTGTGACCAGTTAAACCCTGTTAAATCAGTACTCTTTACCGTCCCCTTGGATTGAGCCTTTGTCTTTTTTAGAACAGCTTCCATTATATATTTTCCGGCCAGGTCACTTTTCTCAAGCAAATCCTTATCCTTAATATACTTGCTTCCCGGCACCATCATTAGTACTCCTGCAACACTTTTATCATCAGACCCATTTGCATGGATTCTTATGGTCAAATCCGCACCGGATGAGTTCCAAAACTTGGTTCTTTCTATATTGGTCATATTACAAACATTATTTTCTCTTACCATTACTATTTTAGCTCCTTTATCGGCCAGAGCTTTTTTTAGCTTTAATGAAACTGACAAATTAAGGCTTTCTTCAGTTATTTTTGTTACTGTTCCAACTGTTCCTCCGGCTGTTGCCGCTTTCATACTTTGGGAGCCGGGTGCTACTGGCTCTTTCTTTCTGACCTTCTTTGTTAATTTCCCATGCCCTGGATCTATACATATTGTCAAGCCTTCCAGGCTACCCTTTTCTTTAATTTTAGATCTATCGGTCTCATTCTTAGTTCTGTCGACCTCATTCTTAGTTGTACTGGCCTCATTTATAGTTTCATTGACCACATCTATGTCTTTTATTGCTATCCCTGTAGCTGTTTTTTTGATCGTTGAATTCTCCTTGCTGCTGACTGTCTCCTGATAACTTCCCATACAACCCATGAAGAATGAGAATGTGATCAATATAATTATTGTTTTAAAGAAATTCTTCATTAAAAATATCTCCTATCCTGTACGGCAGATTTAACTTAAATTGGTACTATCATCTATAAAATATCCCTGACTATATATTTGAATATTTTATATTTATTATACCAATTATACCGGACAATAAAAAAGTTCCGGTTACCCGGAACTTTTTTGGAAATCTTCTTTCGCTTATTCTGTTTTAAATTTATCCAACTCTCTGTTTAAGGCTGCGGCAACTTCATTCAATTCCTGTGCATTATTGGCAAGGTCTTCTGCTGATGCCATCTGCTGTTGTGTACTTGCAGATATTTCCTGAGTTGTTGCTGCCGATTCCTCAGCCACAGCAGAGATATTTTCCATGGATTCCAGAACTTTTTCCTTGGATTTCATAATATTACCGACAGATTTTTCTGTTCTCTCAATATTAGTCATTACCTCCTGCATTGCAGTGAATACTGTCTTGAACATTTCCTCGGTACTATTAACAGCAAGTATTTGCTCACTTACAACTGCATTTGAATTCGTAACCTCTTCAACTGTATCGTTGGTTTTCTTGCCGATTGAAGCTACGATATTGTTGATATTGCTTGTGAATTCCTTCGATTGTTCAGCAAGCTTCTTAACCTCATTTGCAACAACAGCGAAACCTTTTCCTGCTTCTCCGGCACGGGCAGCTTCTATGGAGGCATTCAATGACAGAAGGTTGGTTTGTTCTGAAATACCAATCATAATTTTAAGTATCTTCTGTATTTCCTTCATACTGTTACTCAAGTCAGTAATGTTATTGGAAACCCTGTTTGTAGTCTCACTAACCTGATTTGATTTTACATTTAATTCATTAATTGTCTTAGAGGCATTTTCACTGAGATTATTTATTTTATTGGCTATGGCTGTAACCTGTAGAACGTCATCACTAACATATGTAATACCTTCAGACAGCTTGTCCATGTGAGCAACACTGTCATTGATTTCATTAGCCTGGTCTGTTGCACCTTTAGCTATCTGTTCTACAGTCACAGATACCTGCTCTGAGGAAGTATAAGTCGCATCTGAGGCAGCTGCTATCTTAGCTGCAGCACTAATAACATTCATTGATGATCGTCTCACCTGTGATACAAGTGCGTTGATATTTGAAAGCATATCATTATAGTTCCTGCATACTTCCCCTATCTCGTCTGTTTCATTATCATCTATATGGCTTGTCAAATCACCTTCCTTTGCTCTCTTCATGGTAAGAACAAGTTTATTCAAAGGTGTCGAAACACTTTTCGATATGACAGTACACAAAACCAAAGCAACTATAATACATAAAATTCCAATAACTATTATACTATTTCTCAGTTTATTTGCATCGTTGTTCAAATAACTGTATGGAACCACTGAAACTACGTACCAGTCCTTGTCCTCATCTATCTGTGAATATGAAACAAGGCTGAAGTCCTTGTTGACATTCATCTCAATATTTCCGGATTTTCTCATCTCATACTTAATTTTATTTTTTACCTTTTCATCTATGTCTTTCTTGATTCTTTCACCTATGCTCTTTGACTCATCATTTGACCCGTTCAGTGGAAACGCAGCCTCATCTCTTGATGCCAATATCTTACCTGTTGAGTCAATAATTAAAATAGGAAAACCTATACCGGTTTTTTCGTCTTTACCTATGTTCAGGTTATTAAAAGAAACTGCCAGAAAATTATCCTTGGGGATAACTACCATTTTTGCAGCAACTCCTCCGCTTGCCAGAGAATTGACGTTCTTCCTTACCCCCCATGCAGTTTTTTCTTTTCCTGATGCCGTAATAGAAATATCTGTCCATTCAAGCTTCTTTGTGTCAAAGTTCGCCATTTTCTCATTGTCTACTGTTATGGTAGCCGCATTATACACTTCGGGTCTATCAAATTTTTCTCCGTGGAAAAACCCGACAAACTGAATATCTTTTGTTGTTGCGAATTTATTTGTTAAAAAATCAGATATTAATCTTGATTGCATTAATCTCTCATACTCGTCTGCCGAAGTGTCTTGTGCCACTGCATCCTGAATTGTCGAGGACAGTCCAACATCCATAATATAGTTCTCTACACGTTCTATTTCATTGTTCAAAACCAGACTAGTCTGGTTTGTAACCTGAATTGAATAGGTTTTCACCTTATTATCTATCGTATTCGTTGAGCTGGTGTATGAAGATATTCCGGTTATAAGCAGCGTTGCAACCAACAATATTACAAAGGATGCTATTAGTCTGGTCTGAATTTTCAATTTTCTCAAAAGAAAAAAGTTATTTGACACTTCTTTAATATTCGACATTTTTTCATTACTTAAAATACTTTTATTTCCAGACTGACTGCCCTTGGTTTTATGTGGCTTTTTAATTATCGACAAAGCCGAAGATACCACTTTTTCAAGGATTTCCTTAATTCTCGTTAATGCCGGTTTAATATTCATAAACTCGCCTCACGTTCCTATTGAATTTAGTGATTCGACACTATTCTCTCTATACCTCTATGATACTTCACCAACCATATTTAATCAAGTAAATTTTGACAATTATAACATTAAAATAGCCAGTTATTTTTGTATAAAATATATATTTGTTATACATATTTTTACATTTTGTTGGCCTTTATTTGACTATTGTATAACCTATAATCGGCATAAAAAGACTTTTTTCACTTTAATGGATTTGTAAGAAGAACTGCCGCGGCAACTGTGAAGAATATCAACATTAACGCCAAAGAGAAAACTGATATTTTTTTATAACTCAGTACACTAAGAATTCTTTTATTTATACTTGAACTGCCAAAAGCCGACATCACACGATATTGCCGATCTGTTCCTACAGCCAGTAATGTCTGTGCATAGTCTTTTCTTTCATCAGATGTAAGCTCTTTCACAGCCCGTAAATCACAAGTAAGCTCCATATCCTCAGTAAATTTACTAATAAATATCCATGCTAGTGGGTTAAACCAGTGAATACAGGCAGTAACCAAAGAAACAATCCTAATAAAATTGTCTTTTCGTCTCACATGAACATTCTCATGTAAAATTATGTATTTAAGCCCAAAGTCCCCAAGACAGCTTATCGGAATCAATATCCTCTGTCGAAAAATACCCTGTACCATGGGTGTATCAATTACCTTACATATGTACACCGGCGCAGCCGCCTTTGCACTTAATTCATTGAAATACTTAACAGGCTTGTTAATAAACAACTGTTCATCAGCTGCAATATTCATACCGGGTATGCTGTAGCCCACTGTGGCTGGCTTCAGCCGCCTGCAAGTAATAAAATATATTGCCCCTGCCAAAATAACGGAACCTGCTAATCCGATTATCCATACGTAAGATGCTATCGAGAATATTTTTTCAAGCTGACCGGTTTTAAAGGTCACAGGAAAATATGTATCTGCTGCACCAATTGAATTGGACATACTCAAGCTAATACTTCTTTCCTTCATACCCGGTACAGCTATTACCTTTTTAACCAGAGAACCTGTTAAATTTAAAATACTTACCCTGCTTGATACTGAAAAAGGTACTATAAATTTCAGAAGAACAAGAGTCCACATCCAATAAATTGCCAGCCTTGGGATAAACTTAATCATTCTCAGAATCAGAAGCAGAAGTCCGATTATCGATGCAAAAATACTCATGTTGATTAATGCATAAAAAACAGTGTTTAGCATGTCACCCTCCATGTCAGCATTGGTAACTACTCTCCGCTTTTCTCAATAATCCGCTTCAGTTCTTCTATCTCTTCACGAGTTAACTTTTCCTTTCCTATGAAAGAAGAAAAGAATAGTTTTTTTGAACCCTTGTATAATTTATTTATAAGGGTTGAGGTTTCGGCCAATTGTACCTGTTCCCTTGAAATTACGGGAAAACACATAAAATTGGGTTCCTCCCGCCTGATGGCACCTTTCTCAACCAGTTTTTTTAAAATGGTATATGTGGTATTTTTATTCCAGCCTGTTGTTTCTCCGGCAAGTATGGAAATCTCCTTGGCAGTAACAGGGCCTTTATCCCATAAAAGCTCCATTACTTTAATTTCGCTGTCAAAAAGCTTTATTTGCTCCATCACAGATTTTCCTCCAATTTTAATACAATGACTATTCATAATATAGCTGCAGTCAGAACAACTACCCTCATTCAGCGAATAGCTGAAGAAACATTCTTAACTCTAATATAAAACTACTGCTATAGTCTAGTTTTGTCAATACATTATTTTATCCAGTTGGAAAACCTGTTTTAATTTAGGCTGAGCTCCATAAATACCTCCGATATTGTCATTTATTCCAGATATCCTGCTCTGGGAGTTATCCCAAAGGCTTTAGCCAGTATCTTCAGATTTTCATCAGTAATAGTTTGTTTAATGGGCATATTCATAATTTTTATATATATTTCAGCTGCTTTTTCAACTGTTTCAATGAGCCCAAAGGTTTCATCAAGGTCTTTTCCTGTACCGAATATGCCATGTTGAGCCCATACAACTACTCTGAATTCCTTCATTTTTCCGGCAGTAACCCTGCCTATTTCTTCATTACCGCACAGCATCCATGGCAGTACACTGACCCCATCGGGGAACACTACTAGACATTCGGTACACATCTGCCAGAGAGTTCTTGTAAATGCTTTTTCATCAAGATCATGTACAAAGGTCATGGCTATGGTGTTTGTAGGATGAGTGTGAATAACCACCCTGTGGCTTGGTTCAACCTTAAGCCGCTCAATATGAGTCATCAGGTGGGCAGGCAGTTCACTGGTAGGTCTGCCCCCGTCCTCGTAGCCCCAAAGCAGCTCAAGACTTTTTCCATCCCCGGTAACCTTAACTATTCCCAAATTTATACCGGGGGAATCCATTACATTTTTAAAGTACTTTCCGGTACCGGTAACAACAAATATCCTGCCTGCCAGAGGAGTTCCGTCAAAGGTCATCGGGATATTCCTTACCGGTCTGTTTATGTCCAGATATTCGGCCACTTCCGTCTCCGGTACTATATAGCTTATATTTCCGCCGTTTCTCTCATCCCAGCCCAACCTGTACAGGTTGGAGGTCAGCTTGCATATTTCAGTAATAAAAGGTGCTGATAATATATCTTTCATCTCAGATCTCTCTTTTCTCTTAGTTTGGTCTTGATAATAGTCTTCTTTGTTATCTTCTGATTTTAAGTACTTCACTTTCATACTTTTTCACTTCAGTAAGCCAGGTTTCTCTAACGGGTACTCCCATTGTCTGACAATAGTAATCCCATACTGCTCCGAACGGATAGGTTTTCAGTTCTTCCAGCATAGCCAGCCTGCTGGTGTAATCACGCTCCAGCTCCAGCTGCTTAAGCTGCTCTGTTGGTTCGATCAAGGCTTTAAGTAAAGCCTTGATCATATTTCGGCTGCCGATAACCCATGCAGCAATTCTATTAATGCTTCCGTCAAAGAAATCAAGCCCTATATGAGTGCGCTCCAGAAGGTTACTCCTTACAAGTGATTGAGCAATATGATTAAGCTCATCATCCATAATTACAACATGATCACTGTCCCATCTTACAGGGCGGCTCACATGTAAAAGCAACTGATCTGTAAACATCAATACTGTGGTTATCTTGTCGGATATAACCTCTGTTGGATGGAAGTGGCCTGCATCAAGACATACTGCCTTGTTATTCTTAACAGCATATCCGAGACAGAACTCATTTGAGCCTACAACATAGCTTTCTGTACCTATTCCAAAAACCTTGCTTTCCACTGCGTCAATATTGTATTTGGGATCAATTTTGTCGGTGAATACCTCATCAAGTGCACTCTTCATACGCTGTCTTGGAGCTTCGCGATCAACCGGAATATCCTTGTATCCGTCAGGAAACCAGAAGTTGGTGACACATGTCTGTCCCAGTTCCTTTCCAAAATACTCACCTATTTTTCGGCTCTTTTTACAGTGTCTGATCCAGAAATGTCTTGTGTCCTTGTCAGCACTACTTATGGTAAATCCACTTTCGGCCATTGGGTGTGAAAAACAGGTGGGATTGAAATCAAGCCCGAGGCCCTGCTGCTTTGCCCAATTTACCCAACCCTCAAAATGTCTCGGCTCCAATTGATCCAAATCCACTTTTTCATTTGTATCAGCATATATAGCATGCAAATTAACCTTATGTTTACCCGGTATGAAGCTTAAGGCTTTTTCGATATCCCGCCTGAGTTCCTGTACATTATTTGCAGCCCCTGGGTACTTCCCTGTTACCTGAATTCCACCGCTTAACTCCTGTTCCTTGAATAGAAATCCCGAGACATCATCACCCTGCCAGCAGTGAAGAGATATTTTAGTTTTCTTTAAGTCCTCAATAGCCTTGTCTGTATCTACTCCAACTCTTGTATAAGCCCTTTTTGCAAGTTCATATGCTTCAATAATTTCACTCATGATTATCCTCCCTACTATCTTTCAAAATCTTCTTTCTATAATAAAATTTTTGTGTAATCCTTATAAGCCTTTTGCCACTCCTCCGTCTGATACGGTTTATAAATTTTTATATCAGTGGAATTCCGGATGATTTTTCTTGCTTCTGACAACTCCTGTATAGCTTCAAGCGCAATAAACTGGACTGCTATATTACCCATTACGGTGGCCTCCACCGGACCTGTATGTACCTCTCTGTGGCAGGCATTGGCTGTCATCCTGCACAAAAGTGTATCTTTTATTCCTCCACCAATAATGTTAATACTCTTAAACTGTTTTCCGGTAAGCTTTTCCAGGTTTTCTACAGTAAATCTGTACTTCAGTGCCAGACTTTGATATATACATCTCATAACTTCTCCACGGGTTTGAGGAACATACTGACCTGTTCTGCTGCAGTAATTCCTTATTCTTTCAGGAAGATTTCCCGGGGCTTCAAAGTCGGAAGCATCCGGATCTATATAACAAAGAAAAGGTTCTGCCTCAAGTGCTTCATTTTCAAGGGTATTGAAATCTACTTCAAAGCCTTCTCTCTGCCATTGCCTTCTTGATTCCTGTATTAGCCATAACCCCATGATGTTTTTAAGAAAACGGATTTTATTGTTAAACCCTATTTCATTTGTAAAATTGGCTTCCATGGATTCTTTGTTCATAATGGGTTTATCAGTTTCAACTCCGAGCAGCGACCAGGTTCCGCAGCTGATATATACAAAATCCCTGTTTACGGCAGGCGCACTTACAACTGCCGAGGCAGTATCATGTGTGGATACTGCGATAACCGGGACCTCTCGGCAGGATAGTTCCTCGCACAACTCCTTGGAAAGGTGTCCGTAAGTCTCACCCGGATAAATTATTTCCGGAAATATACTCTTTTTAATACCCAGCTTCTCACAAATATCAAAGCACCATTTATTTGCTTCGGGATTAAACAAACTCGTTGTTGAAGCATTGGTTATTTCACTGCGTTTAGCACCTGTCAGGAAATAAGCCAACAAATCCGGAATTAGCAGAAGTATCTCGGCATTTCCCAATATTTCAGGCTGGTGTTTAGCCAGATATGCCAGCTGAAATATCGTATTTATTCTCATATGCTGTATTCCTGTTGTATTATACAATACCTCCTTAGGCACCAGCTTAAAAACATCCTTTTCTATCCCCTCAGTTCTTAGATCCCTGTAATGCACAGGATTTCCAAGCATATTACCCCTCTTATCCAGTAAAGCAAAATCAACACCCCAGGTGTCGATACCTATTGCATCAAAACCTCCTGCTTTAACGGCCTTTGTTATACTTTGCCTGGTTTCGTGGAAAAGCCTCAGGATATCCCAATACATGGTTTTTCCCACAATAACGGGATCATTACTGAATCGGTGAATTTCCTGCATTCTTATTTTTTGTCCGTCAAATTCTCCCAGCATGGCTCTGCCGCTTGAGGCCCCAAAATCGAATGCCAAAACTCTCTTGTTATCCATTCCGCCCTCCTGATTTATTGATTATTAAGTATAAAAGTCTTTCGAATTAAATTATATTATACGTGTTCATTTGAGTCTATATTTGTTCATTATGTTGAAATATGAACAATTTTTTGTTACCATTTAACCAGATATAATCATATATAAGCATAATTAGAGTATAATTCATGTTGAGGATAATTCATTTAAAGTATCCTACTATTAGGAGGTCGCTATGTTTGAAGAAGAGCGTCACAATAAAATACTTAATATAATCAGTGTAAGAAAAAGTGCAAAGGTTCATGATTTAAGCAAAGAATTGTATGTAAGTGACGCTACAATAAGGCGGGATTTGGCCAAAATGGAAAAGGCAGGCGTTATAAAACGTTCCCACGGCGGTGCAGTCCTTTTTGACAGCTCAGATGCCGAATCGGCCATCGCAGTAAGAGAACTTGAGAACATTAGGGAGAAGAGGAAAATTGCCGAGCTGGCCATAAGTTTCATAAGCTCAAACTCTGTTATTTTTATGGATTCCAGCAGCACCGCCGGTATGGTTATACCGTCCCTTTCACAATTCAGGTACCTCACAGTCATAACCAACGGTCTGAAGAACGCACTGCTTCTATCTGAAAAAACAGAGGCAAAAATTTATATGCCGGGAGGTGTTGTCAGCACTCGCTCCAACTCTCTTTTGGGAAGCGACACACTTGATTATCTGTCAAATCTTAATGCCGAACTTGCCATCTTTTCCTGCAGCGGACTTACAGCTGGCAACGGAGTAACTGATGCCTCCTTTGAGCAGTCCAAGCTTAAAAAGGCTCTTATCAGAAACTCTAAAGTCCGCATACTGCTGTGTGACAGCAGCAAGTTCGGAAACATATATATGTGCCGGACCTGCGGCTATGAAGATGTCGACTATATACTCACAGACAGGAAGCCGCAGGCCGAATACATTGAAACAGCTGAAAAACATAGCTGTGAAATACTCTGGCCAACTTAGACCACTTCAGCAGTTTAAACGCAAAACCACCTCACCCGTGGTGGAGTGAGGTGGTTTTGCGTTTATCTATATCATATGCAGGCCGTGAGTTTATTTACTCAGACTCCTCGGCATTAAGATTGAATTCCTCAATAGTCTTATATATCCTTTGCATCCTTAAATCTGTCTCAGCTATGGTATCTGCACAGTCCTGCAATTCCTTCACAACTTCAGGAGGAATGGTATCTATGGTTTTGTATCTGAGTTGATGCTCAAGACTTGCCCAAAAGTCCATTGCTATTGTCCTGATTTGTATTTCAACAGGTACTGATTCTTTGCCATCCGAAAAGAATACCGGCACTTTGACAACCAGATGCAGGCTCCGGTACCCATTCGGCTTTGGGTTCTTAATGTAGTCAGTCTCTCTTATCAGTTCTATGTCATCCTGCTCTGTCAGCATTTTAGCTATCATGTATATATCTTCAATATAGTAACAGACTACTCGGATTCCCGCTATGTCGTGTAAGTTTTCCTTTGCCGATTCAATACTTATTTCAAGATCTTTTCTGTTCAGTTTCTCAATAATACTCTTTACTGACTTGATTCTGCTCTGCATATGATGAATCGGATTCCTTCTGTGAATAACCTGAAACTCATCATCAAGTATCTCCAGCTTAGTACTTATTTCTCGAGTTGCAGACTGGTATAAATGCTGCATTTTCAGATAACTCATCTTTAAACCTTCCAAATCATCACTAACCAGCATTTGCTCCAGACCGCTAAGAGAAGTTATAGCTGTACTTCTTTTCATCATCATTATATAGTGGTCTCCCTTTTTACAATAGTATTCAAAATATTAAACTCCCAGTTATAGAGTTATTACACATTTATAAGTCGAATTTGATTCTAATTTTTTCTAATATTTTCTTACAATATATTATACCGATACCAATTAAATTAAGTATGAAGTATTTATGAATTTTTGTTTAAACTTTTGTTAATATCTCATTCACATTATTATTTCGACATTTTGTTTTATTCCCTTTATTTATTATAGAAAGTAAAATGTAAAACTGTGCTTATGGATAGACAATAACAATTGTGACAGAGCCACTTTTGTTTACGCTGTGTGATAGTAACCTGTCACACAGCGCCTATTCCCAGACAATAAAAAACGAGATTGCCGGACAACAATCCCGTACTTATTTATTTTTCTACCTGCCAGCCCATGCTGGAAGCTTAGACATCATTATTTTAGCAGTTTGCTCTGCAACTTTTTTATCCAAGCCCTGAGTCTTTACTATAAAGTTTGTCATACTCTCCAGCTTTTCATCATAAGATTGCATTTCTCCGTCAGGTCTTGAGCAAAATCTGCAGTAACCCTTTGTCACATCTCCCTTTGCATACTCTGATGAACTTTTCATGGGCATTCCGCACGCTATGCATTTCTTCATAAACTACTCCTCCAATCTATGTCTGGTAGTTCCAGACACTAGCAATTATCATAGGTTTGTAACGCCGCCGGCAGGCAAGTTATAACACCCTTTATTCCTGAAACTGTCAGGGTCAGTAAAACGGTCTCCTTTATTTGATCTCTTGTAGCTCCCGCTTGCTTGGCCATTGGAGTATGTGCCATTACAGCAGCAGTATCACCCTGGGATGCTTTCATCCCGATATAGATCAGCTGCTTTGTTTTAGCGTCCAATCCTCCGGAGGATGCCAATTCCCTTATTAGGTTGTTGAAAGCCTGTGCTGCCTCCGGCGCTTCTTTTTGAAATACTTCCATTGGATTGCCGAACTCTGGATTAGCACTTGTATTGCTGTTCATTTGCTTTTCCTTTCCGGTACCTATTAATCGCTTATGTAATTAATCCATGTACCTTTTTTATTATTTAACAGATTTTTTATTTGTACTTACTGTTAATAAGTCCATATAGTAATTTATTAATTCCTTCCCATAACACTGTAATACCGATTCTCCGGGACAGAAGAGCTCGTTATTGGTTAAATAATGATGGATCAAACCCATCCAGCCATTAAACACCATATGCACAGGAAGCTTTTTCAAACAGCCCGTGGCTGCTTCTCTTTCATATGCCTGACTTATATGAAAGGATATTGTTGATTGTATCAGTATGAAGGTGTTTTTTGCTTCATCAGGCAATAATCTCTTTTCGCTGACAAGCCTGCAATAAAAGTCTTCAAAATCCATTAAGCCCTCAATGTGCGCCTCAAGCAGTTCTCTTAAACTGTTTCTGCAAGCGGCCAGCTCATGAAGTCTTGAATTAATCCTTTTTCCAAATTCATTTATAACTGCTGAAAGCAGCTCTTCCTGAGTACTGAAATGAGCAAATACCGTACCGTGTGAGACCCCTGCATCCTTTGCAATCACAAGTGTTGAAGTACTTGCAAACCCATTTGTTCCATAAAGCCTGAGTGCAGTTTCAATTAACAGGCTTCTAGTCTGCAGTTTCTGCTTCTGACGCTTATTCAAGCTTGTTTGCTCGTTAGCTTGCTTTGCCTCTGTTTGTTTGTTATTTTCGGTATCTGATATATTTGAGACATTTGTGGTATTTGTAATTGTTGAGTGCAGCATCTTCATCTCCATTTCATTAAGTATCAACTCACTGAGTATAAACTCAGTATAATGTTTCTGATTTAGTATGTCAATAGGCTTTCGATTATACAATAAAAAACTATGGAATTTTTCCATAGTTTTTTATTGTTTTTTATTGTTTTCTATAGCTTTATATGAATAATGATTTTATATAGTTAAATTAATTGTTGCTTTTACTCCGAATGTTACTATCGGGCCCTATATCACCACAGTAAATTGGTCATTTACCCTATCAACCGTAAAGGAAATTGTTTTCCCATGACATTCCAGTTCATAATCCCCCAAATAGCCTACAACCTCTATAGTACCCTGTTCATCCGATACGGCAGTATACTCCTTAGTCCACCATTCCCCTTTTATAAGCCTGTGAACCTCATTATAAATCGGCTTAACTCTATTATCCTTTGTCAGAAACCCGGATGGAGCACCAAGCCAGAGCCCGTCAACAAAATCCCACCAGGTTATGGATTCAACATCAGGGTGTGAGAACAGTGTTGTGAAATGCAATGCAGCTTCTCTTGCCTGCCGTTCTTCACCTTCGGGTGTTGTGGGCCATGAAGGTATCTGGTAATCATTCAGGTCTTCGATTTCCGGCGGCATTATATGTCCAGACACCAAAGTATTCTCTGTAAAATGTATTGGAAGCTTGAAGCGCGAGAATCTTTCCAAAACCTCCAAGGTTTTTTCTACACCCCAGTATCCCTGGTGCATATGAGACTGTATACCAATTGCATCTATAGGGATATCAGCTTCAAGGAGTCCTTCAACCAAAATATCATAGGATTCCGAGGTATTAAAGTCGTTAATAAGAAGGGTAGCTTCAGGATTTGATTCCCTGGCAGCTTTAAATACTTCTCTGACCAGCCTTAATCTGCCCATATCCTTACAAATACGAGTGATACCATTATCATACTTGTCAAATATCGGCATAATAACAACTTCATTAATAACATCCCAAATATTTATCAAACCCTTGAACTCTGTAACATCTCTGTTGATGCGGTCAAGTTGGGTCTTAAGAATGTCAGTATTACTCATTTCCATCAACCATGGAGCAGACAGGGTATGCCAGCACAGAGGGTGTCCCTTAAGTGTCATTCCCTTGGAGACCATCCATTCGGCGGCTTGCCTTAACCTCTTTGTGTCAGGGTTCCCTTTTTCACGTTCAAAATTACCCCAATAAAAAGGAAGGGTTACATAATTGAACAGATCGAAAAATTTATCAAACCTTTCCTCTGCTTTTTGTTTTGCCTCTCCTTCAAGTTCATTATTCTTATATGATAGTGAACTGAATTCGGAACATCCAAATAAGAATTTATGCTTTGTCTGTCTTACCTGCACCTCCTTATTTTTAACAATTGTTCCGTCTGAGCCTAGGAGCTTTATTTCTCTTGTACCAAATCTGTGCTTCAGGCTGCTTGAACCAGCCTGCATATTGTTTGAATACATGTAAAATCCTCCTGTCCGATAGTATATAATTAATCTATCACACAATCCCGGTCTACAACAATGTACTATTCTATACAATAAATGCACTTTTTTTCTACCTGTCGAAAGGAATTCTATCAGCTTTGGCTCAGTTATTTGAATATCAAGCATGGCACAGTCATATTACTTGCCTTCGGGAAACAGCAGCAAGGCTTTTAAGCCTGCTGCATATTTCTTTCTGCCACAAATGCAGCAAGATCGGCATATCTGTTTGAGAAACCCCACTCATTGTCGTACCAGGAAACTACCTTTACCATATTACCTTCAATAACCATTGTTGATAGAGCATCAACTATTGAAGAATTCGGATCCCCTTTATAGTCTACTGATACCAGTTGCTCTTCGGAATAATCCAGAATACCCTTCATGTATCCCTCTGCAGCGGTTTTTAAGGCAGCATTGACAGCCTCTTTGGTAACTGCTTTTTCAACCTCCACCACAAGATCTACTACTGAAACATCCGGAGTTGGTACCCGGTAGGCAAAGCCATTTAAACGTCCATCCAGTTCAGGAATCACAAGGCCTATCGCTTTCGCAGCTCCTGATTTTGTTGGAATAATTGACATTCCTGCAGATCTGGCTCTTCTCAAGTCACCATGGGGTAGGTCAAGTATCTTCTGATCATTTGTATAGGAGTGAACTGTTGTCATCAGACCTTTGACAATACCAAAGCTGTCATTAAGTACTTTGGCTATCGGAGCAAGGCAATTGGTTGTACAGGAGGCATTTGAAATAATATTGTGAAGCTGAGGATTATAATTTTCTTCATTAACTCCCAAAACTATAGTGATATCTTCTTTTGTAGCTGGAGCTGAAATTAGTACCTTTCTGGCCCCTCCCCTGGTAATGTGAACCTCGGCTTTTTCCCTTTTGGTAAATAGTCCGGTTGACTCCAGTACTATTTCAACGCCCCTGGCTTTCCAGTCAATATTGGCAGGATCACGTTCAGCCAGAATCTCAATTTTTTTACCGTTAACAATCAGATAATTTTCCATAACTTCCACTGTTCCATTAAACTTCCCGAATATGGAATCATACTTCAGCAGGTGTGCCAGTGTTCCGGTATCTGTCAGATCGTTAATTGCTACTACCTCCAGCTCTTCCGGATACTTTTCCAATAGCACCTTAAAGGTATTCCTCCCTATTCTTCCAAAACCATTGATTCCAATTTTTGTTTTCATAATATTAACCTCCATGAGCTGCTTAGCAGCCGCAAAATATAATGTAAATTGTATACTCCCATATCCGCTGGTAGTGCGTAATAAATAGTTTATTTTTTACAATTTTATTATAGTATCTGATATAATATTAATGAAATGCATATTAAACATGCCAGTTATAAAGGTAGGTTATATCAATGAATCTCGAACAATACAGATCATTTTTCTATACTGTTAAATACGGCAATATATCAAAAGCTTCAGAGCAGCTGTACATTACGCAGCCGGCTGTCAGCAGATCAATTCAACAGCTTGAGGATTCTCTTCGTTGCACTCTTTTTTTCAGAACCTCAAAAGGTGTAAAACTGACTCCTGAAGGGGAAATTTTATACAAGTATATTGAGCAGGCTTTTAACTTTATAGCAGCCGGCGAAAGCAGAATTAAAGATATCAACAATCTTCTGGAGGGTGAGGTGAGAATAGGGGTCAGCGATACAATCTGCAAGTATTATCTGGTCCCTTACCTTAAGCTTTTCAAAACACTTCACCCCGGTATCAAGGTTCATGTAATATGTCCGACTACTCCGGGAATAATTTCACTGCTCAAGGCTGGAAAAATAGACTTTGGAATAATAAATCTGCCCTATGGGGATGACCAGCTTAACTTCCAGAACATCATCAAAGTTCAGGATTGCTTTGTTGCCGGCGATAAATACTCATTCCTGAGCAAGCAAATGCAGCCCTTAAAGGAAATTGTAAAACACCCTTTACTTTTGCTGGAGAAAAGCAGCAACTCAAGATCATTCATTAATGAGTATTTTAAGGCCAATTCAGCTGAGACAGAGCCTGATTTTGAACTCGGTAATATTGATTTGCTGCTGCAGTTTGCAAAGTATGATTTCGGTATTGCTTGTGTAATAAAAAATTTCATACTGGATGAACTGGAGAACGGCATTCTCTACGAAATAAAGCCGGTAGAGAAAATTCCATCCAGATATATTGGCGTTACCTGGTTGAAAAATGTACCTTTATCCTCTGCGGCGAAGGTCCTGATCAGTAACCTGGATTACCTTGAGACATCAGAATTTTAGGCCTTGCCCGTAGGGGGAGGAATTAACTGCCACCCTTCGTTTTGTTGCTTCTGATGGCTAAGAATTGTATAATTAATTATAATTTCAGCTTTTATTTACTGGGGTCTTAAGCCCTTTTCTTAGGGGGTCGTCATGAAAATGTTCTTAAAGATTATAGCCGTTTTACTTATAATGATTTTTATTGCAAATATCGGGGCAAGTTTTTACTTTTACAATATGTCCGTTGCCCGGACTAAGAAAGACTTTCTATCCCAGGACAGCGCTCTTTTAAATACGGTATCTATAGAGAGTGTCGCCTCTTCTTCCCAGCAAGTGGATGGAGCAGTTACGGCTAATGCAAAAATATATAGCGCTCATCAGGAAGACATGATAGAAGTAAATAGCACCCAGCAGGAGGACCTTGTAGAAGTAGACTGGTTCAACAAGCAGACTTACGAGGAGGTTTCCATTACTTCAGAGGACGGGCTAAAGCTAGTGGGATATTACCTTGCAGCCACCACCCTTACAAATAAGACTGCTATTTTAGCTCATGGCTATTCATCAAAGGGTATGTGGATGGGGTCCTATGCAAAAATTTATTATGATCTCGGCTATAATGTACTGCTTCCCGATGACAGAGGCCACGGGGTAAGTGAGGGAGACTACATCGGTTTTGGCTGGGCTGACAGAAATGATTACCTAAGGTGGATTGACTTTATTATCAATAAAGTTGGTGAGAAATCTCAGATTGTACTTCACGGAGTTTCCATGGGAGGGGCCACGGTTTTAATGACCGGGGGTGAAATGTTACCGGAGGCTGTTAAGGCAATAATATCAGATTGCTCCTATACCTCCGTCTGGGCTGAACTGGAGTACCAGCTCAAAAGACTGTATAAGCTGCCCGCCTTTCCTATATTGAACAGTACCAGTCTTCTGACCAAGCTCAGAGCGGGTTACTCCTTTGAAGAAGCCTCGGCACTGGAGCAGGTCAAAAAGAGCAAAACTCCCACTTTGTTTATTCACGGAGATTCAGATGAATTTGTCCCCACCAGTATGGCTTACGAGCTTTTTGAAGCTTCCGTCAGTGAAAAGGATATATATATTGTTCAAGGCGCAGGTCATGGAAACTCCTTGGATACTAATGTTACCGGTTATAAAAACAAGGTCAGGGAGTTTACTGAGAAGTATGTACAGTAGAAAATAGAATTCTGAGTTATTTTTATTTTAAAAACAATTAGGCTTTTTGCAAATTATGTCGTAATTATATAGGTAACTAACAAAAAAGGATGGATCTTACGCCTTGAAAAAATTCTTTCAGATGGCAACACCACTAATAGTACCATTGGGCTTACCGACTGCAGCAATTCTTGGCATGAATAAACTTGAAACCCTTTCGCCCGGGCTGATCCGACTCATAGACGTTTTGCCGTATTTACTGTTTGGAATAGCGGCAATACTGGGATGGAGGTTCAATAGAAGTAAGGTATTTTTCATTGCACTTATTCTTGCACTCACTGAAGCATTTGCCTTTAAACCCTCAGGTTTATCGGGCGGGGATAATTTCATAATTTCCCCGGTTACAACTGCTGTATCTATTCTTGTACCTATAAATATCTTAGTGTTTTCGCTTATACGTGAACGTGGGGTATTTACTGTCTGGGGTTTATTAAACGCAGCATTTATCGTCATACAGCTGGAAATAGTCTCTTACTTGCTGCAAGCAAAGAACAGTGTTCTGGATGCAATAGCAGAATGGGATTTACTGTCATGGAACACCAATGAATTGATACACATCCCCCAACTGTCGGTATTAATTCTTATTGTTGCCCTTGCATTTGCCATCCTCCGTTTTATTTCAACCAATGCTTATCTCGATGCTGCAAATATAGGAGTTCTGTTAGCAGTCTCCTCCGCTTTCATCCTTCAGGAAAACAAAATGTCATCACCCATTTTCCTTTCTGTCACGGGTGTCATTATAATAATTTCAGTTATTCAGGATTCTTATAGTATGGCTTTTTTAGATGAGTTGACAGGCCTGCCCTCCAGAAGATCCTTGAAATATGAACTTATGAAATTGAGCGGTAAATACACTATAGCAATGCTTGATATTGATTTCTTTAAAAAATTTAATGACACTTATGGCCATGATGTGGGTGATCAGGTTTTGAAAATGGTTGCAGGCTGTATAAAGAATATTACGGGTGGTGGGAAACCTTTCCGATATGGCGGAGAAGAATTTACCGTTGTATTTCCTAACAAGGTATTGAAGGAGGCCGTACCGCACCTTGAAGAATTAAGAGAGGCTGTATCAAAAAAGGGCTTCATACATAGCACAGCCGACAGGCCAAAAAACACAACTCAAAATAGCAGAGGAAAAACTGAAACAGGTAAGCAGTTGTTTGTCACTATAAGCATCGGGGCAGCAGAAAAAAATGAAAAGTACAGACTGCCGGACGAAGTAATCAAAGCTGCTGATAACGCTCTGTACAGAGCTAAGAAAAAAGGAAGAAACTGTGTGAGCAGATAGCGTTCTGAGGAAGTTCCCGGAATAAAATTTATGGGAATTTATAAAGTATTAGACCCTCTAGTCAATTATAACTTCTAAAGGGTCTTTTAGCTGATATGAGCCTCTGTATACTGAAACAGGCTAATTATATCCGTATTGATTTTATTCTGTATCTGTAAACACCTGAAGGCGTATTAACTGAAACCTCCTCTCCTTCCTTTTTGCAAAGGAGGGCTCTACCCATTGGAGACAACATGGTTATGCAATTGTCCCCACTGTGGATTGACTCAGGTACAATTATCCTGTAACTGTATGTTTCAGACTCTTCGATGTCTTCAATTTCAATTTCGCTGTTCAGGCATACAAATGGAAAATAGTTATCTGAATTTTCGGAGCATTTTGCATTCTTAACAGCATTGTCCAAATAACTTATATATTTGTCCATAAGTTGTTCAAATTCATCTCTTTGTTTATTGTAATCCTGAAAGTATAAATTACTTAATTGAACCCTCCTTTCTTCCATATCTACTAAATGAGCTATCAAGTTCTCATAAGCAGGCGTTGTTAGTGCTAGTCTTTTAGTCATATTCTCCTCCGTCCACAAGTAATTAAATGGTATTTCTCCCAAATAAAAACATATGGCGCCTTGCCGGTTGGCAAAGCACCATATGTAATATGATACCATATTTGACTCAACAGTGTCAAAATTAAACTAATTATTTGAGGACATTAAATATATGAATAATTGATTTATATAACTTAAATTTCATAAAGTCTATTGCATAGATAATAAAGCAATGATATAATACTACCAAACGGTAGGTAGCTATTTTTTGGAGGTAATATGAAAAAGAATGAAATATTGGACAAATCTTTAGAATTATTTGCAAGCCAAGGATATTTTGGAACCAGCATGGATGATATCGCTAAAGCTGTAGGAATTAAGAAGGCCTCCCTGTATTCCCATTACTCAGGTAAGGAAAGTATATTCACAGCCATATTCAATAATATTTTAGCCGATTATTTTGCCTTCATTAATAATCTGACAGCCTTCAGTGAAGAGACAAACTACCTGGAGAAATTAACAAGTATCTTCTCCGGTTATGTAAAAAATTGTATAAATAATAACAAAATGGTTTTCTGGGATAGATACTATTATTACCCGCCGGAATTTTTGAAAGATTATATTTTACATGAAACATATGATATTGAAATGCTCTTCCTAGATAAAATCACTACTATTATTGAACGAGGAATCAAAAATGGAAGTATCCGTGATAAAAATGCACATGATCTAGCCTTATCCTTTTATTATATGATGATAGGCTTTGCCATGGCAGTTAAGTTTTATGATGAAAAAGAAATAGAAACGGATATCGCTAAATGCATAAACGTTTTCATAGATGGTATAAAACTGTGATTAGTAGATTCAAGTAAACATTTTAATTAATGAAAGGGAGGGAATCAATATGTATGAAGGAATGAGGAGAAAGCTAGGCCGATCAGGAATTGAAGTTAGTTCGTTAGGTTTAGGAGGTTGGGCCATCGGAGGACAGTTTATACTTAACGGAATGATGGACGGCTGGGGTGATGTTGACGATAATGAGTCAATAAAAGCCATTCACAGAGCCCTTGAACTTGGTGTAAATTTCCTGGATACGGCTGATTGTTATGGCGTTGGCCACAGTGAAGAGGTAATCGGAAAAGCAATTGCAGGAAAAAGGAACAGCGTTATAATCGCTACGAAATTTGGGTATTTGAGCAATGAAGCCACTAAAACAGTGCATGGAACCAATGTAGCACCAGCTTACATAGAAAGAGCATGCGACGCATCACTTAAAAGGCTCGATACTGACTACATTGACGTGTACCAGCTCCATGTAGGGGATTTACCTATTTCTGACGTAGAGCCTATATGCTTAACTCTGGATAAGCTTGTTGAGAAAGGTAAGATTCGAACTTACGGTTGGAGCACAGACCTGGTTGATTGCGCCAGGCTGTTTGCAGAAAGAGCAAATTGTTCTGCCATTCAACACTGTTTAAATGTCTTTGACGATAATACTGAGCTGGTTAAATTTTGTGAAAACAACAATCTTGCCAGTATTAATCGCAGTCCTCTGGCTATGGGCTTTCTAAGCGGAAAATTTACTGCAGAATCTTTATTTTCAAAGGATGACGTTCGAGGCGCCGGCCATTCCTGGGTTACGTACTTTAAGGACGGAAAGCCAGTACCCGAACTCTTAAAGAAGCTTGATTCGGTCAGAGAAATTTTGACCAGCAACGGTCGTACTCCGGTTCAGGGCGCCTTGGCCTGGCTTTGGGGCAAAAGTAGCATCACAATACCTATCACCGGCTTTAAAACAGTAAAACAGGTTGAAGAAAATGCAAAAGCCATGGTTTTTGGTCCTTTGTCACAGGAACAAATGGCTGAGATAGATCGAATTCTTTATCAAAGAGACAGGTAGATTAACAGGCATAATTCTCGATTTCGATAAAAAAAGGGAGTCAGCTGTACACTCCCTTTTTTATTGTCTAGGAAAGTATAAATTTTTAAGTGAAAAAATGAGTATTGTAACATGCATGGATAAAGGCCTACAAGGTATATGTGAAAGTTTTCCTAGACAATAAAAATATGAATTTATGCGCGTGCCAAATTTTCCCTGTCTAATTATGTGCAATGAAAACATTATCTGCTAGGAAGAGGCACAGTGTGACATGAACTGTCACACTGCGCAAACAAAAGTGGCTTCGCCACCTTTGTTCACTCAATTAGCTAGTTATGAATTTGGTGAAATGCAATATCGCATTTACATTAAACTCTAATATTTTACAAATTTTACCATAATGGCACTTCGTTTACCGAGTCATATTATTACAATTATTCAAAAACAATAACGCTCTTTACAATGTTACGGGCGTTTTTCAGAGTATCTGTAAAGGCTCTTGGAGTATCCTCAAACTTGTATTTATCAGATATTATACCGCTAATATCAATTTTTTTATCTGCGATTGCCGCAATGGTAGTTGTATAAAGGTTCTTGTAGCGGAAAATGGACTTGATAGTGAGTTCTTTAGTGCTAATTGGACCAATTTCCAATCCGTCAACGGAGTCAACCGCAAGCCCTACCCATACGATTGTGCCACCCGGTTTCGCAACATGTACGGTCTGACAAATTGTAGAATTTGTTCCGGCACAGTCTATCACTACGTGAGCTCCCTTACCTTCCGTCAACTTTGTGATTTCTGCAAAGACATCACATTCATTTGCATTCAGGCTAATAGCACCCATCCCTTCAGCAACAGCTAATCGTTTTTCAATAATATCAACAACGATAACCTTTGTTGCCTCATATGCCTTTGACGCTAGAAGTGAGACCAGTCCAATACAGCCTGCTCCAAAAATTACCACAGTATCACCTAATTTGACACCGCCGGTCAGAGCCGCGTTAATTCCGATAGCCATAGGCTCTACCAAAGCACCTTCGACTGACGAAACACTATCAGGTAGCCTAAAAGCAAAGCGTGCAGGGTGGGCAACATAGTTCATCAGACACCCTCCATAGGGAGGCGTTGCAAAAAATTTTACATCAGGACAAAGATTATATTTGCCCGACAGGCAAAATTCGCAGTTTCCACATGGCACACCTGGTTCTAATGCAACTCTGTCACCGACCATTAAGTGTGTAACACTACTGCCAACGCCAATTATTTTCCCCGCGCACTCATGGCCTAAAATGAAAGGAAAATCCACAACGAAATCACCGATTTTACCATGAGTGTAATAGTGAACGTCAGAGCCGCATATACCTATGGCCTCCATTTTTACTAAAACTTCATCCGCCTTGATTTTAGGAATTTCAACCTCTCTAAACTCGATTTTTTCAACTTCAGTTAAAAAAGCAGCAGTATTTTTCATGCTATCTCCCATCTACGCGCATGGCGCGTACACAAATAGTAATGAAAAGACATATAATGGCTTTTCGCTATTTAAACGATCTGGAAAAGACTTTTATTATTTGAATATAATAATTTGTATTTTTCAAAAGCTTCACTGTATATTTTGACGTTCTCGCGATTTGGAAAAGTAATCTTCGGACTATATTTAATTACTTCCGAACAGGCTTCCTCTAGGGATTTATATATTCCGATTCCAACTCCTGCTAAAATGGCCGCTCCTGTACAGGCTTCCTCCTTACCTACAACTGTGTAGATCTCAGTATTAAAAATATCTGCTTGCATCTGTAACCAGGTTTTGCTTTTTGCTCCACCCCCAGATGCCACTATCATCTCAATTGGAATATCTAACTCCTTAAATATCTCCAGACTAAGCCTCAAGGACAGGACAACACCCTCCATTACTGCCCTAATCATATGCTTATGGTTATGCCTTAAGGTCATGCCAAACAAAATTCCTTTTGCGAATGGATCATGGTATGGTGTACGCTCCCCAGACAGATAAGGGAGGAAAAGTTCCCCTTCACTACCTGCCGGTATTTCTTCTGCAAGCATATCAAACTCGTTATAGGACAGATGAGGAAAGTAGTTCTCTTTTAACCATTTTAGTGTAATTCCACCATTTAGATGCCCACCAAGAATAATCCAAAGGTCATTCTTAACATGGCAAAATGTATTGGTCCTAAATTGTCTGTCATAAAGCGGTGTGTTAATTGCAGTTGATAACTGCCCTGCAGTACCGATATTGGCAGATACGATACCAGGCTTAATTATACCATTCCCTACAGAGTGCATTAGTGTATCACCTCCGCCATAGATAACCGGAGTTTTCCAGCTAAGACCTGTTTTTACGGCACATTCTTTGGATAGCTGCCCTGCTATTTGATACGCCTCGCCAGGTTTTGGGAAAAGGTTAGTATTAACTCCTATCCTTTCGATAATGTCAAAAGCCCAACCTCTTTGGGCTGTATCAAAAGCAAGTGTAGAAGACCCATCTGAAACATCAGTGGCAAGCTCTCCACATAGTTTATACCTTATATAATCCTTTGGTAGCACTGCCTTATAAGTATTATCATAATTTTGAGGTTCATTATCTCTAATCCACATTAATGAACATATAAAAAATCCGGTGCTAAGTGAATTGAGTGTTATCTTTCTTAATTCATCTATTCCAATAGTATTATAAATGCTGTCAATTTGTTGTTTTGATCTTTGATCTGCCCAAATGATAGCCGGACGAATTGGCTTCATCTGTTTATTTAGAAGCACCAGTCCGTGCATCTGTCCTGAAAGCCCAATACTTTTTATATCTAAAGGTTTTATCGAACTGTTGGATAAAGCTTGCCTTATCGTTCTTACTGTTGCTTCCCATAAAAAATCAGCATCTTGTTCAGCATATCCAATCTCAGGAGTTAATACACTATAAATTTCTTTTCCCTCTCCCACTATATTCCCATTGAAATCCATTATTATAGTTTTTGCTCCTGAGGTTCCCAAATCAATTCCCATTAAATAAGACATTTTATTCTCCATTCGCAGCAGATTATTACATTTAGAAATTATATCACAACACAATGAATTATTATTCTTTTACCGAACCAGTAGTAAGCCCTGCAATAAATTGCTCCTGAGCTGTTAAAAACAAAATAATAATTGGTAGCGTTGATAAAAATGCTCCTGCCATCAGTACACCATATCGTAAGTTCCATGGGTCCGCATATAATGTTGCCAAGCCCACAGTCAGAGTCATCATACCTTTTGTTTTAAACATAATCAGTGGCCAGAAATATCCACTCCATGAATTCAACCAAAGGTAAATGCCAAGAACACCTAATCCGGGTCTTACTAAGGGAATGGCTATTTTGCAAAAAATACCTATTTCTGTCATTCCATCAATTCTTGCAGCTTCCAGAAGTTCATTGGGAAGACTGGACGATATGTACTGTTTCATCATAAATACACCAAACATACTAAAGGCATATGGTAATACGACCGAAGCATACTTATTTATCAATCCAAAATCAATCATCATCTTGAATACCGGAATTATTGTTACAATATCCGGTATTGCAACAGAACTTAAAACAATCCAAAAAAGAATGGCTTTAAATCTAAAATTATATACTGCAAAAGTAAACCCCGCCAAAGAACAAATTATAAGTCCTATACCGGTAGATACTACACTAATGATAAGGCTGTTTACAAACCATACTCCCGCTTGAGTATCCGTTACTAACTTTACATAATTATCGATAACTGGTTGAGTCGGGATTAAGCTTGTAACTTTTCCATAAAAGTCTGCATCACTTTTAAATGAATTTACTATCATCCAGTAATAGGGTAGCAATATGCATATAGCGAATAAAATCAGTACCATATGAAGAATAATCTTCCCTATCATAGGTTTATATTTTATTTTTCCAAATGAATTATTCAATGGTCTACCTCTCCTTTTCGCCAAGCTTATTAACATAAAATACCGACATCGCCATCATAAGCATTGTCATAATATACGCGACAGCAGAACCTTTCCCCAGATTACCTTCAAGGAAGCTGGTCTGATAAAGATAAATTTGCAGAGTAAGTGTACTATTGGCAGGACCTCCACCAGTTAATATCCATGGCTCTTCAAAAATCTGAAAAGACAAGATAGATGACATTATTACTACAAACAATAGCGTCGGCTTTATAGAAGGTATCGTAATATGAATAAAAGTTTTAATAGGACCCGCACCATCTATTTTTGCTGATTCATAAACAGTTGAAGGTATTGCGGCCAAACCAGCCAGAAAATATGCACAGTAATAACCAGCACCTCTCCATACACGCATGATTATAATTCCCCACTTAGCCTTATCTATATCATTGAACCACCTGACGTCAAATTTTAAACCGAACATATCATAAAATGCAGCAATTAACCCAACATTTCTGGCAAAAATAAGATCGAAAACAATTGCAACTACAGGAAGCGACATTGCTATCGGTATAAAATAAATTGAGCGGTATGTCCTCTTAAACTTCACAAAACTTGAACTCAATAATACTGCCAAAACCAAAGCTAGAGCTATCATTATTACATTATAAACAACAACAAAAAAAATTGTATTAAAAGTTGCCTGTCTGAACGATTGATTTGTTACAAGGTCAACATAGTTACCAAATCCAACAAACTCCTTAGCATTTGTACCATTGTATTTAAAAAAGCTGATAACGAATGACCAAAGTATGGGCCAAAGCCTGAATAAAATAAAGAAAACGATAAAGGGAAACAGAAATAAGTACGGAATATTTGTTTTGTTAAATAAAACCAAAGAACGCTTCATGCGCTGACCTCCAATGTATCTATATATACTTACCGTGCTAAAACACGGTAAGTATATATAGAATGATCTAAGTAATGCTTTATCTACCCGTTTCCTTTGACAGGTTCTCTTCAATGGCTGCCCTTGTTTCTGCTGGACTTAGCTGATCTGCATACATAAGGTCAAGCTGTAATCCTATTACCTTTTCAGTGACTGACCAGTCATAATAGTAGAATGGAGTTACATCATTAATCTGTTCATATATATTTACATTTGCAAAATAAGGGTCGGCAGTCTTAAAGTATTCATTCTCAAATGCGCTCTTCATAGCGGGTACAGCTTTCCAACTTTTCCCAGCCGCAACCTGGCCTTCCTCAGTAGCAGCTAGCCACTTAATGAAACTGAGACTCTGTTCTTTCAGCTTGCTCTGTTCAGGAATTGAAATTATAGTTCCCCCCCAATAACCTGTGAGTTGAGTATCCTTATCATCCCATTTGGGGAAAGCCATAACCGACCATTTCCCTTCCAATTCAGGCATATTCTTCTTTATGTTTGCACCTTCGGCAGTATTCATGGGCCATCCTACAACTTCGCCTGTTTTAAGCGCTCCCCAGAATTCCGGTGTCAAGTGCGGCAAGCTGGCACCGATCTCATTCTTACGCATTTTATTGAGCCACTCAAGTACAAATTCCAGCTCTGTATTATTTTTTATTACTTTACCGTCAGCTGTATAAATATTTCCACCCCTAGATTGCAGGAAAAGACTTACAATATTACATGCCCAGGTTCCGGCAGGCATAGTAATTGGCATAATTGCAGCCTTATGCTCATCTCTTAGTTTCTCACCGGCTGCTTCAAATTCTGACCAGGTTTTAATTGCGCTTATTCCGGCAGCATCAAAAACATCCTTCCTGTACCACAATACACCCGGAGCAACATCAACGGGCAGGCCGTAAATCTTGTCGTTATATGTAACAATGCCCTTAAGACCATCAGAGTATTCGCCAAGGACATCCCGAACTTTATCTGTCATATCATAAAGTTGTCCAGTTGATGAGAAGCCCGAAAAATGTCTTTGAGTCATCTGAAAAACATCCGGCGCACCACTATTAGCACTCAGCGCTATTGTGAGTTTTTGCATCAAGTCTGGGTGCGATACTGTGTTATGCACAACTTCCACCTCTTCATGTGATTTGTTGAACTCTTCAACCATATCCATATTTGAGAGCCATGTCCAATATTCTACTTTTACTTTTTCTTTTGATACTTCTACTTGGGGAGCTGAACTAATCGCCTGAGCTGTTGAAGGAGCATCTACCTGTTGGTTTGAACAAGCGGTAAACATGAACAACAATACCAATACTACAGCCATTAATCTTGAATTTCTTTTCATTATTATACCTCCCACATAAATTAGTTTTTATGATCTATTACATTAAATAGATTCTGTATTTGATTGGACTCACTTCCATTACGCTCTGAGCAATTGCCGCAATTAACAACAGTTCTCCAAGCTCTTATATCAATTAAATTTGTAGTATAGCTCCATTTTCTATAAGTATTTTTCTAACATCGGAACTGTTGACTTCTGAAGGAAGGATATTATTTTTTACAGCCAATGCTGCTCCTACGCCGGCCGCTTCACCTATAGCCATACATGTCGGCATAACCCTGGTGGAACCAAGAACTTCAGCATCTACCGATATGCACCTGCCGCTTATCATCAGCCCTTCAATATCACGAGCGACTAGACAACCATAGGGAATTCCGAAGGGTTCCTCAAGAGCAGTGAATATTGTGGAATCATTTGTTCCGCTATGAATGTCTATTTTATATGAACCTAAAGCGATAGAATCTTCAGATATTTCACCTTTTATAATTCTGTCGGCAGTAAGCTTCTTTATACCCATGATACGTCTTGTTTCACGCACCCCAAGGTTGGGACTTATATTGGAGATATAACACTTCTCAAATCCAGGCACATGCATTTTTAACATATCCACTAATTTTCCGATCTGAATATGTCCCTCCAGTTCAGCTCTAGTTAAGTCAAATAAATTAGTCGCATCCACATTCAGATGTCGTGTACTATTAACGTAGACTTGCCCCTCATTTGGGCTATTAATGTATATAAATGTATCTCGATCAATGGGACATTCACCTTTGGCGCGGAGTTCCATGATAAGTTTTCTGAGTCCAACAAAAACATGATTTTTGCTCTCTCTGAAATATGCCGCATCATAGCCCTCTCCACATTCAATTGTATCCCCATATGTAAGCTGATCCGGATTCTTTTCAAGATAATCAAAGAACCTATCATGGTTGATATTTCCTAGTGTAAACATAACAGTTGGAGGTTGCAAAACACCTGAACCTGCCTGTCCCTTTTCATATGATGCACCCGCGAGATAGGCTATATCGCCATCCCCTGTTGCATCTATAAAAATCTTTCCTTCAATCTCAACTCGCATCCCTTTTCCTTGAACATATACCCTTGTTAATCTGTGGTCTTCTACGTCAACGCAGACAGCTTCACAGTGTAAAAGTATGTCTACTCCTGCCTCTTTACATGTTTCAAAGGCTACAATCTTAAAAATATCAGGTTGAATAACAGTAACTGAATTGTGCATAGGGCATGTTCTGTGTCCATAACATGCTTCGCGTGCTATGAGTTTATCCACAAACTCTTGTGCAATTCCGGCAGTTACTTGCCTTCCTTTTTTGTCGAGGAACGCAAGAAGAGGAAGTCCTAAAGCTACATTGCCCCCAACATAACCATTACGATCTACCATTAATACTTTTGCACCCTGTCTAGCTGCAGCTATTGCAGCCGGCAGCCCCCCGGGACCTGCCCCAATAACCACTACATCATACTTAACACTAACAGTCTTCATGATTTTCTAACCTCTTCCTTATTTTATTATGGAGTACATATGGAACAATCAACCAAAACTCCATTTATACTTAATTCATCTAACTAATACTTTCAAGGAAAGCTTTTGTAAAATAATACAAGCATTTTGGGCAGTTTAAACGTAAGCGCTGATTATACTCGGTTTTAAGTGTTTATTCTACTTGCTTAATGACTTTTTCGACAATATTATGTTTTAAATTATAGTTATGTTTATTTAAAAAGTCAATAGTATTATTTAATTGGATTAACTATTAAATTTAATTAAATAATTATAATACTTTATTTATACGACGCATAAAATGTGATACCCAAGTTTATAGAACAACCATGAGTTGGATAATCCCCTGAATTGGGGATGAAAAAAATCCTTCTGAGAAATAAGTGCGCAGTACAAAAAAAGCTCTCGACTTTTCGAGAGCATGCTTATATCTATTAGTGGTGAGAAATTTAAAGCAGAAAATGATTGCTGTAGGATTTTAGTAAGAAATGATATCCTATTCGTATGAAGTACAAAGCGGCAAAATACTTCCAATATTATCAAACACCAAAGAACCCGCTCCTATAAGCACCGGATCAGTTTCGAATGAACTCAGCCTAATCGTAAGATTTTCAAAAATACTTGGCAAAATGCGATCCTTAATTGTATCGTGAATAATATCTACAATCCACTGTCCAACTTGCGCCAATTCATCACCAATAATAATGACATGAGGATTATATGTGTAAACAATATTTACCAAACCCATTCCAAGATACCTAGCTGTTTTTTCAAATACCTTTTTTGCCAATTCATCACCAGACTCCAGCGCCTCAATTATTTGGCTTAGTGTACAATCTTGATTTAAAATGCTTTGTGGGTATTTTTCAAGTTCCTTCTGTATACCTTTTGTAAGCGCAATCGTTGAACAGTAATGTTCCAAGCAACCTCTATTACCACATTCACATTTTGGACCGTCAAGATAAATGCTCATATGCCCAATTTCACCAGCGACACCCATTGCTCCAGTAAATAGCTTTCCATCATTGACTATACCCGCACCTATGCCTTGACCGGCAGCTACATAAACCATTGTCCCGGAATCCATAAAACTTGACCCAAGCCACCACTCAGCCAAAGCTCCTACATTGGCATCATGCTCAACAAAAGTGGGGAGACCGAATTTTGTTGTCAATTCTTCTTTTATCGAAATGTTTTCCCATCCTGGAAATTCTGTTATCACACCAATTTTACCATCGCTCCGAAAAAAGGGCCCAGGTATTGCGACCCCTATACCCAGAACATTACTGTTTCCACCCTTTTCCATAATATCTGAAATTCTTTGACACATCCTGTTTAAAGCATATCTGGGGCCGGATAATATTTCAATATTTTCCGTAATCAGCTCGTATTGATTGCCAGTAATATCAAAGAGTCCAACAGTAAAGTACTTTCTTGCCAATCGTACACTTACCACTCTGTACTTATCAATATTAAGAGTCAAACCTATTGAACGCCTACCTTTTTTACCTTCAATAATACCCGTCTCAGTCACTAGTCCGCAACTCAGAAGATCCTTGATAATATTCGTTATTGTGGCTTGCTTAAGTCCAGTAGCTTTTGCTAAATCAGCGCGGGATATAGCCTTTTTCTTTCTTAGTAAGCTCAATACAAGCGCACGATTCATCAGCTGAATATCTTCAAGATTTTTACCCTTTTTATTATTTAGCACCATTCTTTCACCTCATAGAAAGTCTATCCAATATATTAATTGAATTATAACATTCTATATATTAATTCAATTAATACATCCTATATTAACACAAATTTATTCATTATGTATATACCTTGTAACGGCTGCAGCTTTTGCAGTTTTCATGCGCAGGGCGAGATTTCTGCCTGCAAGACATACTCTGCTGCAATTTCCGCACTGGATACATCTTTCAGGATGATACTTTATTGCATCCTCAGTTTCTTGACAATCAACTAGCTGAGAGATACGCTTCACATCCATCCCCATTGGACAGTTATCAACACAGAATCCGCATCCGGAGCACTGTACCGACTCCTTATAGCGCGGAAAGTCAGCTATTGCAATAAAATTCACATTTCTATCAATCACATCATCATCGGAGGAATTCCAACACTGCATTACCCCTCCTCCCAAAAAAATATTTCCTGAAGAAAGAGGAAGTTTTTCTATCACATTTTGAACAGACATTCCAAGTCTGACTTTTGTCACATAAGCTGTTTTCGCCTTAAGGTCAGAAATAGTGATTAACTTTGTATCTGCTCTTTTATTCCTCATAACTGCTTCATATATGGAATATACCGTTTGAACATTAAGTACAAGTATTCCATTTTTAGCCGGAATATCAGTACTAGTCAGCTCTTCTCCAAGTACATGCCTGATTAATGACTTTTCAGCTCCCACAGGGTAATAATCCGGCACTTTAACAACATTAACATTACAGGCTTTTATATCTGTACCTTCCTTTACAGCCAACGCTGTAATTTCAAAGTTGATACATTGCTGGACAAGGTTTATGCCTGTGCATATTTCCTCCATGTGACGGCCTATAAGCCAGTGGTCGTGCACCAATCCGGGATCACATTCCACCCCGTTTATAATAAAATACTTTTTCTCTGCCTTTGCCTCGAGCACGGACCTGATTTTCTGTACTGTCGGAAAAGCTGCCCCCCCAAGACCTGTCACTTCATTTTTCTCAATTCTTGTTAATATTTCCAGACTGTCAGGTGTTATGCTTTCTGGCACAGCGGCCGTCTCATTGCCCGATAGAGACAAATCATAGAATATGACCTCATTTCCAGCAGTAACTATCTTTTTTACTGCTTTTCTTGCCGGAACCTTTCTTTGAGGTATTTCCAGGTATCTATCAGCAATAAAACAGATAACATTGAATAACAGTACACTGGCTGCCATCACAACAGGTGACCCGGTCAGCACAATCGCAGCTGCACCTGTCAGGGCCCCGCCTGCAGCTCCCAGAACATGGTTTGGTGACACTGTGACCGGATCGGTAAGTACAAGGCAGCCATAGAATATGGCACCATACCCTAAGTAGCTGTCAAAGCCGAATTTCTGCAGTAAAACCAACGCTGCTGCCATCCCTGCCATAAAGCCTAACGAAGCATAGGGTCTGAACATTATGAAAGGTATTGAAAGCAGCAAAGCCGGAATGAGCAGCAGCTGGGGAGTGAATTCCACCGCCCTCGGTCCGAATAAAAGGCCTGTTACAAGTACTCCGGTCATAGCAGGATTTATCGGATTTTTTCCTGTTCCCCCCCATATGTGCTTTCCAAGCAGTAAAGAGACGGCAGCACCGATCAACTGAATCCACAACGCTGTTCCGGGAGTCAGGATACATAATATTCCTGCCGTAAGGGCGGCCGATACTCCGCATATGGGTCTTCTGTACCTTATAAAGTTCACAGCCCCATCAATAATAAGTGAGACCAGTATTACTGCAAAAAAATCAAGTATTCCCAAGGGCTTCTGAACCCATGATGGAAACATATAAAGCATAAGCACTATAAAGGCCGCCGCCATAAAATGCTCATTTGTCCATTTTGTTCTTATCAGTGGAAAGGTATTCATTATTTCACTCCTGCGAAGAAAGCATGAATCCTGTGAAAGCCGGTGCCGAATTTCATCATAGGACAGGCAACAATGGTCTCAATACCCATTTTTGAGCATTCATCAAGTATGGAATCATCAATATTTTTTTTACTTTGAAACAATATTCTTTTTATCCCGTTCTCGTATAGTTCCTTTAGCACCTTGCGGGCATTCTCCTTATTTACAAGTACAAACGCTGTCTTTGGTATTTTAGGCAGATCGGATATGCTCCTGTAAACCTTAACATCATAGTTACCCTCTGTTTTGGTGTTTGTAGCGTAGACCTTTATTCCGTTTTTTGTAAATGCCTCATAAATCATCTTGCAAAAAGGTTGATTCTTACCTCCTGAATAACCTACAAACAGAACTTCATTACCATCGAAGAATTCTTTGTTCAATATCGACATAATATCACACTCCTATTCTTAATAGTAATACGTGTGAATCCAAATAAAGTCTTCTAGTTTTGTAAAATTTCGTTATTAAGCATTATGATGTAATCCAATGAAACCCAAGAAATTTGCTTTGTGAAGCTTTTTAATGCACTTGCTCAATCCAAGTTATGTTAACACATTAAAAGAATAGAAAATATTTAATTTCCTGTACATTAAAACAGTCCGCACCTGAGAGATACGGACCAAATAGTTATAAAAAGTTTTTTAGTTATATTGTTTTATATAGTTGTTTTATATAGTTTGTTTATGTAGTTTGTTATATAGGCATTGAAACCACAGGGTTTTTATACCTTCCCTTCTTAACCGTCCCTTTACCGTATTGAATAGCCTTGACAGGACAGTAATTTATACAGGCAAGACACTGGGTACATTTACTACCCCATTGAGGCTTCCTGTCGACCTTGATGGTTCTTGCATTGCAAACCCTTTCACATATGCCGCAACCTGTACAGTTATCATCAGCATAGAATTTTTTTGTGCTCAAAGCACCCTTATTGAAAAGAGGATTAATTACTCCTGTAGTCAGTATAGGGAGAAATCCTTTGTCAAGCTTGAAAACACCTAATTCTCTCCGCTCAATAATCCGGTTGATTTCCAGCATAGCTTTTTCAGCTGTTTCAAGCTTTTCTTTTTCAATCTCCTTTGAATCCACATCTCCCATAATGATGTAATTATTCGGCATCCTAATAGAAAATGCGCTGGAAAGCTTTAGTCCTTTGGCGGAAAGCCTGTTCCCCAGAAGTTTCATCGTATTGCCAATGTTTCCGCCGCAGGTTGCCACAGAAAATACATAATGATTATTATAATCCTTGAGTTTCAACCTGTCTATGAATTCAAGCGCCATTCCGGGCGGCCCCCATGCATAAACCGGGAAGATAAAACCAATGGTTTCATTTTCCTTCAGACTATACTCAAATAGCCTTTCTCCGCTGTTAATTCTCTCAGCAACAGAAATTAAGACTTCCCCACTGTAGTCTGCAATATTTCTGGCAGTCTGCAGGGAATTACCCGTACCGGAAAAGTAAAATATCATAGCTTCCCCCTTAAAAATGAACTTCATAGTATAACAAAATACACAGTATCCTTTGCAGGATATTCAATATATATTTTATCAAATTACTTCTTATTACAAAAGTTTTTCTATATCTTTCTCCATATCCAATGGCGAAGTAGTGGGTTCAAATCTGCCAGCAACACTACCATCCCTGTCTATAAGGAACTTTGTAAAATTCCACTTTATAGAGTCGCCGTGCAGTGTCTCCGGGTACTTCTCCTCCAAAAGGCCTTTTAATATTTTTCCTAAGGAATGGCTCAAGTCAAAACCCTTGAAGGGAGCCTGTTCTGTTAGGTAATTGAATAAGGGATGCGCATTTGCACCTCTTACCTCTATTTTTGAAAACATTTGAAAGCCTACTCCATAGTTTGCAGTACAGAAATTCTGAATATCCTCATCACTTCCGGGTTCCTGTTCGGCGAACTGATTTGATGGAAACCCTAATATTTCAAATCCCTGATCCCTGTATTTTTCATATACTCTTTGCAAATCCTCATACTGAGGGGTAAAACCACACTTACTTGCTGTATTTGCGATAATCAATACTTTTCCTTTATACTTCTCAAGAGAAATTTCCTTACCGTCTATTGTTTTAGCCTTAAAATCATAAATATTCATATAATGCACTCCTTATCTTTAAATTACAGTTATAAATTGTGTTAAATCTAATTGTTTACAATTATTATAATTTCTTTCTATTAATTAAGTCAACAATTAGTATCTACTATAATTTAACCCGTTATTCGGTGCATTATAACAAATAAGTTCAAAAAGAATAAAATTGCAGTGGCTTCACGTCAAAGGCAGCAGCTTTCCGTCAGGCTGCATCAGACTTATACCTGATAGCTGGTTATCCTTAAGATGTTGAGTAAGATTATTTATAAGCAGTTCCTGCCTGCTGCTGTGATTGCTGTAATCTTTCAGTATTTTTTCATCAAGACCCCTTATCTTTTTCTTTGATACAGGCAGTTTACAAAACTCAGCTATTGAAGGTGCAAAATAGGCTCCATCTTTAGCTTCCTCAAAGGTTTCAGTAATATACCCACCCTCCGTATCCTTATTGAAAGTAATGGCGGCCGGAATAATGCTGCTGCCTTCAATTGTTACAGTTTTATCATAGAGCCTGCAACTACTGGTAAGTACTGTGACAAACACTTTAAGCCTGCCTTTTTCTTGGTAAATTCCTAGTATGGTGGGAGCTACAACGTTAAAGCCTTTCGTAGCACCAGAATAGTGAGCGGAGACAGCATCATAAATTGCCTGTTCTACAAGGTCTGACGATCTGGCCTTGAAATCTCCAAGCAGCACTTCCTTACTTAGTGAAACCTTGGAATACCACTCGGCGGGAGTCAGGCTGTCATCTGTCATTCTACTCCAAGAGCCCAGAAGTTCCTTGCATAAGGACATAATTATATACCCCCTCAAATCATTTCCAACCCTGTTTTCTCTGAACTGGGCCAGAAGATACTCCAGTGCCTGATCTCCCATTTTTAAGATATCTTCATAGTCTGTGGGATGGGCCTTAATGTAATCTTCTGGATTTGAGGAAGTACCTGCCTGTGTTAGTATGTCAAGACGAAGCTCTATCTCCGATTTGATTGCCTCTGAGACCTTATTTTCCTCTGTCAGTTGTCCGGTATAATTATCTGTCCCTATACTAACATTCATTTTTGTTACTTTGTCGATGAGTTTCTGAATTAATAGTACATTTTCCGAATATGTCCGCACATCCTCTCCCATCAGCTTTTCAACCTCAGCTCTGGTAAAGGTAAACCCATATGAAGCGCCGTCATATTTTCCTGTTTTATCTGCAATTTTGAATTCTATGTTGTATACATTGTCTATCAGGCTGAAAAGCAGCACAGAATCTGGGAAAAGCGCACCTCCGCTGATTGCTCCGTCGTGAAGCATGCCTGAGTAATCTGTCATATCCAGATTGATTTTAATCCCGAACGGCGGTGCCTCCGTCTGAAGCTCTACCGTATTTCGGCTCAGACCTGCAGGAAGCGTCAAAGCATCTATTAACGCAACTACCTTACTATTATCACCAACATAAGGAGTTTTGTTCTTTAGCAATTGTTCAACTCTGTACTCGTTTGCTAAGACCTCTTTTTCCAGCGCTTTCTCCGGATTTGTGGCAACCCCTGTGATAAAAGCTATTACCAAGGCAATGATAGTCCCTGTTACCCAGAAAGATGGTCTTTTGTAATTCAGAATATTCTTAATTCTGGCTTTAAGAGCACTTTCTCCAAAGGCCAGCGGACTTCCCAAGACGAACCCGCCTCCCCGTATGGAAAAAGATAGTAAGGATTCGGAGTAATTAGCCTTTATTGAACTACCCATTCTCCTGACAACGCTTTCATCACAGGACATTTCCATATCTCTGCTCATAAGAATAAAGGAAAACCACATCAGGGGATTGAACCAGTGCAGCGTCAGAACAAGGAAGGATAATGGTTTGATAAGATGATCAAGACGCTTTATATGTATCTGCTCATGAGTCAGAATATAGGTTCTATCAGGCTCGGTCAGCCCTATGGGAATGTATATTCTTGGATATAAAAAACCATATACAAACGGCGAGGATATTCTATCTGATTCAAATATATTGTTGTTAACCCGTGTGGCAGTACTGACCCTTCCTGCTACTTTCAAATATGAAATAACGCTGTACATCACAAGAACTGCGACACCTGCAAGCCATATGACCGAAGCTGCCTGAAGAAGAAAATCTTTTCCTGCAAAACTGCCATCAATTCCCGAAAAAGCCCCAGATGCTGGAGCCAATGAGCCTACTTCATTAGCATTATTTATCCAGTTCTCCCTAACCGGTGCAACTCTGTCCACAAGAAAACCGGTGTTATCTGCTATGGTGTTTATCGTTCCTTTTCCACCAAAGTCAGCTATACCGGGAACCCACATCAAGCTTAAACGGGAACTGATGCTGAACGGAAGGACGAGTCTTAATAATACAGGTAACCACAAAACATATGAAAATACCTTAGGTACCTTTTTCAGAAAAATCCTTAAAATAATTACCGCAGTTGCTACATAGCTTGCTGTAAGGCTCATATCCAACAGAGAAATAAACAAATCTGTCATTTTGCAGCCTCCTCAATAATACGTTTTAATTCTTCAGCTTCCTTTTCAGATATTTTCCTGCCTCCGAAAAAGGATGTCAAAAACTGCGGTAGTGAACCATCAAAGGCTTTTTCCACAATGTTTGTACTCTCATACCTTTGGGCATCCTCCCTTTTAACAATGGCAGAAACCATGGTATCCTCATTTTTCAGAATGCCTCTTTCGCAAAGCTTTTTCAATACCGTGTACGTGGTGGATTTTTTCCAACCCAGTCTGGCTTGACTAAGCTTTACCAATTCTGTTGAATTTATAGGTTCACTGTCCCATATGAGACTGCAGAATTTGAACTCTGCGTCATATAGTTTATATTTTTCCATCTCATTTAGTTCCATAAGTGAATTACTCCGTTCTCAATAATCAAAAAGGTCTATTACGATAAACCCAATATTAGTTTATCGTAATAGACCTTTTACTGTCAAGAATTTAGGAAAAATAGTTGGTTAAAATGAACTGCCCCCTGTAAGCAGGGGGCAGTTCATTTTAATTATTTATTCAGAACCTCATTTACCATCATCTCTACAAACAGTTCATTTTCATTTATCCATGGTGAATGCCCTGAATGTTCAAACCATATAAGCTTTTTTGCAGGAGCCTTTAACAGAGTATAATATTCTTCGGCCAGTGACGTGGGTGCATTGATGTCATGTCTTCCTTCAAAGAAGTATATTGGAACCTCCAATTCAGCAGCCTGCTTTCTTAAGTCAAGCTCATAAAGCTGCTGATATACGGTATTTAGTGTACTTGTCAGACCTCGGATATAATTAATCTTGTCGTATATTCCATACTCGGTTCCCGCCATATCCTGTAAAGTATTATGACTTGAATCGGTAATTGCAGGATTTGAGTTCATTACCTTAAACAGATACAACAGGTAATTGGCCATTTTCATTGCCACACCTTTTTCGTAATAGGGCGGCGGACCCTGCTTTTCCAGCTTTCTCACTGTACCTGAGTCACCTTTTTCTCTTGCAGTTTTCAAGGCTAGATCATAGCAATATTTTTCGGTGTCAAGGAAAGATACCATTTGTCCAGTCCCTACAAATGAGTGAAATAATTCAGGCTGCTTCTGAACCATCCAGATTCCTAGGGCACTTCCCCAGGATTCTCCCACCAAATATATTTTTTCCTGATTAAACCTCTTGCATAGATACGAGGCTAACTGGCAGCCATCAGCAATATATCTGTCAGGTGTCAGTTCCTTTGAAGGCACTGAATCGAATGATTTGGCGGAACCTGGCTGATCCCAGCCCACAACAACGAAATGTTCTTCCAGTCCCTTTAACCAAGTTCTTGTAGCTGCTAACTGACTTCCGCCCGGACCACCGGCAAGAAACAGAAGAACAGGTTTATTTTTGTTTCTCCCTCTTATGGAAATCCACTGTTTGCTTCCATTTAGTTCAACTTTTTCAAGTGAAACTATGCTGTCGGGACTTGCTGTACCATCCTTATTCAAAATAGGAGGAGTATATGCCAGCAATTGGGAAGCGACAACAGAGATACCTAAAACTACTGTCAACAAAAGCCCGGCCACCGACTGTTTTCCAATTCTGGACAGCCACGGTCTCATACTGGCGTTTGTAAATATCATGATTATAAGTGTAATTACAATAGTTACAGTTAATATCAACAGCGTTATAACAGCTGCAGCCAGCACTATTCCAAAGGCAATTAATTCAGCAGTTGCTAGATATGGGTATTTTATCAGCTGTGGACGTACTAAACCGATGTATACTGCTGCAACGGCAATTGTTAGTAATAACAGAAGTAAAAACTTGCCTGCCTTACTTTTACTACTTTGTTTTTGTTTCGTAACAGTTAACATTTACTTAACCCTTTCAACTTTTCTACGTATTGAATTATAAGGTTAAACCTTAAATTAAATTATATAAATCAATACGATAAATGGTTGAATTTGTCTGCAACTGTATTGTAGGTTTCCCCATTGTCACATAATATCCGGTATGGGCATTAAAGCATAATATAAGTCGGCCAGTTTAGCTATTTTCCGGAAGTTTTTCTTACAAGCAGCTCGTCAATCAAGCCATACGCTTTCGCTTCATCCGCTGTCATATAATAATCTCTTTCAACGTCCTTTTCAATTTTCTCCAAAGGTTGGCCTGTCATGTCACTATAAATTTTGTTTATTCTACTTCTGGTCTTAATTAAATGCTCAGCGTGGATTTTAATATCAGAAGCCTGCCCTTGTATTCCACCGCTTACAAGAGGCTGATGTAACAATATTTCACTGTTCGGGAGTGCAAATCGTTTCCCCTTCGTACCGGCTGCAAGTAAAAACGAACCCATGCTTGCAGCCCACCCGATACATATAGTCGAAACATCACATTTTATATGCTGCATGGTGTCATATATTGCAAAGCCGGCAGTTATGGCTCCTCCAGGACTATTTATATAGAAATTTATATCCTTGTCAGGGTCGGAAGCTTCAAGATATAACATTTGTGCTACAATTAAACTTGCAGATTCATCAGTCACTGCGTCACTCAATATTATAATTCTTTCATTCAACAGCCTTGAAAATATATCGTAAGAGCGTTCTCCATAATTTGTTTGTTCAACTACAACCGGTACCAAGCTCATCTGACCATCTCCTTTTTAATAATTTAGTACCCCAATATAATTATGCAGCCATAGAACAAGTGTACTTCTTTTTAAAGGAATTTCTATATTCTCTGGGGCTGTTCCCATAAGCCTTTTTAAATGCTCTTGAAAATGCTTCCTCCGAGCTGTATTGATATTTATATGCAATATCGGTTATCTTTTCACAGGTCTCAGAAAGGACTTCTGCAGCTTTTTCAAGCCTCTTCCTCCGTACATATTCCATTACGGTACTACCAGTAATACTCCGAAAAAGTCTGTGAAAATGAAATTCCGAAAAGTGTACTCTTTTTGCTATACCATTTAAGCTTATTTCTTCACTCAGATTTTCTTCAATATATTGAATTGATTTTCTGATAGCAGTTTTATTATCCATGTCATCCTCCCCAGATTTCATCTGTTATTAATGAAATCACATTAATAAATACATTAATATTATATTACGAAAGGAAATAAATTACCTGATTTTCCTTGCGGGATTGTATAGATAACCTAATTGTAGTATCGATAGGTAAAAAAAAATAATGACAGAAGAATGTCACAGCGAAATTGGACATTTTCAGCATTAACTCTTGCAGTTCTTTTAAGAATATTGTTCTTAAATAAATCCTATATTGAATTCAATTCTTCCAAGATGTGTTTCAAAATCAACAGCTAACGTTTCATAGGCGTTGATGTTACAGGATTCGAATATAACCACTGGCGGACTTATCTTTAAAGATATACCAAGTGAAACAAGCATTGTAGACGAAGTTCCCGCAATAATGCCTGACAGTTCTCCAATAGCACTTTTTGCTATTTCATCAATAACTGTAACACTCATACCCATCATCATGATTGAGGCCAAACTTTTTGCAGTATCCTGGGACATGGATAATACAATATTGCCTTGTATTCCACCATCCAGCTGTATAAGAGAAGACACCTCTGAATCCACATAAAGATTACCTTTCTTCTTTATGTTGGTCCTTTTAATGCCAACGACACCGAACTGCTCCAGGGTCTTGCCCAAGGCCTCTATGAACAGATTAACATATCTAGCATCCATAGATTATACCAATCTTCTTTATATTTTTTTCTGTGTTTATAATTAATCATTTTTACTTACAAAAAAACCCTCATTTCTATGTATATCATCAATCAATTGCTGTATTTTTATTTTCTGGTATGTCAAATACTCCAGTTCTTTTGAATCAATTTTTCCTATATTACTATTAATTCTGTTATCGATATTGTTTATAACCTCATTTAAATCATTTATTGTATCTAAGCATAACATTTTCTTCCCTCCATCCATATTAATTATATTTAATCTTTCGTCAGCATTTATAAAAAAAATAATGCTTTTAGTCTATTTTCCTATCTAAAATAAGAATCTAGAACTAAGAGCATTGTTTTTCGGTCACCCCTTCTTGAATCTTGAATTTAATAAAGCAGTATGTTATATTAATTTTACAGACATATGATTGGAGTTGAAAAGATGAAGTAAATTTTCTTGCTTATTTGAAAGCTGACAAATATTTGTGTGCTCACAGCCACTTGTTTTGTTGTGCTTATTTGCAAGAAAGTTAACTCATTCTGTTCACTCAATAGGTAATGGCAATATCTTCATCCTGCTCGTAAGGGTTGGCTTTTACTGTATTTTGAGCTGCAAGAATAGACTTTCTTGCGGCTTTTTAATTGTCGACGATATTTCTATAGTTTCTAGATTTTCCTTGATAATTAATTTAAATGTACAGAGAAGGAAAAGTAATTACAGGACAGGAGGAGGATTCTATGTCTTTAATAAATGTAACAAACCTAACTTTTGCTTATGACGGAAGTTATGACAACATATTTGAAAATGTAAGCTTTCAAATAGATACCGATTGGAAACTCGGTTTTACCGGAAGAAACGGTCGCGGAAAAACTACATTTCTCAACCTTTTGCTGGGAAAATACGAGTATAGTGGTAAGATTTCTGCAAAAGTCAACTTTGAATATTTCCCTTATGAAGTAAAAAACACTGAGAACAATACTATCGATGTTATTGAGGTAATATGCCCCGATTATGTACATTGGGAGGTAATGCGTGAGCTTTCCCTGCTTGAGGTGTCGGAGGATGTTCTATATCGTCCGTTTAACACTCTTTCGAACGGAGAGCAGGCAAAGGTGCTGCTTGCAGCCTTGTTTTCAAAAGAAAACTGTTTTCTGTTAATTGACGAGCCCACAAACCATCTGGATATGAATGCAAGACAAATAGTCAGCAATTACCTCCGATCCAAGAGTGGTTTCATATTGGTATCCCATGACAGGGCCTTTCTTGACAACTGTGTCGATCATATCCTCTCAATAAACAAGTCAAACATTGAAATCCAAAGAGGTGATTTTTCCTCATGGTGGGCAAACAAAGAAATGCAGGATAACTTTGAACTTGCAGAAAACGAAAAGCTGAAAAAGGATATCAACCGATTGACTAATGCAGCAAAAAGGACGTCCGACTGGTCAGATCGGGCCGAATCCAGAAAAATCGGATTCAATCCGGTAGTGACAGAGAAATCTATAGGCCGCAGAGCTTATCAAGGTGCCAAAGCAAAAAAAAAGATGAGCCGTTCAAAAGCAATATTGGAACGGCAGCAAGCAGCAATTGAAGAAAAGTCCAAATTTCTGAAAAATATAGAAAATTCTGAAAAGCTAAAGATTTCACAGCTGGATTTTTACTCAGATCGCCTTGTGGAACTGGATGAAGTGTCAATATTCTACGGGAATAAGTCGGCTTGCCGGAATGTAAGCTTTTTAATCGAGAAGGGTGACAGAATTGCTTTAAGCGGTAAAAACGGTTCAGGAAAGTCCAGTCTGATAAAACTAATATATGGTGAAAACTTAAATTACACAGGTACCTTCAGGAGGGCAAGCCAGCTTAAGATATCCTACGTTTCTCAGGATACCTCCCATCTTAGCGGTACTTTAACAGACTATGCAAAACAAAACGATATTGATGAGAGTCTCTTTAAGGCTATTTTAAGAAAACTTGATTTTTCCAGGATTCAGTTTGAAAAGGATATCTCTGATTTCAGCGGTGGGCAAAAGAAAAAGGTGCTTATAGCCAAAAGCCTTTGTGAAAAAGCTCACCTCCATATTTGGGATGAACCTCTTAATTTCATCGATGTAATCTCTCGTATGCAAATAGAGGAACTTCTAATGGAATACGCACCAACCATCCTTTTTGTGGAGCATGATATTGAATTCTGCAGAAATATCGCTACCAAGGTAATTGAGCTTTAATATCTCAAAAAAAATTCACTTCTCTCGGCTTCTGAGTGAGAAGTGAATTTTTTTAAATCTTTTTAATCTAATGAACTGTCTTTCAAATAGTTATTGGGTTGAAATCAACCTGCCATGTTTTTCATAGCATTCGACACTTTCAATCTTGTTGTTTTGGTCTACAAAAACAACTTTCGGTTTATGCTTCTGTGCCTCAGGTATATCAACTGTACAATAGGCCATCAATATAATTAAATCTCCGACCTGTACGCATCTGGCTGCGGCACCATTCAGGCAGATCATTCCAGAACCCCGTTTTCCTGCAATACAATAGGTTTCAAAACGGTTCCCATTATTTATATCCACTACCTGTACCTTCTCGTACTCATAAATCCCGGCTATTTCCAACAATTCCTCATCAACAGTAATACTTCCTACATATGAAAGTTCGGCCTGTACTACTGTCGCTCGGTGTATCTTACTTTTAAGCATGGTAATTTGCATATTGACCTCCTAAGCCGTTAAGCAGCTTTGACACTAGTGGCTTTAAGCCGCAATGTGCCAAAATAGTATTCAAATATATGTCCTTCATCGCAATAGAGCGAATAAAGGAGGCTTTACTCCCTGGGATAAATAAAATTGTCAATAAGGCGGGTCTTACCAATATATACTGCCAGAGCCACAAGAACAGGCTTCTCAACAAAATCCACCTTTTCCAACGTATCTGCATCCACAACCTCAACATAGTCTATTTTTGCCAAAGGTTCTGTCTGTACCTTTTCAACGATAACCCTGAGGATGTTTTGAGAGTTTCTCTCCCCATTTTCCAGCAACTGCCGGCCGGTGGAAAGTGACCTGTTAAGAATAAGGGCAGCAGAGCGCTCTATCGGGCTTAAATAAGTATTTCGTGAGCTTTTGGCCAGTCCGTCGCCCTCTCGAATGATGGGACAGCCGACTACTTCAATATCCATATTAAGATCACGGACCATGCGCTTCACCACCGCCAGCTGTTGTGCGTCTTTTTGTCCAAAATATGCCCGGTCGGCACTTACTATATTAAATAGTTTGTTAACTACTGTACACACCCCGCGAAAATGGTTCGGCCGACTTTTCCCGCAAAGTCCCCGAGTTAGGGAGTCCATATCAACATATGTACAAAAGTCAGACATATATATATCAGATACATCAGGATGAAAAACAAGGTGTGCACCGCTTTCCCGGCAAATAACCTCATCGTGGGGCAAATCCCGGGGGTAACTGTTAAAATCCTCTGTTGGACCAAACTGCGTAGGGTTAACAAATATGCTTACAACAACACGATCATTTTTACGAGCGGCATTCATAATCAAGCTTTGATGACCCTCGTGAAGATAGCCCATTGTGGGCACAAACCCTATACTAAGCCCTTCCTTTTTCCAGGCTTTGATTACCGAACGAACCTCATCAACCTTATTTAAAATTATCATATAAATAATCTCCTTTACTGAGCGTTTATGCTCAATATAGTTTTTCTATTACAGCTTCTGCCATGCTGAAGCCATGCTCAGGTGCCGGAAAATCTCCTTTTTCCACCTCGGCTTTATATTTTGAAAAAGCAGCATTCATCTGCGCTCCTATATCTGAAAAACATTTGACAAACCTTGGCGTAAAATCCGGGAACATCCCCAGCATGTCCTGATAAACCAGCACCTGTCCATCACAGTTATTTCCGGCACCAATTCCTATAGTGGGGATGGAGATACTCTGAGTTATAACTTCTGCCAGCCGGGATGGAATACATTCGAGTACAATAGCAAAAGCCCCTGCCTCCTCCAGCTCTTTGGCTGATTCTATAAGTTTTCTTGCGTTTTCCAGATCATTTCCCTGGACCTTGTAACCACCTAAAGCATTTATGGCCTGAGGTGTTAATCCTATATGTGCCATTACAGGAATTCCTGCCTCCACAATAGCCCGGACCTTCGGACAGATCACACTACTGCCTTCCAGCTTTACCGCACAGGCATGGCCCTCTTTAACAAGGCGGCCTGCATTACTTACCGCATCATAAACAGATGTTTGATATGACATAAAGGGCATGTCGCTGACAATCAATGCATTTTTTACACCTCTTGAAACAGCCCTTGTATGATAAATCATGTCCTCTATTGTTACCTGAAGAGTGTCCTTGTGACCCAGTACCACCATTCCCAGCGAGTCACCAACTAAAATGCCGTTTATTCCGGCTTCATCCATAAGTCTTGCTGTGGAATAGTCATATGCAGTAAGCATGGCCAATTTTCTTTTCTCTCGTTTTGCTTCTTTAAAAGTCAGAATTGTGTTTTTCATTTGTTTTCACCTACCATCCTTTCCATGGCAGCAAAAGCTGCACTCCTGTTTTAACCTTCTGCGTTTAATCGCTACATAGCTGACGACCATACAGCTTATCGTATGTATGATTTTTCATGCAGCAATTCAACTTGTATTGATTCCTAAAAAGGTATGGGTAGAATAACAAAAGAACTACAATGACAGATTTTCTTATTTCTGATAGACAACTTCACAATATAATTCAATATCTTCTTGAGAGTCCCGTCGGGAACAATGAGAAAAAGAGTATCACTTACCTCTACTTTACCATCAATGTCATTAGAGATCATTGTGTTTGTAAATTTAGATGTTTGTAACACAAAGTTCATTAATATAATTTCTCATGAATACCACCTCCCGCAATTAAGGGGTGATACTCCTTAGGTCTCATTCCGCAAGGATATGAGCTGTCATATAAAAATAAAGTTCTATTCCGCTGATGTAGTTTCTAAACAATTACATACCAACCAAAAAGGATATTCAGTTGCCAGTACTGATTTTGTGAATACTACCCATTTAAGTTAATATAACACTTTCTGGTTATTACTGTAAAGTATTCTTTATTTTAATATGTGTTCTTTATTTTAATAAATAAGGTAGTAAATAAGGTTACTATGTAAAATTACATAATAACCTTGTTAAGTAGAAATTCTATATGCTTGTACCCAAAACAATATTACTATTTTCTCCAGATAACAGATGGATCTATACTGGAAATATCTTTTGAGCAGGTACGCGCCATTACCCCTGCAAGTTCTCTGGTAATGTCTTCAATTTTCCCTTTTACTCCTTCTGCTCCGGCTTCAGTAAGAGACCCCATCAAGGTACGGCCCACCGAAACTGCTGTAGCACCCAGAGCCAGTGCCTTGAATACATCTATGCCATTGGTGACGCCACAGTCTACAAAAATAGGCATGCTGCCCTTTACAATCCGTGCAATTTTAGGCAGTATCATTAATGGAGGCACGGCATAATCCATAATTCCGTGATGATGTGAAACCACAATACCCTTTACCCCTGCCTCCAGGCATTTAAATGTATCCTGTTCACTGAGTACACCCTTTATAATAAAGGGCAGCTTTGTTGCATGAATGAAGCTCTTAATTTCCTCTAGAGTTTTACCGGTCATTGGCAGACCCATCACATTGTCGTATGAGCCGCTGTTATTAAACGCATGATCTATATCCATCCCGATGGCAAATGCACCGCATTTTTCAGCATGCTCAATCTTTCTGAATATTACATTATTATCAGCATGGGGCTTGATGATTTTTATTGTTTTTGCTCCCGTTGCTGTTATTGCCTCAAGTTCAGCCTCTTCTCCCATTCCTGTCCACATTACTGTATCAGCCTTAAAGGCACCCCTTGCCATCTCAACCATGCCATTTGGGTGGCATCCGTCAAGATGTGACAATGCGGCTGTCATAACAGGTGTTGAGAAGGTTTGACCATATAATTCGAGTTTTGTAGATGGTAATACAGAGTCAATATGCCGCATTTCAATCAAAAGTGAATCAAAGTACTCTCGAGTAATTTGATTGGAATCCCCGGCTTTATATTTCTGTTGAGCGTTATTACCCATTTTTCCCTCCTGTTATTTTCATTCTAGAAGTAGTTTACTCCTTCAATACACATATTTTCAATCTAAACTTTTTCAAAAATGGCTATAACTGTTTTCGATATTTAATATAGGTCAAAGCCTAATCATATAACTTATTGATTTTTACTTGATAGGTATATATATTTCGAAATTCATGTCATGGCTGACCGAAGCTGTATCATACACTTCAATTGTATCAAGTTCAGCCACTTCATAGCCGGAGTAAGGCAGCCATGCACCATATATATAGTCATATGTTGTTTTCAGCCTGTTCAGGGAACCCTTATGGGCAAACACAGCATATTTTGATGGGGGAGTATTTTTTGAAAACATTCCCTGCGGTATATTATCTAAACTGCTTACCTCAACACCTGCAACGTAACAGAACTGACTTTCCTCCGATAAATCGGGCATATATTCACATAACCCCAACAATTTACAGGGATTTAGAGAGTTATCTATCTCGGCTTTTCTTAAAGCAAAATCCGTCCACAGACTTTGGATTACACTGCTGCCGGGCTGTACGGTTTCTTTTATACCTACAATCCTGAACTCTCTATTTAGTACTATTATAGGTTCAATAAAAGGCTCTTGTTGTAAGTTTAACTGTGCTTTTTTGTACGCATTGACCTTTTCATATAAAACCACCTGCCTTGATCGTTCTCTGTACCGGCCGGGTGTTATTCCAAAAAGTTGAGCAAATGCCCGCGTAAATACCTCCTGAGAATTAAAGCAGTAATCAAAGGCAATGTCTATTATCCGGTTATCAGATATCACTATATCGATTGCCGACTCACTTAACCTTCTCTTTCTGATATAATCCTTCACTGTTTCTCCTAATATAGCCTGGAATATACGATAAAAATGGGTTGTAGAAAAACCTGACTGACTAATTACAGTATGAATATCAATATCATCCTTTAAATGCTGCTCTATAAAATCCAGAGACTTTTGAATATTCTCACAATAATTCATACAAGCTCACCCCAAAATAATGACTGGATACACAGTTATAACGCATGGTTTTAAGATAAAATATTTCGGTTATAGTTAAACTTTATTACTTCTTTATTATTACATTATTTTTTTTCAATTGGAAGCCAAAACTCTGTTATTATGCCCTTCCCCGTGTCAATGCAAGGAGGATACAACTCCATTTCCGGTGCATTTGCGTGGATATACCCTGAGTTTGGCAACCACTCCCCAAATGCATACATCTCTGCGTCAATTAGGCACATAGGCAATTTGCCTGTATTCTCAAAAACTGCCCACTCACAGGCTGGTACTATATATTTTTCCAGATCGCAATCCCTCGGATAGTCCTCACATTCAGTTGCAATAAAGAAATAAAAGCTCCTATTATTCGGATCCTTTTCTACACAGGAAACACCAAAAACAGGGCTGTTTAAAACGGTATTGTTATTATTTCTATAAATTTCTTTTAAGTCATCTATCAACCCATCTTGATTTGATTTTTCCCAAAAATCTCCGAAGGCTTCATTATCATCTGTACCGGAAATCCAGATTTTGCGTCCTATTATTTTAAATTCCGGTTTTTTCTCTATTCTGACCTTTATCATATAATCATCTCCCCTCTTTTGAGTAGAATATGATTATACCTTTATAAAAAAAATATGTTTTGATGTTTTTTACCATTTAGCAGCATAACTTGCGTTGTCCAGCTGGTGATGCAAAGGTTATCCCTTTCAGCCTTGACACTATTCAACATGTATCCGATAATAGGATATGCAGGAAATTATTAGAACGAGGTAACAAATATGATACTGATACAACCTCTCTGCATTGCTTTTGCTCCATGCATTGTCTGATAAGGGTGGTGCTTGTATGGAGCAGTTAAATTACACCACCTGTATCAAACTTTGCATTTCTATAATTTATATAACAACTAAATTTAAGGAGCAAAGTTATGAAAAAACAATTACTATTAGGATTTTCAGAGGTGGATATAACACCTGAGTACAACGTTCAGACCGTGGGTTTTGGAAAAGAGGACAATTTGTCAAAGGGTGTACTGCACAAACTCCTTGCGCAGATTTCCATATGGCAGTCAGGGGAAGAATTGTGCTGCATTGTGGCAATAGACCATATTGGCTTTATGTACTCCGACTCAAATGTGTTACGGGATGAAATAGGAATCAGGCTTGGCATAAAGAGAGAAAAGGTTATGCTCTGTTTCAGCCATACCCACAGTGCACCTAATATAAGCCTTGAGCCGGAATATTTCCGCTTTCTGCGAGAACAAGTCCTTGTTGGAGTCAGTGAAGCCGAGAAAACATTGGCACCTGTTAAGGCTGCTTGGGGAGTGACTGAGGCGGATATTGGAATTAATAGAAGAAATGCTTCAGGTGTACTGGATAAACGTATAAATATTCTAAAAATAACTGATGCGCAAACCCAAAAGCTCCGTCTTTTACTTTTAAGGGTTACTGCCCATGCCAATGTTCTCCTTGAAGATAATTATATGATATCCTCAGATTTCATTGGAGTTACCAGAAATTCGCTTCAAGAGCGTTATGGCTGTAGGGTAATGTTTACACAAGGTGCTTCAGGAAATGTAAAACCGCGGTACGATGGTTCAGTGGAAGCTTTGGATAAGATGTCTCAGGCCGTTTTGGAAGCGATAGATCCATGTATTGACAGACTTCGTCCCGAGGACGTGAGAAGTTTTTCCATGCTCTCACAAAAGGAAACTTTTTATGCAGATGTTCCTTCCCCTGAGCGGGCGAGGAAAATAGCTGAAGAAGCCATGCTTGTGAATCAAATTGACGGTTCGGCCTGGCTCGAAGAAGTCGCACGTTTACATAAGCAGAGTATACACCGGCAAAGCGCTGAAATTGAGCTACAGTTTTTTAAGCTTAATAACGGATGCTTTTGCGGAGTTCCCTGTGAAATCATGTGTGAGCTGGCTGTAGATGTGGTAAAGGCTTGCAACAGCGAGCTAATATCCTTCGGAGGCTATACTAACGGCTGTGACGGTTACCTTCCCGGTGCACAGGAATACGACAAAGGTGGATATGAGGTTTTGCATTCCTACCTCATTTATTACATTTATCACGGTAGAGTTATGCCTTTGAACAGAGACACAGCCGACAGATTGGTCAGGCTTGTAGCTGAGGGTGTGAAGAAACTGTAGTATCGTTTACAGTAATGAAGGCCGGACTCCGGCCTTCATTACTGATTAAAGCAAAATGGTTAATAATTCTTCCGGGAATATACCATTAGTTGTAATTCTTTGTAAGAAGCGTCCTTGCCGTAATAATCCGAAAATGAACGCACTATCCTCATGTCTCTCTGCTGAAGAATTACCTCCAGTTCGCTTAAGGAATACAGACGTGTTGATGAAAAGGGCTCTATAGAGTCAGGTCTCTTCACTATTTCTCCAAAAGTAATGGTCCAATCTCCAAACAACATTCTCCGATTTTGTTTGTCCCAATCAAATGATGGAAGTGATAGTGTCGTAGTGCCAATATCCCAATAACGCTTAGGAAAAAAATGCTCTGCATGTTCTGCATTACATATATCCATAAAATGCTTCCCTCCGGGTTTAAGCGCATTGGCAATTACATCGAATATCTTCAAGTTCTCTTCTTCATTTTCCAGATAGCCTATGGCACCATCAGCCAGATTGAGTACTACATCAAATTCACTTTTAAAAGATAAATTTCTGATATCCGATAAAATAAAATCAACCGATAAGGAAGCTGATTTTGCCTCTTTAATTGCATCATCTATAAAATCTTTTGTAATATCCACTCCGACAACTGAAAATCCTCTTCGGGCAAAGGCCAGCGAATGTCTGCCAAAACCGCAAGCCAAATCAAGAACCCGTTCTTTTCCAGTAAGCTCAAGTGCCTTTATTATAAAGTCCACCTGATTTTCAGTATCTTCAACCCAGGATTGCTCCTTAATATCCAGTGACCAATACTTATACCATTCAGGATTAATATTTCCCATGCCGAATCCCTCCAATTACATGTATTCTACTCTGTTTAAATTAACTTCTGGTATATGTAAAACCAATAATATAAAAAGTTTTATAATATATTAATAATAATAATTTAACCTTTAACTTTTGTAAAATATGGAGAATACCAGTAACAGAGTTTGTAATACCAGATGTAAGTATCGTTATCCGGTATTACGGAAATCCTTAAGAAATTGGCTTTTTTCTTGTATATCCGGAGTTTTCAGTCTATAATAGAGTTAATAGGATAAGTGAATTTTTTCAAAAATAACCAACTTTTTATTATACCCATGTTTTTTTGTTTATGTCAAACCTCTCGATTCTTCTCCGCACCGATTATACTAGAATATCACACCTTTAAACCATTAATCAGCTGGGATTTCAGCCTTTCATGCTCTTTTGAATTAAATCTGCCCTGTCATACCTTCCTCTTTTTCTATTAACATTCAATTGAAGGTATAGTGGTGGAACTCTTATCTTATAACCCGCCATATTACCGTTTTAAGATTTGCTTTTGCAAACGGTCCGCAGTCACAGGTTCAGGATTATCAAGACAGCTTGGCGGGTCTGATGCCATTTCTATTCTTGCATGTAAAAATTGATTATGGTTACGGTTTTTCAATTGAGCAATAATCATCCGCAACCACTTCAGTAATAATATTCTCAGGATTCAAGCTTAAAAAAGAAATTCCCGACGACCGAAAACGCTGTTAATCGAGCATTATCTCTGGGATTGGCAGCAGAAAGCGACATCTTAAGTAAAGCTGTTTCTTTCATGTCAGGCATGATTAACGGAGTTGAATCATGGTCAGACATGGTAGAGAAATTTAATGAATGGCCAATTACTACAAAAATGATAACTGCCTCTGTTTTATCCCGAGTAAATAGATTTCATCCGGCTTTGGACAATGTTTGGGAACTATGGGCTAAGATTACCGAGTCAGCTTTTGAGAATGGCGGACATAATCTTTATAGAGAGTTAAAAGCTTTTAAGGAGGTTACCGGCATAATATCTACAAAAAGAGATTCAAAGCTAAACAAGTTATACCCTTTAGCTCTTTTATCTGCCACCAAAAATAATTTGTCTCCCGAGACTGAAAAAGCTTATTTGCAATGGATATGGGATAATAATGAAGGCATTTACTATTTAACGTGGTTTAGTTTGAATATATTTCCCGAAATAACCTCAAAAGCGTTTCCCTTTTGGTTAAAAGCTATTGATATTTTTTCTGATTTCATCTATGGAAAGACATTAGCTAAGGATTCTGTCAATTATCTTTGGAGTTTGAGAGGTAAGGACGGCTTATGGGATTTCGTGAATAATTCAAAGTCTGCCGGCTATGCCAGAACATCCTGCGGGTGGCAGCTATCCGAAGATTGGAGAAATCCAATAAATAGACAATTAGATTGCACACTTCGGATTTTACTGCTGCTAAAGAAACACCCGGAGCAGGGATAGTCTACGTTGATTAAATCTCCATCATTTACTTGCAGTAATAAAAATTTTCGAACATGCATCGGGAATACCTTCTGACATTCTGGCTATTTCCAAAATAGCATTCCTTCGATCCTCGATCTCCCATGCCTCATCGAAATCCGGAGCCATCCAGCCGGCACCTATGACTCCATGTAAAGCGACAAAATTTAAGTTTGCTGTAATTACTTCCTGCTTAAGCTCTTCAGATAGATGGAAATATGCATTATCAAGCGCACCCTCACAATACTTATACCGGTATCCGCTATGTACTTCACTTTTCAACTTCTCAATAAATTCTTTATTGTATATCAGACCGGTACTTATTCCGTAAAACATTGTAGCATATCTGCCGATGGAATATGCAGCCATTATTCCGTTGGGTTTCAATACTCTCCTGGCTTCACTTAAAGCCCTTATTCGATCACCTTTATCCGGTAAATGATATAATGGACCACTAAGGAAAACTGCATCAAAACTGTTATCAGCATAGGGTAGATCCAGCGCATCACCGACCACAAAATTATCAATATCTTTAAAGTCTTCAGTGATTGCACGTTCTTTTGCTTGCTCAATGTGTCGCGGTACAAGATCCAACAGATGTATATCGTACCCTAATTTTGCGAGGAAGAAGGCATAGTCACCGGCTGCTCCGCCAATATCACATATTTTAGCCGGTGCTTTTGGTAAGTACCGCACAAGTAATTCCGTCATATGCGCAAATTCCAGTTTCCCATAGGTTGTTTTTAGTCTGTCTTTTTCATTAGTATTACAATAAAAATCAATAACTGCTTTTGCTCTTTCGTCTGAACTCATAAAGAGGCCGCCTTTCATTGTTTATTTTTGACTTGTATTGTTGATCCTCAATACTTTGTTGGGGCTGCTCTGATTGGTTTGACATGAAAGACCACCTCCTTTAAAAAATATATTATATAAACTACATTTTCTCATTTATATTATAAATAGTCAATTTTTGTATATTGTGTTAAATTGTCGGCAGAATATTAGGTTAGCATTATTGGGTTATTCAATCATCAAAATTATGTTTTTTAGCTCCTCACATGCTTTAGCTTCATAGTTCTGCGCTTCTCGAATCAGCGAGGCAATCTTCTCTCTATTCTCCTTTTCAGTAAGTTTGTTCAGCACTTCTTCGCCTCCAAAGCCTCCCAGTACATTTTCCATTTCTGTCACACAATCAGCTGCTGCATATGAACGTCCTTCACCAACCATTGTTGCCGCATCACCAAAACACATCATATGCTCTAAAATAATCCACATTCTGCCCCCCTTTCATAAATTTCTTCCGGAAGTAATTTTATTGTACAATATGGATTTATTTACTACTCGACGTTTTTGACAATAACTGTCTTCTTGTCAATTGCCATTATTCTGCCAATAGTAAGTATAAAAACTCCTCATACTTTCTTATACAACATTCTAATACTGAAATAAGTAAGCAAAAGCCCAACGGCAATATTCAGGACTTGGATAATATTTGAAGGTAAAAATGTCTTAGTCAGACTGCCCAAAAAAGCTATCATTGTTAAGAATAATAATGTTGATAAAACCGCCCCAAAGCCGAAAAAACAAATATCTTTTCCTTCTATATCTTCTTCGGAAATTCTCGTTGAGAATACTCCTGCCCAAAATAATATTGTAAGAGGATTTGAGGCAGTCATTATCAGTGCTCTAAAAAAGACGCTATTAGAACCTGATAGGTCTATCAGGCTTAGAGCTGGTATAAATCTAACATTAAAAGCTCCTAAGACAGTACTTACTCCGAAAATAAACAGTATTGAAGCCCCCAATATTTTAAGAACAATTCTGGTATTTTCTCTTTCAATAAGAGAAGCTATACCAAAAATAGCTGCAAGGATGTACAGTCCATCAATAAATGCAACACCTATAACCCCTAAAATTGCATACCGGAAACCTTTTAATGACGCCATTTGGAATATAAAAATGCAAAGAGGACCAACAGCAAGTTGCAACAACATTCCGAATCTTAAGCCTTTATATATCTTAAGCACCATTTAAATATTAATATCCTCCTTTAATGTTGAAAGGGAGATGATAGTATTTGAATTAAGTACACCCTTTATCTTCTTTAATGTATCAGATAAAAAGTATTCTAAAGCCTTTGTATCTTCTACAAGTACCTTTAACAAGTAATCATATTCTCCGGCTATATGATGACATTCCAATACACTGTTATATTGGACTATGGCTTTTCTAAAACTTTGAATATTTTCAGTTCTATCAATGTTTATACAAATAAAGGCCAAAAGCTTATAATTCAGTTTCTCTCTATTTATTTTTATAGTGAATTTCTCGATAATCCCTGTTTCCTGCATTTTTCTTATTCTTTCAGCTACAGCCGGGACCGACAGATTTACTTTTTTGCTTATTTCAGAAGTCGACACCCTGCTGTTTTCTTTTAAGACGTTGATTATACTTATATCAATCGAATCCACAGCAACCACCTACATTTACATTTTAATACAATTCTACTTTACCCATATAAATAAGTAAATGATTTTAGAAATACCAGTAAAATTTAATGTATTCTGCAAGAAAACCTTAAATCTTAAACTTTAATACCTTCTCCTAACATGATACCTATAAAATTTATATTTACCACAGAAAAAGAGCTGCGCACTTATTAATAAATGCTGCAGCCCTACATTTTATTATATTTAGTTAGATCAACAAACAATACTCATTATCAGTTTACTTAATAGTACAGGAATATAAAGCAGTGTCATACTTCTCCAGAAAGGTTTTCTCTTTTATACATATAAATCCTTGCTTCTCATAAACCAACCTTAATTTCTGCCTATGCTGGTTACAATTAAGGCGAATTATATCAATACCTTTATTGATAGCGAATTTTTTTGCAAAATCAATTAACTCTTTAGAAAATCCTTGTCCGGCAAATTTACGCTTAACAGCGAGTTTATGCAAATATAGAGATGTACCTTTTTGAATTTCAGGCCAATAAGTGGGATCATAATCAGTTAAAGCCATACATGCAGCAGGTTGTCCATTTCGATATGCTATATAAAAGTTATCTATTTTATAGGCCATTGATAGCACAGTCCACTTCACATTTGACTCATTCCATTGGTTTTGGAGTCCACATACTGCCATCCAGTCTACTACATCCAATAAAATTTCTTCTATAACAGGTATATCACCTACATTAGCTTGACTAATTTCAGTTTCGTTCATACTAACCTCTTAGAATTTGATAATCTTTGAATATGTAGTTAACATTATTACTTAATGGTACATTATGTAAAATTATACGTCAAGTTCCGAAGACTGATAGTATTATTCTATGTCAGTTATCGAGATATTTCTACCTGTTTAAATGAGAAAGGATATAAAATATTTTACCTATCCTTTCTCTAGATATTTCTTTTGGTCGTATTGGTTATTAGCTGCTGCTGTTATATATCCGTCTATACTCACTTATATTTTAAAAATCGATATGGATGACTGCAGTTCATTGGCAAGTTCCGCTAAGGCTTGTGCAGAAGCTGTTATCTCCTCCATTGTCGCAACCTGTTCCTCATTGGCTGCAGAATTCTCCTGACTTAATATTGCCCCTTCTTCGGCAGATTTTTTAATAGTTTCAGTATTTGATACAATGTCCTGGCTCTGTGTTGAAACAACTTCTATAGCTGCCATTACATCCTTTACTTTTCTATTTACATCTGTTACATCATCTTTGATAGTCTGGAAGGTTTCGGCAACATGCTGAGTTTTTGCAAAGCCGTCTTTAACCTTTTCATTCCCTTTATTTATTGATATGACAGCATTTTCTGTTTCACTCTGTATTTCCTTAACAAATTGAGTTATTTGCCCAGCTGATGTTTTAGACTGCTCAGCAAGCTTGCGGATTTCATCTGCTACGACAGCAAACCCTAACCCTTGCTCACCGGCACGGGCTGCCTCGATAGCTGCATTTAAGGCAAGGAGATTCGTCTGTTCTGTTATACTTGTGATAATTGCAACTATGTTTCCAATTTCTTTTGAGTGTTCACCCAATTTCCTGATTACCTTTTCAGAATCGCTAACAGTTGAGGTTATATCATTCATTTGATCCACAACATCGTTTACTGTAATAATACCATGTTCGGAAGCTGAAAAAGCTTTATCTGACAAGGCATACATCTCTTTACTACTTTCAGCAATCTGGTATATGTTCGATGACATTTCCTTTATTGTACTGCTTGTATGCTGGATACTTCCCAGCTGTTCCTCTGCTCCAGAAGCACTTTTTTCAATTGCTTCGGCAATATGCTCATTAGCTCTTGTACATTGTTCAGCACTGGCAGTAAGTTCTTCCGAAGATGCAGCAACTTGTGTCGATACGTCATTTACTTTTACTATTATGTGTCTAATAGATGTAACCATTTTATTTAAAGACGCCACCAAAACTCCAATTTCATCCTTATTCTTAATTTCTAAAGTATCAGCAGTCAAATCTCCGGTAGATATTCTGCCCAACGTCTCTGTAACTTTCTTTACAGGTGTTGATATGCTTCTGTTTAAAAGGAATGTTATTATTATAGTACAAAGGACTGCTAATAAACTTATTACCCCAATTAGTAAGTGGGTCTTGTTTTGCACGACAATAAGCTCATTCCAAGTATCATTAGTAAGCTTGTCAATATCATTCTTAATTTTTTCATGAGTTTCACGAAAGTCGTCAAACAAACTTTTGCCATCTCCGGCTTTCAAACGTGCCTCTCCCAGTTTCCCCTTCTTGACCAGAGATATCTGCGAATCAAAATATTTTTCTATTGCGTCAATCTTTGGTTTAGCTTCTTCTATAAGCTGTGCCATAATCGGATGCCCATTCAATCTTGACTCAACTTCTTCTAAACTTGTTCTTACATCGCTTTTACCAGAGTAGTACGGGTCAAGAAATCTTTCATCTCCCGAAATAAGATATCCTCTTACTCCAGTTTCCTCATTTATTAGAGCCGTTAATAATTCATCAGCGGCATAACCAATTGGAATAGCATCTGATATAAGATCTTCCGCTTCTGCTTTCAATAATTGAGTTGAATAGATACTTATACCAACAATTCCAGCCATTAATACTAACACTAATACATAACTTGTGATGAGTTTTTTTGCTACAGACATTAGAGACCCTCCATAATAGTATTTAAGTATCATTAAGCAAACAAAGCCTCAGTGTAATTGTAGTTAAAATACTTCAATTGTTTTTACTGAATAATTGTTCATATCAAGATGTATTACTCTGGTATACCTGTTTCGTCTATTTAGGGAACCTCCTTTCCAACCACGACTTTATGTTTCGTTGTTTATTAAATAATTAACTAAAAACTATTATTTCTAATGCAACAAAACCAGAGTCGTATTTTGTAGATTTTTGTCAGATTAATGATATTACCTATTATTATAACCATAACCATCCAATTAGTAAACATAAAGTGGCGTTTTGTAAGAGCCTGATTTACAAAAGTTATGGCTTAAATATGTAATCAACCCCTGCTGGGATGGATTTGCTCTAGCCTTTTCTTTCCGAGAATTCCATAAAAAAACCTTCAAATTGATGTATTTATTTACATCAATTTGAAGGTTTACACAAACTTCGAAACGGCCTCCATAATGAAGGACTGCTTGTCCCATTTTGTTTCCGTTTACCTTACATCAATTTTCTCAATGCTAACTAAGGGAATTGTAATTTCTCCTCCCATAGTTGATGTGTACGTATATAATTCTTGAGAAGTACCATAAATAGTTATTCTGTCATTTACTAGTACTCTTGAAGAAACTATATCAGATGAATAGTACCCAAAAATTATCTTATTATAATCAGAATCAACTGCCAGCCTTATTTGAACTAAGTCGTCACCCTCAATAACTTGAACTACTTCTCCAGTAAATTTAACCTTTGCCTCACTATATTTCTCAGGAGTGCGGGCTAATTGGTTGTATGTAATACCTGTATTATAACCCTGTTTAGCTTTAGCGTCCGCTTCTTTTTTAGCCTTTTCTGCTTCTGCTTTCCTCTTATCTTCTTGCTCAGATTGCAATTTTTCAGTTTGTATTTTATCCAATTCAGCTTGTTTTACAGCTGCCGCTTCTTTTGCCTTAATTTCGGCTTCTGATAAGCTTTTATAAGGCTCAATTATTGCTGTTAAGTCTGAGTTTTCTTTTGTAAGAGTAGCTACTTTAGCTTTTAAGTCTGAGTTTTCTTTTGTCAGAGTTTCTACTTCATTTGCTAAATTTGCAACTTGTTGCTCTAATCCTTTACTTCCGCAACCAGTTAAGATAGATATAGAAAGTAATAGTGCCAAAGATAAACTAAATACCCTTTTCACAAAAATGCCACACTCCCCCTTTTATTGTTAGTAATTCCAGATTACATTTGTATATACAAATTCTACATTATAATACATAATGTTTCAATATCTTAGTAATAATTACTATAGGCACAGAGCCTTTATAAGCGGCCGCTACTTACATCGTTACAATCAGCTTAAACCGTTTTTATCTCTGGCATACTGAACAACATCATACATCAAATAGTACATATCTTCCGGATTTATGGATAATAGTTTTTCTTTATCCATAACTATTTCATCGTTGCGGATGGTAACTATACTATAAAATGGTTCCTAATTAAGAGCTGTTATATTGGACATTGTCTCCCATTCTCCAATTGTAACAGACCCCCTTTCAACTAAGAACTCTAACAACGCATAAGAACCTCTTTAAGTTTACATATGGTCTGCCCACAACTACATCCCTCCATCACTAAATTTATTGTAAAATATAACCTCACTAAAACTCTTTTTCTTAGTTATATTTTGGTTATTAACCGGATAGCCGAAAGCAATAATTTCGGAAGCCCTATACGGTTCAGGCAGATTTAAAAAATGTGTAAGTTTGTCAACATCAAAATAAGATATCCATGTAGATCCCAAACCGTGTTCTAAAGCAGCTATAACCATATGGGTTCCAGGAATTTTTGTTTGATGTTCCTCCTGATTCAATTTTGTATAAATTTCGTCCTCCATGTTCTCAATGCTTTTTGCCAGACCTGGATAACGTGCTTTTTGAATATCTCTGCCACCTCGTGATTTATCTACGCTGTACGTACATAGAACCACCAGAAAATTAGCTGATTTTATCCAGTTTTGGTTATAGGCTATTTTAGCTATTTCATCGATTAGTTCCTTACTTGTAATCAATCCGAATTTCCACGGCTGCTCGTTTCCGCCAGATGGTGATAACCTTCCGGCTTCAAGAATGTAATTAATAACTTCAGCGGGTACATCTTCTCCTGAAAATTTTCTTGTACTTGTTCGTTTTTTAAGCAAATCCAATATCATAATGATCATCCTTTCAATATTCTTCTAGAAAATTAATGTAATGGTAAGATTAATGCAAAATAAAAAAGCCGCAGATTTACTCTACGACTTTACCTTCAAAAGAAAAACAGTAAAATACGTATGGAGAGTAAACATAAAATCAAAACCAATATATTGGCAGCACAAAAACTGTCTAACTAAAACAGTATTGCCAAAATATTAAATTATGATTTTAACTTACTTCTCCATGCTCGCTTATGCTTTACGATTATACCGCACTAAGCGTGCCGGACGACATTCCACCTTTCTTAATCAAACCATTACATGCACATTATTATATCATTTCTAGTAATTAATGTAAATACAGATTAGTCGTCATAATAACCCAATTTTCTTTGGTTTTCACTTCGCTTATCCAGATAATGTTACATGAAGATTATCTTATTCAAACAGTAATACTTCATCAAAATTAACGGCAATTAATAACTTCCTACTTCGCCGTTTTATTGATAAAATCAACTTCATACTGCTGTTCACCGTATTTTCTTTCGTTATCAATAATAGTACCCTCTGTGAGTGTGATACGCAGAACGATTGAGTTCGGATTGTCTTCGTCGCCAACTTCATCGAACCAGTCGAAGATTTTTTTAAATTTCTCTCTGATTTCCGCATTCTTCTCGTCCTTGACCCAACCAAGATTTTCAGCCGTACCCTGGAAAGAGTACCAATCAAACCCACAGACTGAAACCTCGTTGTTCTTTTCAATTTGCAGCGTTTTATTTTTTTTTGCGTCGGTGGAAACATAAAAAACACCGTCTTCATAATAAGCACAGACCATACGGACCGCAGGGCGGGAATTACCGAACGAATTTGGAGAGACTGATATTGTGGCAAGGGCAATAACTACTTCTTTGCCATTCCCGCAACGCTCCTCCATAAGTTTCATTGCGTTCTCATATTTGTTCATTTTAACTCTCCTTTAATAAATATTTGTTTATTCTTTAACTACAGTCAAACCACTTGAAGCGCAACACAATATTTATAATTCCGTTTTTAGCCACAAAGCGGGACGGACGCCACCTGTACATCTGCCATCGCTGATGTTGCCTTTCAATACATTGTTGCCTTGGATGCCTATATTACCGTCACCGTGAATGTACACGGCTTTTACATTAACGCGGCCGGGTGACCGAAGCCACCACCAAACACCACCATTATAGCCCTCAATTCTTGCTATTCGTTTACTGTTGTTTTCATCTTTTCTTTCAAACCAATATCTTTGATTTTTTCCTCGGTCTTGCAGTTTTGAACGGCTATCGCCGAAATATATACACACTTCCTCAAGGCTTAATAAAAATATAGTGTCCTGTGTATCTGCTCCGCCTTCTGAACCATACCACTGATTATCATGATTTTTATTTAGCACTGGGATTATTCTTGACTTATCCGTTGCGTTGAATTTGTCATAGAACTCACCGTTAAGATATTTTCTTAACGAGCAGTCAGCCCATGTTATATCTTTATATGCATCATGGTAAGCACGTTGTTCTATTACTTCTTCAGTTATAACCAAAGCAGCATTATTTTGTATGTAAAGCACACGCCAGTTGTAGTCACCGAATGATATTATCGAGCCAATTTTATTTTCCATTTTTCTTCTCCTTTATAGGGAATAGCAAATCAAGCTGTAAATAACTCATTTCAGAATTGTGCTTTTGAATAAAGTTATAAAAATTAAGAGTTTCTTCAAAGCCTTGTCCAGTAGGTGTTCCTGCCGACTCCCAACGTGGAGAACCCCAGTTATTTTCATATATTTCACTTGCATCAACCCATTCCTTAAGCCGACGCCAATCCTGGAAGTCCCACGCCCTTAACACATGAGCAGCGTATAACCCGCCTCTGAACTTTCGTCTTACTAACGGTGCGGGTATCTCCATATTATCGGAAACAGAAACCCACACCTCATATGCTTGTGAATTTTCGCCAATTTCTACAGTACCTTGTGAACAGTCAAAACCAAAACTGCGTGCGTCGGGTTTTATTTTTAGTAATCCGCTCTCTTTTGTAAATTTACTTATCATGTCCAATGCTTTGCCTTCACAGCCTTCTCCTGAAGCATAAGCGGCGGCAACGGTCATGGGTGGCAGATAAATAATCCGTACATCCTTGTCTTCCAGTTTCATTAATTCTTCGTTAGCTCTGTTCAATTCCTCCATTGATAAGCTTTCCTTCGTTTCTTTGATTTGATTATAGGAAAAAGAAAGAGAGCTTACAACAGAGAACACAGTTTCGTCGCCGAGGAGTTTTAAATCAACATGGGCTTTTTCTTGGATTTCTTCAACAAAACGTGACAATATGGATTTAACGGTAGTCAGCGCGGTAATTTCGTCGTCTATTTCTCTTATGTTTTGCATGAAGATATCCACTGCTTCGGCTGCGTCGTTATTGTTGAGTATGCTTATGATTTGCTTCACTGGAATGCGCAGCTTACGCAGGACTATGATTTGCTGCAAACGTGTCATGGCGTTTTCGTCATAAACCCGGTAAGCATAATTATCTTTCCGCAGACTTTGAATTAATCCCGCCTGTTCATAATAGCGCAGCATTCTTGTAGAAATTCTGTAATTCCTTGATACCTGACTGATTGTTTGAAGCTCCATATCATAACCTCGTTTCTTTACTTACTTTGATTATAAAGTACGACACGGTGTCAGAGTCAAAAGGTTTTTACAAATATCCGTATTTTTTTGTAAAATACGGATTATATAAATTAATACGTTACATATTTATTTGATTGGTTGAATTTAACAAATTATAGCACATGCGTACTACACTAACAAGATGGTAAAAAAGCGGATGGAATTATCTAACGGCTTCTTGGTAATTTATGTTCACGTATATAAATTAAATGATATTACTTTTTAACAAAGTTAAAGTAATGTCAGTTATTACATTCTAATATCCTGAATGACATTTTATCCAATATATATGGTAATATGGTTAAATCAGAAACTGATTTTTCTTTTATTGCTATTAGTGAAGCAGAAGGGAAACCTGTAATTTTATTTTATCATCTCGCTACCTTTTCACCAATTATATACTTATAAACAAATTTACCGTCATAAGTAGTTATATATATGCTTTCTTCATCAAACTCCTTGCCACCAAAAGCAATGATGTGGTTGGATATTGCATCACCCAGAATAAGAAAATCAATATTTTCTTCAGCATCTATCTTCATTATTTGTGCCATACCATCTATTGATACATACATATTTCCTTTTTCTGAAAAAGTAATATTTAGAGGAGCTCCGAATCCACCTGCCATCTTTACCGGTTCTACAATAATAATGTCTGGACTATTAGCAGCTTTACCTTCCGAATAAATTTGATACTTCAATAAACTCTTAGTGTTAAAATCACTAACATATAAGTTTTTACAGTTAGGGTCAAATTCCAAAGAGAAAAAGGTCTCATATGCAACTTGACCCTTGCTACCATCAATAAAAGTTGATTTCTTTAAATCTGGTGTATACATATCAATTTTATTTCCATTTGTTATGTAGAAGTTCCCTTGATTATCACACTCTATTCCACTTGCCCCTAAAAAGCCTTGAAAATCTTCTCTTATCAAAGTTGATACCTTGCCTTCAGGTGTAATTTTAAGTATTCTATCTTGAGCTGCTGCTAAGATGTTGCCTTGATTATCAAATGTCATATCCCAAATCAACGGACTGCTAAAATAGTAATCTTTTCCTTCCGGAAGGTCTTTGAAGTTACAAAAAGTTGATACTTTCCCGTCCGGTGTTACTATATCCAATTCCCCATCTCTTGCAACAATCATGTTCTTGTTATTATCAAAGATTATTCCGGCACCAACTTTACCGTTTATGTTTATAAAGACTTCGGCTTTGTTCTCTTGTTTTTTTACACTACTTTCGTAGTTAATGTTCTGTCTTTGAGTCATATTGATTTCATCCTTTCTTTGTGCTTGTTCTGGCATGCGGGAGGCAGTGCCGAAAAAATTCAAATTACTAGAGAAATTACTTTACTCTAACCAAATTTAATCCATTTTTTCTAATAATAAACCCTATAGCAGAATTGCAGCAATCTGTCCAATTGTATAAAAACTGTTCTTCATAATCTTCTCCTTTATTTAAATTTAAGAATTCACAATCCCGTTGAGTGGTATCTCTTGAGACACTAAATTATTAACGGATTATGACGTATTGTATTATATTTTAAGGACATTAAGAAAAACTCCGGGTCACGAAACGCCACAGACTGATAAACAATAAGAAAAAGCCAGAGGAAGGATGACTCCGGCCTCCAGCCTCGGTTTACTGTATCTCCCTAACTCAATCCACCACCAGCTTAGGGGTTCTAGTTGTTTGGTGGTATATTCCCCCACATAACTGTCCAGGGTGAATCTTGAACAAATGCATTATCAGCTGAATCATATATTGCTGAAACCTGAGTTACAGTAATCTTATCAGGTGTAATATCAGATGTATCGTCAAGGCTAGCCTCAACAGTAAGAACTACAGTCTTAGAATCAGCAGGAGCTGTTATATCAGTTACTGTGAACCCAGTTACGCTGAATGTATCTACTGTAAGAGCTGATTCATCAATATCCTCTGAGAAATAAATTGTTATACTTATACTACTGGGGGTAGTACTCTGAGGATTAGCAAAATCTATACTGCCTATAACCATAGGAATATCAGCAGTGTCCCCATTATCATCATGATTCCACATGACAATTTCTGGAGCTAACATATCAGTAAGAGCTATGGTGTTACCTGATATAGATCTCAACTTACTACCGTACTTTGACTCCGAAGATGGAGTATCAATGGTAGTAATATAAACTATATCTCCTGACGGTTCTCTTCCATCAGTTGTTAACTCACTATTTAGACTCAAAACTACTTCTGTTTTTCCATCAGAGTTAGTAGTATTTGATTCACAATCTACAACACTAATTGAACTCGGAGTTGTTACGTTAGTTAATTCTATATCACTCCAACTAACATATCCCATCTTCTTGTTGAATACAATCTTAATCTTATTCTTAGCTATTAATTGAGCTTCTTCAATATGAACATTTTCAGAATCAATACTTTGAACAGTGTAAGGCTCAACACTACCATACAATCTCTTTCCGACAATATCCATAATTGGGGCTATCTTTACACTAGGTCTGATGGCTGAATCATTCTTATCCGCAAGTTTTTTGACGTAAATTTTAACCATCCTATCATTAATCTTTTCAATTTTGTCATCAGCAACTAAATCTTCATATTTGCCGTCCGAATTAACTGATATTATATAGTTATTCTTATCAAGCATTTGGGCTTCCTTCATAGCCTCAGAGTATACAATGAAAATTAAACCTTTTTCAGCTATGGCAAAACAACGTTCTTCACTCTCTGGATTATCAAGTACCGTCGGAGCAGTATTATCCCCGGTGGTGAATTCATATTCATAATCAGATGCATTTTTGTTTCCATTTATATCCTTACATTCTTTGATTAACAACTTATATGTAGTATTATCCTCTAATATAGTAGAGAATACCAGTTCAACAGATTTCCTTGAATCATCTAATATAACTTCAAAAGATATTATCTTATTGTCTGAAAGACTCTTCACTACATAGCTATCTGGATTGGATGCAACTTCTTCATCAAGCTCTTCATTAAACTTTATCTTAATACTTTCATTCTTGTTTACTTCGTAAGCTGTAACAACAGGAGCAGTATTATCAATTACTACAGTACAAGTAAGAGTCTGATCTGGTACTCTAATACCGTACCTATCAATTATCTTTTCCCCATCAGCTTCGCTGTTTACCAAGTAAAGTGTAACTGTTCCAGATGGTAATGCCTTGCTGAATGTAAACGTAATCTCATCTACATAGTCAGTCGTTGTAGCTTCTGCTTTGTAAGCTTCATTGTTTTTTTCTGTATGATATAACTTGATGTTTGTACCCTTAACTGGCTTTGAGAAACCAAGAACAACTTTATTTCCAAATGCTGACTTAACGGTTACCACTGATACTGAAGTGTCTTTGACGTAATTAAATGTATGATCACCCTTAAATACTTTGTATCCTGCGTAATCTTGTATTGCGTTAGTGCGATTAAGACCAGCATCATTTGCTGTAACAGTGACAGGTCCTTCGATAAGCTTAGTTCCAACTTCTAAATTGATAACATTTAGGTTTAATTTAGCCTTTTGAACATAGTAGGTATATGTTCCGCTTTTTACTGCGAAGTTGGAAGTAGTTAATTCATATTCATTTTCATTATTACTTTGACCTTCATAAACTGGCTCTGAGAAAGTAATCTGTATATTCTTCTCACCAGTAGCCTTAACTTCTTTAACAGTAGGTAGTAATCCATCTTGTACTTCTACATTATATTCTTTATCTACACCTAATTGGTTTCCTGTAGCAGACATAATGTCTTTTCTAAGTATAACTTTTGCTGTAGATGCGTTTGTCAAACAATCTTGAACTGTGCTATCAAGAGTTATAATAACAGTCTTCCTGTCATCACTTAATTTACAGCTAGTATTAGTAAGAGTCTTTTCATCGGAACCCTTATCTTTGATTATATAGTTTGCTGGGTCTTGAGCTGAAGCTTCATCCATTTCGACATTGAATTTGATTTCTATTTGCTTATTGTTTATCGCTTTAACTGGTTGAGGACCGGATCCTTGTGAACCACCGCCACTTGAACCACCGCCACTTGAACCACCGCCACT
>JAEZKZ010000021.1 GCA_023415305.1 Bacillota bacterium
GGCAACAGCCATAGCTTCGTTACCACTTAATCTTTCTCTAATAGCCATTTTGAATTTTCCCTCCTTACTTTTCTTCTACAAAGTCGATAGCTTTGAAAGGACAAACCTTTACACAAACGCCACAACCTTTGCAGTGATCAAAATCGAAATCTACTCTTTTGCCTTCTTCGTTTATTAATATAGAAGTATCAGGGCAAACAGGATAGCAAAGCAAACATTGCTTGCACTTTTCTTCTAACCAGATTGGCTTCATTGAACGCCAGTCACCAGTCTTAAAAAGTTCTGCATTACCTGCCCAAGGAATATTTCCACCTTTGGTTATATCTTTCCAGTTAACGTCAGGAGCAACTGTTTTTAATTCTTTGTTACAACTCATAGCCCTTTCACCTCCTGCATAGCTCTTTCAATTGCTTTAATATTTGGTTCAATAACTTCTGGTTTCTTTGCAAATTTATGTTTGAAGGAACCAACCATGTCATCAAGGAATTCCTTTTCACCCATAACTCCGCTCACTTTAACTACTGCACCAAGCATTGGAGTATTAGGGAAGTACTTACCTAGGGTTTCAATAGAAATAGTTCTTGCATCTACTGTACAAACCTTTCCCTTGTAACCTTTCAATAATGGTTTGATTTCTTCCGGAGTTTTAATAGTATTGATTATTATTGCTCCTGTTTCCTTTAATCCTGAGGTAACATCTACAGCTGTAAGCAGAGTATCATCTACTACAACAACATAATCTGGTTCATAAATGTTACAGTGAATTGAAAGCTTATCGTCGCTTATTCTGTTATAAGCTGTGATAGGAGCACCCATTCTTTCAGGGCCGTATTCAGGAAAACCCTGAATGTATTTACCGGTATTGAACGCTGCATCTGCAAGCAATAATGATGCTGTTTTTGCGCCTTGACCACCACGTCCATGCCATCTGATTTCAACAACCTTGCCCATTTGGCAAACCCTCCTCTTTACTTGAATTTTATTAAGAATCCTCATGGATTCTATATGAATCTCTATGAGGTACTTATGAACCCCATTAAAAAACTTATGAGTATAAAGCACTTGTACTCTAAAAATGTCAGATTCTAATAGATATGTACACGGAGATTCATTATATTAACTATAAGACAACTACCTAAAAGATAAACTTGTCCTAGGTCATTTCATGTAATTTTACTATTAGCTTGTGATTTTTATTAGAAATTGACCTACTAAAAGTATATATGTTTGACAATTTAATGTCAAGCAAACTATGTTTAAAGTGGCACTAATTCTACATTTTTGTTAACCTGCGTTGTTCTTTGTATACAAACATGTAACACATTTACAAAAAATAACACTTCAACCTATGACCACGTCATAATTCGAAGTGTTATTTTAAGATTAAACCATATATTTTAATAGAATTAATAAAATTAATCCCGGGACACCAAGTATACCTATAATTAAAGCAGAGTATATATTTAATGCTATATAGAAACCAAAATATATTCCCACAAAATTAATTATTGCAAGAAGAACTGCACCTAAAATTGTGTTTAGTAATGCTTTTTTTAGAATTTTAACTGCGTTCATTTTACCTCCCGTCACGTGTTGCTCACGTATGAAATACTATGTTTGTCCCTTTAATTAATATATTTTTTGGGAAAGTAAAATATTCCGTATCTATTAACTTTTAGTTTCTCATAACTTAGGCCAACCACTAACTATATCATTAACTATATCTGGCACAGCCCCATTTCTTTAGCCTTTTTCAAAAGATATTCAAACTTGGCCTCATATGCTTTTATCTGATATGTATAAAAGTCTACCAATAATGAGTCATGAACATAATCAAAGTTATTATAAGCATCCTGTAATTCATACTTTACCTTATTGATTTCAGACAGGATATTGGCTTTTTCGGTAGCCAGGACTTGCTCCTCAACGGCGCCAATCACTTTATTTGTCAGCTTATTTAATGATACTTCCATAAATGTCTCCTTTTTAAGTCTTTGTATATAAAGGATTGACCCATTATTATACTATTAATACTCTTATGGAAATATTCTTGCTACTCTTTTATAAAAAACCGATTACTATATTATTTAGGTTTATCAGACGATATAATGAGAATAAAATACACTGTATTATTTTTAATGGAGGTTTAATATAATGATCAGAAAAATTAAATTGAAAGATGCCAAAAGCTTTTTATATATGCTCAAACAATTGGACAATGAAACAACTTACATGATGTATGAGCCCGATGAAAGAAGCACATCTGTTGAAGAGATGAAGTCCACCATACAAAATGTATACTCATCCGGTTCATTAATGTTGGTTGCTGAGGAAAATGGAAGTTTAGTCGGATTTCTTTCTGCTGAAAGAGGATTTGCAAATAAAGTAAAGCATAGTGCTTATGTTGTTATTGGACTTCTGAAAAGTTACAGAGAGAAAAAAATAGGAACAAAACTCTTTGAAGAATTGATTAAATGGGCTCTGGAGAATAGTCTTACCAGATTGGAACTTACGGTAATGACCAATAACGAAGCTGCCATATGCTTGTACAAGAAAATGGGCTTTAAAATTGAAGGTCTGAAAGAAAAATCATTATTTGTAGATGGAAAATACATTGATGAGTATTATATGTCCAAGCTCCTATTGCATTAAACCATAGGTGCCGCTATTAGTACTTCTCTACCGAAAGCGCACCATGTTCCTTAATTATTTCAATAATAGCATCCATACGTTCTTCATCCACCTTCATACTAAATATTGCATTTCCTTGTGATACAAGCTTATGATATTCCTGCTTTTTTATCCTTGGTATTCTTATATCAATTACAGCGCCCGTTAATCCTCCCAGAACGAAACCTGCAATCAGGCCGGTTATTGGTCCTCCTGCTGCAACCAATCCGAGTCGTGGAATAAACATACTTATTGCCCCTAATACTATACCTGTTACCCCTCCAAAAATACCTCCTGTTATTAAACCGTCTGTTATTCTTTCTCTTTTTGTCAGTCTGAAGGGATATGTGGCGTATTCAGCGGCATATAGTTGTCCATTCTCATTTGGTCTCAAATATCCCTTATTTCCATCATCCTTTACAATGATTGAGATATTGTCGGTCCTGAGACCTTTTTCTTTTACTTCAAAAGCTGCTTTTTCGGCATTGGCGTAAACATCAAAAATTGCAACAATGGTTTTGGACAAAGTATCACTCCTGTTTATTGTCTTATTTCATGTAAAGTATTTGCATTTTGATGTAAATATATGTCTGATTCATCCCATACCGATTAAATTGCATAAAGTGTCTTCAAAGCTAGGAATTTTAAATGTATTTTAACAGGTCCATAGGCTTCTCAATAAAAATATCAGGTTCTAATTCTTCCAAATCTCTCCTTGGACTATAGGTCCATGCTACTGCGGCGCTTCTTACACCTGCGTCCTTTGCACTAAGAATGTCCAGTGGACTGTCGCCAACATATAGAACCTCTTCTTTATTTAAAGCTTTTGCCGCTTCAAGAGCTTTTAATATCGGCTCACCATCCGGTTTATGTTTTTGAGATGCTTCTGAGCCGTTTACAAACATAAAGTAATCCATCAAATTAAAAAGCTTTAGCCCACGTACAGCCAATTCACGCCTCTTAGAGGTTACAACCCCCATAACAACACCTTTTTCATATAGAGTTTTAATTAATTCATAGATTCCTATAAAAATTGCTATAGAGGTATCATGCTTTCTTTCATTATATTCTCTGTAGGTCTTTGCCAATACTTCTTCCTTTCCGGGATAGATGGATCGAAGGTGATTTATTAATGGCATCCCAATATAGCCAATAGTTTCTTCTTCAGGTCTTGTTTCACCTATGTGGTGCATGAATGTGTACTCGAATGATTCCAGAATAAGTGGAATCGTATCTATTAAGGTGCCGTCCAAATCAAAAAATACATACTTAAAGTTATTCATAGATTTATCTTCCTTTTTAATAACTAATATGATAATAAATTTTTAGAAATAATAACAAGTAATACTCAAAGATATTTAGTAAGTTTAAAACCTTTTTAACTTACTTACGTATAATATAACAGTAATTACTAGACTATAAATATCCTGGCAGCTTTTATGTCTATATATAGTAACTATTTACTTGTTAAATTCAGTATAATTAATTATAATCTATAATATATACATTTTACAGATATACTCAAACATATTTACTTTATAATTTGATTTGTACACGATTTATTTATATATACATTTATTTAAGTATCTGGCTTCTTTATCATATAATCTACTGTATCTTGTTATATTATTAAATTATTTTATTTGGAAGTAGAGGGTGGACCCATTGAAAAATAAGATTAAGCATTCGTTACCAAATCTTTTGACCTTCATTAATCTTTCTCTTGGCATTATTGCATTGCTCTTTTCCATAAAAGGTGATCTGATTCAGGCATCTTTACTGGTGATGGTAGCAGCTTTGACCGACAGATTTGATGGAAAGGTAGCTAGAATGCTTGACAGCACAAGTGAATTAGGTAAAGAATTGGATTCACTATCCGATTTAATTTCTTTCGGTGTGGCTCCTATAATTATTGCATGGAATATCAGTTTCTATGATTTAGGTATAATTGGCTATTTGCTTGCAGTTGTCTTTCCTATAGCAGGAGCATACAGACTCGCAAGGTATAATATTACAACTTTTAATAACGTGTTTTGCGGTGTGCCTATTACAATCGCCGGTGCCCTTCTTTCAATAATCAATCTCTACAACAGTTTTTCTCAGATACGTGGAGGGTACGGTATAATAAACACTATAGTCTGCGCTGTTTTTATTGTTCTGTTATCGTATTTAATGGTCAGTAAGATTCAAATTAAAAAGAGATAGGATTTTAATGCCTATTCGGAATAAATATATGGTTTAATTTGAAAATTATAAGAGTGAGCTCGAAAGAGCCCACTCTTATTCACATTTTTCATAAAATTAATTGAAATAATCCACAAAAGGATTAACTTATGTGTATTACTATACATTTTTTAATGGTTCCTAATTCTTGCTTTTAATATATAATTGATTTTTTTGATCAAAACTGAAACCATTAGTTAAAAGTGAATTTACAGAAGGAAGATTATCTTTTTCGGGTTGAACAATAATTCTTTCTGCTTCATCAATTGAAAATATCTTATTGGCAAGCAGCTCAATTATAGCCTTTCCAAACCCTTTACCCAGATACTCTTCTTCTCCAATCAAATAATCAATACTATATGTACCTTCAAGTGAAAATTCCCCATACCAGTCTTCCTCGGCATCCAAACAGGTGTAATACTGGCAAAAACCTATTGGCTTTTCGTCATACATAACGATAAAGTGCTTTACAAATTTAAATTCATTATCCCTTTGGCTTATTTCCTTTATCCAATCTTCAGGATCTTGATACCATTTAATGATATAATCCTTATAAAGCCAATGTCTCATTAATGGTATATCATCATCTTGTATTTTCCTTAACTCCAGTAAATTCATTGTAAAATCCTCCTTATGAGCTCTATGGATTGCAATTAAACTTGCTCCAAAGCAGCACAATTAATAATAAATTATATCAGGCAATTACTTTGTTAATGAATTTCATTGGAGGTCCTCGGATAAATATAGTCTTTTGGTATTAACATGGAGGCCTTATTTTTAGCATTTTTTCTCCCTTTCCTATAGTAAATATTATTTACACATATTGTATAATATTAGTGATTATTAGTAAATGTTTTATTAGTTTGACACATACTTCATTAGTTATGTTGATCCATTGTTTCCCCTATACAGGCTTTTGTTCCAATCAATATTATTGATTTCTATCAACCTATACCCAATCCACCTGCAAAGGATTTCGGTCTACCAGACGTTTATATATGTTTTTTGGATATCCTGCAAGTAAAGCACCTACTACCGCTGTATCCTCCTTTATATTAATTAATTCCATAATAGGCTTATACCTCGCCCCGGCACATAATTGCACAAAACCTGCCCAGCAAGTACCCATTCCTAAAGAGGTTGCATACAGCTCAACATATTCCAGTGAGAACTTTGCGTTGTCCTGTGCCATTCCGTGATTTACAGGGGCAGTGGCAATAATGAGACAGGGTGCATCTCTCAATATAGTATCTGTTCCGATATTTCGATAAGTATCTATTATACTTTTTAATCCTAGTACCCACGGCACATTTGCCTTCAACAATCCTTCCAACCACTCAATGGTTGTCTCACTTATTTTCTTCAATATTTCAGGATTATCTATCACAGTATAGGATAAGCCTTGGGAATTATGTCCGGAAGGTGCATATCGAGCTATTTCAAGTAATTTTATAATTGATTCTCTGGGTACAGATATCTTTTGATAGTTTCTTACGGAACGCCTTGAACGCATGAAAGTTGCCGCTGTATCAGCGTTTATTACAGGAAATTTATGTAATACCTCCTGTTTTATTAATGGTGCTTTATCGTTATCCAAAGCTGCATTTGGACAGGATGCAACACAGTGTCCGCAGGCACAGCATGCATCTGGTAACGATAAAATCGGCAAAGCCTCAATATCCATTTTAATGATACCCATTCCACATACCTCGGTACATATTCCGCAGCTCTTACACAAGTTTTTATCTACATTTAATACTGCCATTATAACCCTCCTTGCTAATAAAATTATTAGTTGATTATTATTTGAATTATAATGTGCATTTTTTTATTAATCTTTCAATTTTCCATTCATTTCTTTAACTAATCAACTATTTAGCTTTCTTTTGTATGAAGATGGGCTCATGTTATATTTTTTCATAAAAGCTGTTGCCAGATACGCAGAACTATTAAAACCGCTCTCCAAAGCAATTTGTGTTATAGTTTTATTACTTGAAACCAAAAGCTTTTTTACTCTGTCCAGACGGGTATTGAGAAGATACGCTAATGGAGATAATCCGATTTCACGCTTAAAAATTCGTGAAAAGTGGGAAGCTGACATATTTACTTCTTGAGCTATTTGATTCACAGTGATTTTTTCATCAATATGAGTATGTATAAAGGTAATTGCTCGGCTAACCTCCAGCCGGTCCGATATTGTATCCTGTTCAACCGAGATATTAATAATACTTCTAATTAAGTTATGGCATATTTCAAGACTTAATGCTTCCAAAATCTTTCCCGATCCGGGAAGGTTACTACCGGACTCTATCATGAACTTCTTCAATAAGGGTATAAGACCTGACGAAGGTTCATAGTAACCATACTCTATTATGTTATCATAATTAATACTATAATCTGAAAGTTGAGCTTTAAAAAAATGAGAATCAATCATTACAGCTATATATTTTGGTGTGTTGTTTGAATATACCTCATGATGCTCTATATTGGGCTTAAGTGTAAAAACCTTTCCATACTGAGCAAGAATTGTTTCACCATTTATAATTATTTGTGTAACATCATCAAACATTAATATAAACATGTAGGATGGGTGTGTATGTGCCGGTGAAACAGCATAATAACATGGTCCTGAAACGGGCATAAAAATTCCGACACTTTCAGCAACATAACAATCTACATTTATCAATTGTCCTTCTGAAATCGTTCCAACAATCTCTTGAATTTTATGCAATTGATTATTTTTCATATACTAAACTTTAAAGACCTTTCACTTATTTATAACATTATATCTCACAAAGTTAAATATTGTAAATTAATCTGTCTCAGTGAAAAAAAAAGACGCTGAACTTAAAAATAACTTTTCAAATTCAGCGTCTTTTTCCTTTGTAAAACGCCAAAAACCCTTGATTTTCAAGGGTTTTCAGACAAATTGTGGCGGAGAAGCGGGGATTCACGCATGCCTTGGCATGCTTGTGACGTCGCCCACCGCTCGCTAATCAACTAGGCCCCGCAAATTATGACTTTTTGAAAAGGAGGAGCGATATAGCGGTACTTTAAATTCATACTAAGGTTTTATTAGTAGATTTTAAGTGGAGTGCAATTCGCTCCGGTGCCGGGCTCCTACATTCGCCTAAAAATGTGAATTTAGCACATTTTCTTAACGGCTCATGCCCTCACGGGCTCGAATCCCAAGTATTTTATACTAAAAAAGGAATCTACTTAATCGTAGATTCCTTTTTTGTTGGCGGAGAAGCGGGGATTCGAACCCCGGCTAGGATTACTCCTACTAACGGTTTAGCAAACCGTCCCCTTCGACCTGCTTGGGTACTTCTCCATTTATTATAAGCTGACTCATAAAGAGTCAGCTTATATTCATTTGGCGGAGAGAGTGAGATTCGAACTCACGGTAGGCTCACACCTACGCCGGTTTTCAAGACCGGTGCCTTAAACCAACTCGACCATCTCTCCAAGTAAGCTATCGCGTCAGCGACGAACTTAATTTTACAATGAATCTTACCATTTGTCAACACCTTAATTGCTAAAACTATTTAAAAACCGTAGTGCAATTACTACCAGTTGACATTTATAATGTGTTTATCCTATTTTATCCTGTTACTTTTTTATTTAATGCCTTCATATCCTTATAAAATGGACTTTCAGGGCAATTTATTGAAAACTCGGCAACAGTCTTTTTTACCCCCTCAAAATCGGATGTTTTATAATAAGCATTAGCCATATAGTAGTATGCATCATCAATATAGTATTCATTCTTCTTCGAAAAATCTATGGCTCTTCTAAAACTTATGACAGCTTGAGTATAGTCTTTCTTTTTGTAGCTTTTATATCCATCCCTATATAGTAGTAAGGAAGCCTTTTCAAAACTTTTATCAGAAAGCTCATTATACTGCTGCATAGCATTAGTACTAAGATATGATGTATTAATACTATATTTCAAAGTTACTGCACAACTTATATAATCTTCTTTAATATAGTCTGACTGAGCCTTTAATAACAAATCTGTCGCTCTGCTTGCATTACTATATTTTGCTTCAAGATCACTGCTTCTCTCACCTTCATCAGCTAACTGCTGTTCGGCTTCAATCAGCTTGCTTTTAATTGCATCTAACTCTTCTTTAAGTCTTTTATTCTCCTTAACAGCACTATTGAAATCAGTTACTGCATTTATTTTTGCTTTTTCCTGGGATGATAATTTATTTTGGTACTCACTTATATTATTTTGAAACTTAACCTGACTGTACGCTGTTAACAGTAACACTATAAAAGCTCCTGTAAATAAAATCAATGCATACATCCATATCTGCTTTTTCTCGTTTTTACTTTCCTTATTACTTGTAAATTTAAGGTTCATTATTAATGCCTCCGTATGCCTTACAGCATCAAATATAAACTACATCTGAGTTGTATAATTTCTTTCTATGCTTGTCTTTCTCGCTATATCAATTGCCTGTATTTCTTCTGCTGATAAAGTATATTTTGATTTACCTGAGGAAACAGGTTTTGCATAAGTGGAAGAACTATCCCTGGCATATATTCCACTGATTACTATACCTGAATCATTGTTATCCAACATTGCAATTGAAAAGCTTAAATCACTTCCAACATTATCAAATGCATTAAACCTGACTATTCCAACCTTTTGAATACATTGTATCAGTGTTCTCTCTATTTCATTTATTTTTAGTTCTATATCTCTGTTTTTAGAACTTACACTATTAGCACTATCCAGACAGGTTTCCAAAAGTTCTTCCATATTTCTATCACTTAAGCCATTCATAAATCTTTTATACTTTGTTCTTATCCTGTTTGTTTTTTTTATGTTTGCAATAAGTAAAAAGCAATTAATTATTATAATGAAAAATGCTATAGCAAACAAGATTAAAATCTCAAACTGTAAATTTAATATATTATTAATAAAGTCCATTCTTTTATTACTCCTTATAAAAATTACTAATATATTTAACCATTTTTAAGCTATATAGCTTTATTTGTCCATAATTTGATTTTTAAGGCGTACTTTCTTCCGAAATAGTAATCATCTTGACACCACTAAAAAAACTCGTCAAAATCGATTTTAAAAGGTCGTCATTTTATTAAGTTTTGTAAAAAAATTCTAATAATCTATCAAGTTCATCATTTGAATAGTATTCTATTGTTATTTTACCTCTATTATTATTTGCTTGTAATTTAACTTTTGTACCAAGAATATTTTTTAATTTATCTTCAACAACCTTAAAATCAGGATTATCTATAGCCTTTTTCTTTACAGTCTTATTTTGGAATAGTTTCTTTATATATGCTTCAGTTTCTCTTACGCTTAATTTATTTTCTATAATGTACTCAGCTGCTTTTATTTGAACTTCCGGTTCTTGTATTATAACCAGGGTCCGGGCATGGCCGCTGGATAGGTCTCCACTTACAACATACTTTTTAACCTCATCGGAAAGACCAAGAAGTCTTAATGAATTAGCAATTGCTGGTCTGCTTCTCCCAATGGTTTCTGCAATTTGCTCCTGTGTCATATCAAACTCGTTCATTAAGTGAAGAAAGGCATCTGCCTCTTCAATTGGATTTAAGTCTTCTCTTTGAAGGTTTTCAATTAATGCAACCTCCATGACTTGTTTGTTTGTAAATTCCTTTACTAAAACAGGTACTTTACTTAAGCCTGCAAGTTTAGCAGCTCTCCATCTTCTTTCGCCTGCTATTATTGTATATCTGCTATCATCTTTTCTTACTATAATAGGCTGTATTATTCCATGCTGCTTAATTGACTCCGAAAGCTGAACAAGTTTTTCATCATCGAAATACTTTCGTGGTTGTCCTGCATTAGGCTCAATTTCATTAATTCTAAGTTCAATTATCCCCGAATCATCCTCAGTAGCCTCATTTGATATTAGTGCCCCAAGTCCTTTTCCCAAACTCTTCTTTACCATTTGATTTATACCACCTCTTCAGAATACTCTATTACTTCTTCTGCCAATTCAATGTAACATTCAGCACCCTTTGATTTTGCATCATATAAAATTATTGGCAGACCAAAGCTTGGCGCCTCACTAAGTCTTACATTTCTAGGTATAACAGTTCTGTAAACTTTATTTCTAAAATATTTCTTAACTTCTTCAACAACTTGAATTGATAGATTCGTTCTGGCATCAAACATAGTCAATACAACACCCTCAACATCCAATTCGGGATTAAGATGCTTTTGTACTAACTTAACAGTGTTCATTAACTGACTTAAACCTTCCAGTGCATAATATTCACACTGAATCGGTACGAGTATCGTATCTGCTGCAGTTAAGGAATTTAACGTGAGAAGTCCTAATGACGGCGGGCAATCAATTATTATAAAATCATACTCTTTTTTTATGTAATATAATGCTGCTTTTAATCTGTTTTCTCTGGAAATAACAGACACAAGCTCAACTTCAGCACCTGCAAGTTGTATATTTGACGGACACAACATTAGGTTATCAATGCAGGTTTTAATTAAAGTATTTTCAATAGCTTCGTCATTAATAATAACATCATACACTGATTGCTTGATTGTTTTTTTATCCACTCCAAGACCACTTGTTGTATTTCCCTGGGGATCTATATCAATAACTAAAACCTTTTTGCCTTTATAAGCAAGGCATGCACTTAAGTTTACTGCTGTTGTCGTTTTCCCAACGCCACCTTTTTGGTTAGCAATGGCTATAATCTTTGCCAAGAAACTCTCACTCCTTATTGAGTAACCTATATCTACTCATCAATCTCCATTTGAAAATTATATCATAGGGGAAATAATTATACAAAGAATTTAATCCAATTGTAAAATGTTTCACGTGAAACATTTTTTTTTTGGAACTATTTCTTTTCTTGATAGTTAGAACTCAGTAGTTCGTATTCATAAATTAATTGCTCTAAAATATCTTAATAGCTAGCTATCCTAAATTTCAATTTCTTCACCTATATTCAGCACTCTTGTTTTGATATTGTGCTTTTTCCAGTTCATTTTTAAACAATAACGGATCAGAACTCAAGAGGTGAACAGGTATCACTAATTTAGGTTTTATAGTAACAGCTGCTTTAATAGCCTCCTTGATGTCCATAGTATAGATTCCACCAATAGGTAGAAGTGCTATAACCACATCTTTTATATCGTTCATTTCAGGTATAAAATCACTATTTCCTGTAAAATATATTCTCTTTCCTTCAATAGATAGTATATATCCATTACAATGATCCAATTTATGAACCTTTCTTGTAGAATTTCCATTAGGAGTGTTGTATGAGGGTAATATACTGACTTTGACATTTTCGATTTCAATCAGACTATTCGGCTTAACTATTTTAATCCTTTTGTCATCATTTCTACTATAGTTCTCAGGAGTGTATATTAAAGTGTTACCATTAGATATTCTATTTATCGTAACTTCCTTACAGTGATCTTTATGAATATGTGATATCAAAATTATGTCAGCAATTCTTAGCTCTTCAGGTAAAACATCATCCTCTTGATCCGAAAATACTATCTTTTTAAGATTTTTTTATAATATGTAGCTATATAAGATGGATCAAAATAAATAACGTAATTACCTGTTATGATTTGAACCCACGACCGTGGAAACCATTTTAGTCTCATATGAACCTCTTAGATATAGTATTACACCATTTTAATTATATCATATAACAAATAAATATATTGGTGTATAAAAATTTCATCCATAGTTCTTATGGATTACCTTATATAATTTATACACACTTCAATATATAAATAACTTATACTAACATAAAATGTTTCACGTGAAACATTTTATGTTTATTATTCAATAACCATCAGCTGAGTTGGTGTTTTCTTAATAAAGTAAATAGGGCTCTATACTAAACGTTGGGGTAGAATAAAAAAAAATGAGGCATAATGCTTCGAATTCTTGTAAACTGAAGTTACCACACCACACTTTTCAAGAAGGAGAATGTATATGCCTCATACAGATTATAT
>JAEZKZ010000077.1 GCA_023415305.1 Bacillota bacterium
GCTATAGTCATCATCATAGCTATCTCATGAACAGGAACCTTTATCTTTCTCAACGGCCCCATAAGCTTTTCTATACCGTCGGTTAACGCGATAGGTGTGGTAGTATATGTCAGCAGGCTGGCAATAATAATCAGCAGAAATAACCTGATTGACATTTTAACTGCTGTGTCCACACCCTCATAAGTTACTTTGAGAAATCCAAGCTCAAAAATCGGAGTACCCCCGATTGTAAACATATTAATAACCCCGGCAAATATAACTATGAATATTACAGGCTTAATACCCTTTAACACAAATTTGAAGGGTATATTTGCCGACACAATAGTCAATGCGGTAAAAAGTGTAAGTAAAAGATATCCCCAGTAGGTAGTCACTAAAAATATAAATATCATCATTACAAATGTCAGTATGATCTTTGTTCTGGGGTCAGACTTATGAATCAATGAATCCCCCGGAACATACTGACCGATTGTTATATCTCGTATCATTATATTCTCCATTCCGCTGTCTTGCAGTTATCTTGAGCAGTTATACATAGGATTTTTACCTTAAAAGCAACTATACCTTTAAATGCTTTTTAATTTCTTCTACAGCTGCACCTACGGTAAATATGTTTTCATCGATATCAGGCATTATGGTCTTAAGCCTCTTTACAAGGTATGTTATCTGAGGCGCAGAAAGGCCAATTTTCTCCAGTGCTTCCGGTTGAGTGTAAACCTCTTGTGACTGCTTATCCATAAAAACCGTTCCCTGATTCATTACTATTACTCTTTGTGCAAGCTTTGCTACGTCTTCCATACTGTGTGATACCAGTATTATTGTCATATTAAAATCATTATGCAGTTTCTTGATATATCCAAAAATTTCGTCCCTTCCACTGGGGTCCAGACCTGCAGTCGGCTCATCAAGCACCAATATTTTTGGCATCATTGCAACTACTCCGGCTATGGCCACTCTACGTTTCTGGCCTCCCGAAAGTTCGAAAGGTGATTTTTCCAGCAATGCTTCATTTAACCCTACTGAATGCAGCGCAGAAATAACTCTCTGTTGGATTTCCTCTTCCTTAAGTCCCTGCTTCTGAAGTCCGAAGGAAATATCCTTTTTAACTGTATCCTCAAACAACTGATGCTCAGGGTACTGAAAAACAATACCCACCTGACGCCTTAATTCCTTCAGGTCTCTTTGTTTTGTATCAATACCGTTTATTGTTACTCTGCCCCCTGTGGGCTTTAAAATACCGTTAAGGTGCTGAATAAGTGTAGATTTACCGGACCCGGTATGCCCGATAATTCCAATAAATTCACCGTCATTTATATTAATATTTATATCATGCAAAGCATTTTTCTCAAAAGGACCGCCGTTTGAATAAGTATACGTCAGGGCTTCTATATTAATTGGCATATTAACCTCCTAGCCACATTGTGGCTTTGAGCCGCTTACTGGCCATAAAATTTAATGAAAATTTATAACTCTTCACTTTTACTCTTAACCTATTTACATTTAAGATATACCTATTTTATCATTTTAATCAATTCTTCCGGGGAAATATCCTCGGTAATGCCATACCTTTTCATGGCTCTGAGTGATTGTGGCAACCCCTTGATCACTGTATTGTTCCCGGTCTGAACTGTAAATGTAGCCTTAATACCCATTCTACCCAAGACTACTTCCGTCAGGGTATTATGCTTTCCAAGAGGATATGCCAGCGCCGTTACTCCATTACCGGTCCCTTCTAAAATCTCTTTTTTAGACCTGGAAATATCATTTATTAGTAATGAAATATAGTCTGCTTCTTTTTCTTTCTCAAATGGCATAATATTCGATCTGGCCTTGCCTTCTTCAAAAGCTGACCATTGATGCATATCAAAGGTATGACTCTGAATGTCAATCAGTCCCGATTCAATCATTTCTCTGGCTTGTTCATAGCTGAAATGTGGAGTAATATTGTTATCTGTGCTTTTATATTTATCCTTTCCCACTGATACTCCAATTACAAATATAGTGGCCTTCATGTTATACTTTTTTAAGATTGGATATGCCAGTTCATAATTACTTGTATAACCGTCATCAAAGGTTATAAGAACAGGCTTATCCGGCAACTCGGCACCCTTTTCCACATAATCTATCAGCTGAGTTATTGAAATTCCGGTGTAACCCTCTTCAGAAAGAGCCTTAATCTGATTTTCAAATTGCTCAGCAGATATAACAAGTGAATTTTCAGACTTCTGAACAGCCAGGTCATGGTACATCAATACAGGAACCCTTTTAGTATAGCTGCTGTCATCCATTTTAATAACCTTAGCCACCGCCTCAGCCTGTTTTCCGGCATTTTCAGAAGTTACCAAGACTCCAATGTCATCAGGCTTATAAATTTCATTGTCATCAAATATCTTTGCCAGTGCCATTTTACCCATTACATTCCTGAAGTGAGTGCTATCATAAAAAAAACGATAGTCAGAAGTTAATGAATTGGTCGAAAAATCCCAGAAATCGGTTATCTCGGCTAAACGAGTATAAACCTCCTTTAATTCCTCAGGACTAAAGTTCTGTACATACTCGTTATACATGGGCGGAAACAGTACCAGCAAATTAATATTGTTTTCTTCACAAAGTTCCTTAATCAACGATACATCAGCTATAAACTCATCAATACATGCAAGCTTATGCCTGTCCTTCGGATAGTCCTTAAATACCGGATATTTTTCCAGATAGGACTCGGTGTCCTGGACATTCTCAATATCTCTTACTGACTTGTCATATGCTCCGGTTGAAACCTCAAACACCTTATACTTGTTTTGCAGGTAAGTATCATTCTTATAGGCTCTCAGCTTCTCGACAGCATAGCTTGGATTGGCAAAAAGATATCTTTTATAAAAGTCAAACTGTGAGGATTGTTCTGTCTTATAATGCAGACTGCCTGTATAAGGATCAGATTCCACCTTGTATCTCATTGCATTTATAAAGCCAAGGTTCAATACAAGGTTCTTTACCTTATAATTTCTTATTATATATTGCGTAGTCTGCTTAACATCGTACATATCTGCTCCGTACATGAATAAATTGTAGAACTTTGCATTCATGTACTTATCAAGCTGTTCAACCGGAAATGAAGAGGTTGAGGAGCTCCCCACAATAAATGAATCATATTCATCCTGGTGTTGATCCATATAAGCTATTTTTGCAACTCTGGGATTCTTGGTAAAATCATATTCGTACCATTTCATCACGCGGTCTCCAAAGGCTCCGAAGGGATCCACCAATATATTCAACCCGGCTATTCCTGTTACCAGAAGTAAAACCGTCAATATAAACATGACAAACCATTTCTTAGATGACATTTGTATCTCCTTAATATTACCAGTAAATCAAAACATGCTACTAATGTTTAAAGCTTATTGACTATAGCTTTCTGTAAATATACCCTTAAAACTGTTTGTATATAAACTCCGATGCAATATACCCTTCCCTGAAAATCCCCAGGAAAACAATAGCCATCAGTCCCGCCACTAATACAATCCATTGAACAAACATATTTTTCTTCTCAAGGGCATGCCTTAGTTGGATACCCTTTTCCTTCATGAAGCCGGCTCCCAGTACTACCAGCCCGCATACAAAAACTACCAGAAGGTCATAGGAGCTTAATCCCAGACTAAATACATTGCCAATGAGTGAACTGATATCAAAATGAAAAACAGTGCGTTTTATCATGCGCAGTGCAGTCATCAGGTCATCACCTCTAGTAAAATATCTCCCAATAAATACAAGTACCGTGGTTCTGGCTATTTGAAACAGCTTCCAATATAAACTTTCAGGATTAATATGTAGTTTGTCCAGTATTTTTGAATAAGTAGGGGCATTTATTACTGAAAAGGTTATAATACCGCCGTTCCATATTCCGAAGGCAATGTACTTCCAGCTGGCGCCATGCCAGATTCCAATGGTGAAAAATACAATGAAGGTAACAAGTGAAACCGGAAGTATTTTACCCAGATTTCCTTTGAGCTTCTTTCTTGCAAACTTTCCAAGCTTTCCAAAGGGCTTTGACAAGGATAGGGAGTAAAACAGGTAATCCCTCATCCACGCGCCAAGACTGATATGCCACCTTCTCCAGAAATCAGATAGTGAAGTGGCAAAATACGGCCTTTGAAAATTCTCAATCATATCAATACCCAATATTTGAGCAACCCCCCTGATAATGTCTATACCACCCGAGAAGTCGCAATATATCTGTATGCAGTACATAAAAACAGCGAAGGCAATCTCAGAACCTGAGTATTTATGAAAATCACTGAATACATTATTGACAATAACAGCTGTTCTGTCTGCAATTACAAGCTTTTTGAAAAATCCCCACATCATAAGCTGGATGCCGTGTTTTAGCCGGTCAAAGCTGAAGGAATGAGCTTCATATAACTGATGAGCCAGCTGATCAAATCTGCTGATAGGTCCCTGAATTATTTGCGGAAAAAAAGATACAAACAGGGCAAATTTGAAGAAATTCCTTTCAGGAGAATACTTGGCCCTATAAACATCAATAACATAGCCCGTAGATTGGAAAATATAAAAAGAAAGACCTACAGGAAGCAGCCAGGTCATTTTCGGTAAGCTTAAATCACTGAATAATCCCAAAAGTAGATTGAGATTTTCTGCAGTGAAATTGTAATACTTTATTGCAGCAAGTATTCCGAAATTGATTAAAAGAATTCCTGAGATAATCCACTTTTTATTTCGGGTGTAAATTTCGGATATGGCCTTCTTCTCCTCAGAAGTGACCTCTTTACCAAACTTCTGAAACTGCAGTTTTTTTCTGTCATTGAGTCTGCCCAGCAGAAGTCCGCCCGCATAGGTTGTAACAGTCGTTGTAAGCAGAAATCCGACTATTTTATAACCATAAGACAGGTAATAAACGTAGCTTGAAATCAACAGAACTACCCATTGAACTCTTTTGGGAACAAGGTAATACACCGATATTGTACAAATAAGAAAAACTAAAAATGAAGCTGATGATAACGACATGACTATTATTCCCCGTCTCTCAGCCTGTTTATCAGCTTCCAGATAGCTTCCACAGTATTAAAGTTTTCAGGTATCAAATCCTCAACCCCTACCTGGACATCAAAAGTCTCGCCTATTTCACCTACTAAAGCGACTATATCAAAAGAATCCAGAATACCGTCGTCTATTAAAGCTTTGTTCTCATCAAAATTTATATCCGGTCTTAATTCTGTCAATATCTTATATAATTCTTCCATGTTATCTCCCATCTACGTGCATAGCACGTAACAAATAATTATGAAAAGACACGAAGTGGCTTTTCGTTGCGTGAAATTGGTGATGATTTACCAAGTGTATTTTTCACGCTTTCTCCATTTCTGATTTGGACTGAATATCCAAAACCTTAAAATTTATTGGTATCCCGGCATAAAACCGGATTGTTTATACTTCTTTAACAAAACCAATGGATTCCCAACCGTCATATTTGAGTCCGGTCGCTTCATAAAGCCCCCTTGCACTCAAGTTGTCCTTCTTGACCCATAATTGAACTTTTGTATTTACTTTTTCACTGTTATTTATTTCGTTAAAAAAACGAGTCAGGAGTCTTTTGGCCGCACCTTTACCTCTGGCCTCCGGAAGTACAAGAAGATGCCATATAAAATAAGCGGAATTCTTACTGCCAATGTGAAGGATTCCCTGTAATCTTCCTTCTTCATCCTCGGCAGTCAGCACTTCATTTTTTTTAATATATTCCTCCAACTCGGCTATAGTCGGAACACACCCCAGATACCTGTCAAAAGTCTCCGATATCAGCCGATGTATCTCACCTGTCTGTTTTGTATCCGCATATATGACTCTGCCGGTGCTGTTAGATTGAATATAATTAAAATTCTCAGGGTTACCGTTCATTCTCAATCTGCGTATATAAGGATTAAAACCTTTTTGCACCCAGAAATTCAACTGATTTCCCAGAGCCTCGTTTTCATTTTTATATACAAGCTCAAAGACTAGAGGTTTATCTTTTGGAAGTTCAATTTCAGCGCCAAGCTCTCTGATATGATAGTATATCCGCCAGTGGGTCTTGTGGTCGGCAAGAAGCACCAACAGCCTTCCGGTATTTTCGTAATACAGACTCCCTGAAGATATGTACTCCATATACTTGTCCTGCATTATAAAATTATTGGTAAGCACGCCTTTTTTCATATATGAAGAAACAAGACTACTAATTTCTCCAAAATCCTCAACCTTTTTCATTTTTATATTTCTCCACAAGTTTTCTTCTGTCTATCTTCCCGTTTGCATTATAGGGAAAAACATTAAAGCGTTCCAGTATATTTGGTATCATATACTTTGGAAGCCTACTGTTCAGCTTGATTATCAAATCAGCTTTCTCTAAATTCCCTATGTAAAATAAAACTATTTTAGAAGCATCATGGTCATAAAAACATACGCAGGCTTCGATATCATTGACAGCGTTAACGGCAGCCTCAATTTCACCAAGCTCTATACGGTTACCCATATGCTTGACCTGTCCATCTTTCCTGGAGATAAACACTATTTCACCAAATTCATTATATCTTGCGATGTCACCTGTACAATACAAAATATCCCTGTAAGATGAATTAAGTGGATTCTGTATAAACACCCTGTCAGAGAGTTCGGGGCAGTTTATATAACCCAGCGCCACGCCGGTTCCACGTACACAGAGCTCTCCGGGCAAATTACCGGTTACAGGCTTTCTATCTTCATCCAGCAGGATTACCTCCATATTGCGGCAGGCATTACCTATAGGTATAACTTCATCATCTCCAAAGTCTCTGTCAACAATATAGTATGTGCAGTCAACAGTTGCCTCCGTCGGCCCATATAGATTGACATACATAGCATCCGGCAGATACTTGCGCCAACCGTTAAGATTTTTCGCAAACATTGCTTCTCCTGCAAAAAATACTTTGTTTATATAGGCAGGCAGTGATTTCATAAATATACGGGAATTCGATAAAAGCGTAACTGCTGAAGTTGCCCAAAGTATAGCAGAAACTTTATTTTCGTTAAGAAATTCCACAAGTTTTATAGGAAACATAAACAGCTTCTTTGGAATGATACACAAGGTTATAGCGTTTTTCAGGCACAAATAAAGGTCTTTTACCGATGCATCAAAATAAAAAGGGGTCTGGTTTCCAATAACATCCTCCTCATTAAAACCAAAGGTATCCGTCAACCATTCCGCCAAATCTATAACATTTTTATGAGGCACTACAATTCCCTTTGGAGTACCTGTAGAACCTGATGTAAATATTGTGTATACCGGGTCTGTATCGATAATTTTTTCTCTGATTGTTTGAAGCTTTCTGGCATTGACCGAACAAAGCTGTGCCTTTTCTTCGACTATTGTATTGATGATTTGAATATTATCCTGTAGATCAACATTTCCGGTAGTATAACTGCTACTTGCTTCCTTGCTGCTGTATTTATCTATATTAATTATTTCAGGCAGCTTACTAACCCCATCAAAAGCTTTATTATCCTTTGATTCACACAAAATTAGCTTTGGACTCAATGTGTCGAGAATGGATTGAAGTCTTTCCGGTGGGGTTTGATTGTCCACTGGAACATAGTAGTTTCCGCTGTATAAAACTCCCATAAATGCGATTAATGAAGCGCTTGTTCTATCTACTAATACCACAACTGGATTTCTTATGGAGCAGGCAATTTTGTCAATTATTGAACAGCCCAGGACTTTCGCTCTTTGCTCAAATTGAGAAAAAGTAACCTCCTGGGTTTCATCCTTTAGTGCTATTTTGTCAGGATATTTATCTGAAGCCTTTTCTAAATATTCAAGTACATTTATAAGCAAAAAAACCCCTCCACAAATTCCAACACGTCAAAAAGGTTAAAATATATCTTAACCTATGTGTTATAATAATAGTTATTAATATAAAAGTCAAGTAATCCCTAAACCATCGGCTTGCAGGCCGCAAATGCATACTTGAATTATTTTTACCGGAGGAAAAATCAAAAACATGAGTCAGCATTACTTTACAGAAAATCCCGATTCAGAAATTAAAGAGAAGTCCTTTACCGAGACTATAAACGGAAAGCAATTGAGTTTTACATCGGTCAGCGGGGTATTTTCTTTTGAAAACAGAATAGACAAGGTATCAAACAACCTTATTGTTAATTTTACTCCCAGCGGTTCATCAATACTGGATGTTGGCTGTGGATATGGTACAATCGGGTTGTCTTTGAAGGCTCTCTTTCCCTCTCAGAACGTAACTATGATTGATATAAACAACAGAGCCCTTGACTACACCCGAAAAAATGCATCAGCAAACCATTTGCAGGTCGAAGTACTTCACAGTAATCTGTATGAGGCCTTGTCAGGCAGAACTTTTGATGACATAGTATCAAATCCTCCCTTTGCTGCAGGCAAAGAACTAAATACCAGACTGATTAAAGATTCATATGAATATTTATCTGAAAATGGCTCTCTATGGTTGGTTGCTTTCCATAATAAGGGTGGCTCTACATTAAAGGATATAATGAGAAATGTTTTCGGAAATGTAACAGACGTTGACAAAAGCGGAGGTATAAGGGTATATAAGGCTATCAAAAAATAAACATATTTTTTTATCATTTTTACCGGGTCAAGCCATATAGTACTTCGGTACGAAATTAAACTTACGGATTGCTCCAACGTTCTTGAATATAACTAACTATTACTTCTTTTATACTGGCTAAAAAGATACTACCTTACCAAGTTCTTAATAATTTCGAAAGCTTCATCAACGGTTAACGGGAGTTTTTCTATATTAAAGCCATGACTTTTTAGGATATACATTAGTTCGGTAACCTGTGGTACGTCTAACCCAAGGCTCTTAACCATTTCCACATTACTGAATACTTCCTTTGGAGTACCATCCAGGACAATCTGCCCATGATCAATTATTATTAATCTGTCTGCCATAGCAGCTTCATCCATATGATGGGTAATATGAATAATTGTAATTTTTTCTTCCTTATTGAGCTCTTTCAACACCTTTATTACTTCTCTGCGTCCAACTGGATCCAGCATTGAAGTGGCTTCATCAAGAATAATACACTCCGGTTTCATCGCCAGTATACCGGCTATTGCCACCCTTTGTTTCTGTCCACCGGATAGAAGGTGGGGAGCATTTCTTTTAAACTCTTCAATACCAACTGTCTTAAGAGCTTCATCTACTCTCTTACGAATCTCTGAAGGCTCTACACCCAGATTTTCTGGACCGAAAGCAACATCTTCCTCAACAGTTGTTGCGATTATTTGATTGTCAGGATTCTGAAATACCATTCCGGCAGTGCTTCTAATGTCCCAGACGTTTTCTTCGTTTGAGGTATCCTTTCCTGCTACCAGGACAATACCTTTCTGAGGAACCAACAGAGCATTAAGAAGCCTGGAAAAAGTAGATTTTCCTGAGCCGTTTCTTCCAAGAATAACAACAAAGTCGCCTTTGCCGATTTTTGCCGAAACATTCTCCAGAGCAGGAACTTCAACAGGTATCTCACCATAAGATTTATATGAATAACTTACTTCCTGAACATCAAAAAATATACTCATTACAACCCTCCATGTTTAACAGTTCATTTATATTGATAATATCACATATGCAAATTTATAAATAATACACAATCTATTTTTTATTTATTCACTCCCGCACAAACTTTAAAAATGGATTGCCACAAAGTACATGCATGAAAAAATACGGTTCACCACAAATATTTTTATGCCGTCGTAGCGACTCGACCATCAGGGTCTCGCGTGCTGTATCAAAGTGACATCCTGTCACTTTGCCATCCAAAACATTTGTGGATCACCTGCTTTTTCAGCATGTACTTTTAACCGAGCTTCCCATTTTTACAAGTTGTGCTGGGATACTTAAATTGATAAGATTTATATCTAGTATTTAAGTAATATAAGAAATTATCAATACTAATATGGGGACTAAACATGTCGGACGGAAATTCGTTACCAACAAGTCTAATCCCCTATATTATAAACCTCTTCTTTAATTACTTTTCTGAATTATACTAACTCAAGAATAACCATTTCAGCAGCGTCGCCTCTTCTTGGTCCGAGCTTGTATATTCTTGTGTAACCGCCGTTCTTACCCTTATACTTAGGAGCAATCTCATCAAAAAGCTTATCAGTGATGTTTATATTCTTACCATCAGCAGTTGACGGTCTGTATACCCAATTCATTATAAGTCTTCTTGCATGAAGTCTTGACGGATTGTCAACTGATACCATATCAGTCTTCTGCTCTCTGTCAATAACCAAGTACTTGTTTCCATTCTTGGAAGTTTTGGAGTCAGTAAGCTTATTACCTTTAGCATCAACCTTAGCTGAACTGATCTTTACCTGCTTGGAAGTAAAGTTGTCAGCTTCCTTGATCGCTATAGTGATAAGTTTTTCTGCAATATTTTTAACTTCTTTAGCTCTCGCTTCAGTAGTCTCAATTCTTCCACTTACAAATAATGCTGTTGTAAGATTCTTTAAAATTGCCTTTCTTTGGTCAGTTGCACGCCCTAACTTTCTTTGACCTGGCATTACCTATCCCTCCTTACCTGATGTTTTCTTAAAAACTAATATATCGTAAATTACTTCTTTTATTCTTCGCTTGGAGCCAATACTAGTCCAAGTGCCTGTAATTTTTGAAGAACCTCTTCCAGAGATTTTCTACCGAGATTTCTTACCTTCATCATATCCTCTTCGGTCTTGTTGGTAAGATCTTCAACAGTATTAATACCAGCTCTCTTTAAACAATTGTAGGATCTAACTGAGAGATCCAGCTCTTCAATTGTCATTTCAAGAACCTTTTCCTTCTTAGTCTCTTCTTTTTCAACCATAATTTCTGTGTGCTTAGCCTGATCAGACAAATCTACAAACAGATTAAGATGTTCGCTTAATATCTTTGCTCCAAGGCTTATTGCCTCGTCAGGATTGATGCTGCCATCAGTCCAAACTTCCAAAGTAAGCTTATCATAGTCTGTTATCTGACCAACACGGGTATTTTCAACAGTGTAGTTAACCTTTTTTACAGGTGTATATATCGAGTCAACAGGTATTACACCGATTGGCTGTCCCGGCTGTTTATTCTTTTCAGCAGAAACATATCCTCTACCCTTACTGATCACAAGTTCCATATAGAATCTATGATCACCGTTTAATGTTGCAATATGGAGATCAGGATTCAGTATTTCGACATCCTGATCGGTTATAATATCACCAGCAGTGATCGGTCCTTCACCATTTGCATCAATATAGATAACTTTTGATCCTTCGCCGTGCATCTTCAATGAAAGAGATTTAATGTTAAGTATTATCTCTGTTACATCCTCAACAACACCGGGAACTGTGGAGAATTCATGTAATACTCCATCGATCTTAATCGAATTAACAGCCGCACCTGGTAAAGAAGAAAGCAATATTCTTCTCAATGAGTTACCGAGAGTAATACCATAGCCTCTTTCCAAAGGCTCAACTATAAACTTGCCATATGTGTTATCATCGCTATTAGCTACACATTCAATTCTAGGCTTTTCTATTTCTATCACCAAGAACCCTCCCTTAACAACTTTTTATTTTTTGAGGGCAACTGATTCCATGTAAGATGTTAACAGCTTACATTGCATACATTCTCATAGAGAATTATTATATCAATAATTCTTTCAGTTGCTTCCAAGTCATTTATCAATTTACTTATTATTACTTGGAGTACAACTCTACGATTAAGTGTTCCTTAATTGGTAAATCAATATCTTCTCTTGCAGGAAGAGCAACTACTTTTCCTGTAAAGTTTTCAGCATCATACTCAAGCCATTTAGGAACTACTTTTCCACCAGTTATCTCACTGATAGCCTTAACTTTTTCTGAGCTTCTGCTCTTAGGAGCAAGTGCAATAACATCTCCAACCTGTAACAGGTATGAAGGAATATTTACACGCTTGCCGTTTACTGTAAAGTGTCCGTGATTAACTAATTGTCTTGATTCAGGTCTTGAAGTTCCAAGTCCAAGTCTATAAACAACGTTATCAAGTCTTCTTTCAAGGATCTGTAACAGGATTTCACCTGTTATACCTTTACGTCTTGCAGCCATTTCAAAATATTCATTGAACTGACCTTCCAATACGCCATAAAATCTTCTTACTTTTTGCTTCTCACGAAGCTGTATACCATATTCAGACATTTTCTTTTTTGCCTGTCCGTGCTGTCCCGGAGCATAAGCTCTTCTTGCTATAGAACATTTATCAGTATAGCATCTCTCACCCTTTAAGAAAAGCTTTTCGCCTTCTCTACGGCAGAGTCTGCAAGATGCTTCAGTATATCTTGCCATCTAAATTTACACCTCCATAATTATCAATTAAACTCTTCTACGCTTAGGTGGTCTGCAGCCATTATGAGGAATTGGTGTAACATCCTTTATAAGGCTTACTTCTAAACCAGCAGCCTGCAATGCTCTGATTGCTGCTTCTCTACCTGCTCCAGGTCCCTTTACGTATACTTCAACAGTCTTAAGTCCGTGCTCCATTGCTGCTTTTGCCGCTGTTTCAGCAGCCATCTGAGCAGCAAATGGTGTACTCTATCTTGAACCTCTAAAACCCAATCAACCTGCACTTGCCCATGAAAGTGCATTACCGGCAGTATCTGTCAAGGTAACAATTGTATTATTAAAAGATGAACGGATATGAGCTGCTCCACGTTCAATATTTTTACGTTCTCTTCTTTTTCTGGTAGTCCTTTTAGCACCAGCAGTCTTTGTTGCCATGTGTTCGCAAACCTCCTTTAACTATTTCTTTTTACCGCTAACGGTCTTTGAAGGGCCTTTTCTAGTCCTTGCGTTAGTCTTTGTACGTTGACCTCTAACTGGAAGACCCATTCTGTGTCTTCTTCCTCTATAGCATCCTATTTCAATAAGACGCTTAATATTCAACGCCACTTCTCTTCTAAGGTCACCTTCAACCTTATATTCTCTGTCAATTGTTTCTCTGAGTTTGCTGATTTCATCGTCAGTAAGATCTCTAACTCTTGTGTCGGGGCTTATACCAGTCTTAACGAGAATCTCGTTTGACTTAGCTCTTCCGATTCCAAAAATGTAAGTGAGACCAATTTCAACCCTTTTTTCTCTGGGCAAATCTACTCCGGCAATACGTGCCATACTTTTCCTACACCTCCAAATAATTTCTCATAAAACTTATTCTTGTTAAAAGCCATCTGGCTTTTGGCGCAAACCCTATCAAAAAATGGTGTTGCGCAACTCATGCTAATTCTCCACCGCAGGATTCGGATGTAATTAAAATTGCCATTCCCAAGGCAATCCCGCCTATGGCATCTTACTCCTTGCGATATCGTCAAATATTAAAATATCATCAAGAATAACAAAGAATTGGGATGATTCAAATCTATTGAAAAATTCTATGTTCAGCCGCTTCTTGTGAGATTTTACGAAATTAATAAAATTAACCCTGCTTTTGCTTGTGCTTTGGGTTTTCGCAGATTATCATAACTCTGCCTTTTCTTTTAATGATCTTGCATTTTTCACATACTGTTTTTACTGATGGTTTAACTTTCATTGTTGTAGCCTCCTTATAATAAGAAACAAATTAACTTAATTAATTTATATTTTTTATGTTAATAATACCGCTCCCATTTTTAAACCAGCAGAGTTATATTATTTTGCTCTCCAAGTAATCCTTCCTCTGGTAAGATCGTATGGGGATAATTCAATTGTTACTTTATCTCCTGGAAGTATCCTGATAAAGTTCATCCTAAGTTTTCCTGAAATATGCGCCAAAACCTTGTGCCCATTTTCGAGTTCTACCTGGAACATAGCATTTGGTAATGCCTCAACAACTGTTCCTTCCACTTCAATAACATCATCTTTTGCCAAACTAGCACCTCCTCCAGAGCTTCACCAAACATACGAAGATATTTGATTTTACGGATTATAATAAATTTTGATATATTCACTGCTTATTCAAGAACCTCATCACCGCTTTTAATACCGGCAAGAGCCTTTCTGATATCAGCATTTGAGACTTTTATGCCTGAATTGAGTTTCTGTGCAAGAAACTCAATATTAAGTGTAGTAATTGCCAAATGCTTGATTTTCTTTTTCTTAGGATTTTCAAGTCTTCTCAGATCACCATCACTGACATATACATACTTATCATCAATAATACCTGTTATTATGAAAATCCTGCCTTCATCCCGCCCTGCTTTTGAGTATACAACCTGTCCCAGCACTATATTCATGCTAACCTCCAAGCCGTACAAAGGCACCGGCGTTACAAAATGAAAATGAAATCAAAAACCTTGTCACCTCTAAGCATAAAATTTACTTCATCAACCACTGTCAGTTGTAAATAATCAAGTTAATCAACTATTGACACAGGTCAAACCAAATATAAATTATACAGGAAAACTCTAATAATAACAATACTTTATTAAAAATCTTTTTAAAATTTTGTTAAAATCAAAGGTCCGTTTTCTGTAATTGCCACAGTGTTCTCATAATGAGCGGAAAGTGATCCGTCTGTAGTAACTACGGTCCAGCTGTTATCCAGTACCTTAACACTATAACCGCCTGCATTAATCATTGGCTCTACAGCAATAGTCATACCGTTCTCAAGCTTGACACCTCTTCGTTTCGTTACATAATTAGGTATCTCAGGTGACTCATGAAGATCTCTGCCTATGCCGTGTCCGACGAAATCCCTTACTATTGAAAAGCCCTTTTCCTCTGCATGCTTCTGTATTGCCTCAGAAATATCTCTGATATGCTTTCCTGCTACCATTTGCTTCAAACCCTCATAAAAACTCTGGCGAGTTTCAGTGATAAGTTTTTGTGCTTGTTCAGAAATATTGCCAACACCATAGGTCCTGGCAGCGTCAGCGTGATACCCGTTTAAATAAACACCAACATCTATGCTAATAATATCGCCATCTTTTAAATGATTTAAACTGCTTGGTATACCGTGAACAACCTCTTCGTTAACAGAAGTACAAATACTTGCCGGAAACGGAACTACTCCGGGTATTCCGGGGTCGTAGCCTTTAAAGGATGGGATAGCATTTTTTTTCTTAATATGCTCAAAAGCTATTCTATCTAACTCCTTCGTTGTAACACCGGGAGCAATATTCTTTTTTAACAGCTGAAGGGTTTCAAAAAGAACCTCTCCAGCTCTTCTCATTTTATCAATTTCAGATTGCGATTTTATAGTAAACATGCATACCTCTTCTCAGCAGACAACTCATTTATTACATAAAGTTAATTCGCGTCTATATTCCTAATACCTTATAAACTCTGTCGGTTGTTTGTTCAACTTCATCAGCACCCTCAGCTACTTTTAGTTTTCCTGCTTTTTCATAATAGCTGATTAATGGCTGGGTTTGCTTGTGGTAGGTTTCAAGTCTGCTCAGTACTGTTTCGGGAGCATCATCTGCTCTTTGAATTACCGGCGTATTACAAACATCACAAATTCCTTCTACCTTTGTAGGATTATAAATTACATGATATGATGCTCCACAGTTTGGACAAGTACGTCTTCCTGACATTCTCTCAATGATGTCAGCATCCTTGACGTTTATCAGCAGAGTAGCATCTAGTTCAATTTTCATATCATTAAGTACCTTGTCAAGGTATTCAGCCTGAGGAATTGTTCTCGGAAAACCATCCAAGATAAATCCATTAACACAATCAGGATTGGAAAGTCTCTCCTTAACAATTTCTACTGTTAGCTCATCCGGAACCAGTTGTCCTTTATCCATGTATTCCTTTGCCTTGACACCGAGGGGAGTATTTCCCTTAATATTTGCTCTAAAGATGTCTCCGGTGGAAATGTGTGGTACGGATAGTTTTTCAGATAATGCTTTGGCTTGAGTTCCCTTTCCTGCTCCAGGAGCTCCTAAAAGTACGATTTTCATAATGCTTTACCCCCTAAGCCCTTTTTGGCTTCTTTCCCATTCTACAAGCTTTTGGGACCTAATCCCATAAGCAACTTTACAAAAATAAAATCAGATAAATTTAAAGTAAGGGTTTATGACGTATCATAAACCCCAACCTTTTATGTTATTAATTATTTATGCTATATGGAAGATGCTTATTCAAGGAAACCCTTGTAATGTCTCATAAGCATTTGTGACTCAATCTGTCTTACAGTATCAAGTGCAACACCAACAAGAATCAGTACGCTTGTTCCTGCAAACCATACGCCCTGTACATCTGTGATCCAGACGATTACATACGGGAATATAGAAATAAGAGCAAGGAATAATGCACCAAACCATGTAATTCTGACCAATACCTTCTGGATATAGTCAGCAGTAGGTTTACCTGGTCTGATACCAGGTATAAATCCACCATTCTTCTTCATGTTGTTTGCAAGCTCAATAGGATTGAACTGAACATATGTGTAGAAGAAGGTAAATCCGATTATTAATAATGCATAGAGTATAGCATAAGACCAGTGTGATTGCCAGTTTTTCATAAAGCCTATAAAACCGGTATTTGTATTTGGACTTGCGAATGCAAATATTGTTGATGGAAGGGCCATGATTGACATAGCAAAGATTATCGGAATAACACCTGCCCAGTTTACCTTGATAGGTAAGTGGGTGCTCTGTCCACCGTAAACTTTCCTTCCAACTACTCTCTTAGCATACTGAACAGGAATTCTACGTTCAGCCTGATTTACAAATACAACTGCTGCAATAATTGCAACAAACACAACCAGAATTCCAATTATACTCAATATTCCGACAAAGCTGTTACCAAGCTTTCCAGCCTGATAGTTCTTAATAAGATAATTCAAACCACTTGGTGCAGCAGATACGATACCTGCAAAGATCAGCATGGAAATACCGTTTCCTATACCATACTCGGTGATCTGTTCACCAAGCCACATCAAAAATGCTGTTCCGGCAGTAAGCGTGAATGTAACTGTAATGAAGGTCATAACATTAAGTCCTGAAATAAGTGCGTGCCTTAAACTAAAGGTGATAGCTGTTGCCTGAACAAATGCCAAAATAACTGTTGCATATCTGATCCATTGTCCAATTTTCTTTCTTCCTTCTTCACCCTCTTTTGAGAGTTGTTCCAGCTTCGGGATAGCTATAGTCAAAAGCTGCATAATAATTGATGCATTAATGTACGGTGTAATACTCATTGCAAATATTGTCGCATTCTTGAACGAACCACCACCGACTACATCAAGGAAGCTAAACAGCTGACCGCCTTTATTAATAAGATCACCAAAAACAGAAGGGTCAAGTCCGGGAACCGGAATTCTGGAGCCTAATCTGAAAACCAGAAGGAGACCTATTGTTATCAAGAGCTTTCTTTTTAAATCAGGAATTTTCCAGGAATTCTTAAGTGTATCCAACATACTACTCACGTTATACCACCTCGACCTTTCCTCCCGCAGCTTCTATTTTAGCAGTAGCTGTCTTTGTAAATTTAGCCGCCTGAACTGTTAACTTCTTAGTTAACTCACCGTTACCTAAAATAGCTACTCCATCAATAATCTTTTTAGCAAGGCCAGATGATTTAAGTAATTCTTCGGTTACAACAGTACCATCTTCGAAAATGTTTAATTCTGAAACATTAACTTCAGTGTACTTGTCAGCAAACTCGTAGTTGTTAAATCCTCTTTTAGGTAATCTCATATATAATGGCATCTGACCACCTTCAAAACCAGGTCTTACACCACCACCTGCACGAGCGTTTTGTCCTTTGTGACCTTTGCCGGCAGTTTTACCATTACCAGTACCTATACCTCTACCTTTTCTGTTAGGTAGTTTTTTTGATCCAGGAGCAGGCTGTAATTCAAATAATTTCATTGACTACACCTCCCTTATATTTCTTCTACACAAACAAGATGTGAAACTTTTTTAATCATACCTCTGATTTGTGGGTTGTCATTTTGCTCTACTGAAGAACCGATTTTTTTCAAGCCAAGAGCTTTTACAGTAGCAGCCTGACTTTCAACGGCCTTATTAGTGCTCTTTTTCAGAGTTATTTTTAGCTTAGCCATCAATGTCCCCCCTAACCCAGAATCTCTTCTGCAGTTTTTCCGCGAAGTCTAGCAACATCTTCAGCAGTCTTTAATTGTGCAAGACCCTCAATAGTTGCATTAACCATGTTGATAGGGTTGTTTGAACCCAATGACTTCGTTCTGATATCACGTATTCCAGCCAGTTCAAGCACGGCTCTTACAGGACCACCGGCGATAACACCTGTACCTTGTCCTGCCGGTTTGAGCAATACTTTACCTGCTCCGAATACCCCTGTTGCTTCGTGTGGTATTGTAGTTTCCACCAATGGAACCTTTATCAGGTTTTTCTTAGCATCTTCGATACCCTTGCGAATAGCTTCAGGTATTTCAGCAGCTTTTCCCATACCGCTTCCAACATAACCGTTTTCGTCTCCAACTACAACTAAAGCGCTGAAGCGAAAGTTTCTACCACCTTTAACAACCTTTGTTACACGACCTATATTAACAACTTTCTCTTTTAGTTCTCCCAAAGTGTTGGCATCAATTCGTTGCAATGTATTCCCCTCCTTCTCTTAGAAATCCAAACCTGCTTCTCTAGCAGCATCAGCAAGCTCTTTAACTCTTCCGTGATAGATATAACCGCCTCTATCAAATACAACCTGCTTTATACCCTTTTCAATAGCCTTGGTAGCTATTAATTTTCCAACTTCTTTAGCTGCTTCCTTGTTACCACCGTTAGCAACTTTACCTTTTAATGCAGCATCAAGGGTTGAAGCGGATACAAGAGTATTACCGGTTGAATCATCAATGATCTGTACATAAATGTTTTTTAAGCTTCTAAAAACGTTCAATCTAGGACGTTCTTGAGTTCCAACAACTTTTTTACGAACTCTTACATGCTTTCTGAGTCTTATTACGTTCCTATTTTCTTTCTTTATCATTTACTCTCATCTCCTTTCTACTTTTTACCCTTGCCGCCGGTCTTACCTTCTTTACGTCTGATTACTTCAGTTTCGTATTTAATTCCTTTACCCTTGTAAGGTTCAGGTGGTCTCTTTTCACGAATCTTTGCAGCAACCTCTCCAACAACCTGCTTATCTATTCCCTTAACAATTATCTTGTTAGGTGCAGGTACTTCAGTAGTTATTCCTTCAGGATCATCCATTTCAACAGGATGTGAATATCCTAATGTTAATACCAACTTCTTGCCCTGCTTTTGTGCTCTGTAACCAACACCGTTGATATCAAGAGCTTTCTGGTATCCGTTTGTTACTCCTTCAACCATATTGTTTACAAGTGTTCTGGTCAAACCATGAAGTGACTTGTGCATTTTTAAATCAGAAGGTCTTTCAACAGTTATTTGTTCGCCTTCCACTTTGATGATCATATCCTTGTGGAACTGTTTTGTTAAAGTTCCTTTTGATCCTTTTACTGTCAACACATTGTCGCCGCTAAGCTTAACATCTACTCCCTTAGGAAGAGCTATTGGCAACTTACCAATTCTTGACATGTCGTAACCTCCAGTTCTTAAAATTATGAGCGATTTACGCCCTTTTCAGACCTATTATCTTAACCTATTCCTTAATAGGAATGGCATTTGCCAGGAAAAACACATCGTGTTTTTCCTATTACAAAAGCCGAAAGGCTTTTGTATGTGAATTACTTAGGTGAAAAACCCCTCAAGAATCCACTTGGGATTCTTGTCATGTGATTTATTCACCTGTGAATAAATCACACTATTACCATACGAATGCCAGTACTTCTCCGCCAATGCCTTCAGTTCTAGCTTTCTTGTCAGTCATTATTCCCTTTGACGTTGAGATTATAGCTACTCCGAGTCCGCCCAATACTTTAGGAAGCTCTTCCTTACCTGCATACACTCTCAAACCAGGTTTGCTTATTCTCTTTATTCCTGTTATAACGTTCTGCTTGTTTCCAGTGTACTTCAAGCTAACTCTTATAACACCTTGCTTACCATCGTTTATTTCTTCAAAATTCTTAATATAACCTTCTTCCAGCAATATAGTTGCTATCGACCTCTTAAGGTTGGAAGCGGGTATATCAACTGATTCATGTTTAGCAGAACCTGCAT
>JAEZKZ010000119.1 GCA_023415305.1 Bacillota bacterium
CTCAAATACCATGTCACCATCAGCAGGCAGTGATCATCACTGGTTCGCTTTGAGGGCGGCGCATCAGACTAATCTTAAAAAGGTTCAAAATGTGCTGAACTTTCTGGATGGAACGCAATAATTGTTACATTTTATGTTTTGACGGGCATATAAAGTTGACCGCGCTTATGCGCGCCAACATTAACAGGAGCAGGTCATGGATTTTGCAACCATTGGCGGAATTGTTCTAGGAATTCTCAGCATTATCATTTCGATAATGTTCAGCGATGCATTGGGAGCAATTAAGATCCCCGGCAGCCTGGGCGCTTTTTATGATACAGGCTCCATACTGATCGTTTTCGGCGGAGGCATTGCATCAGCGCTTATGAGTTTCAGCTTAAGCGAAGTTGGCAAGATCCTCAAATTGACACTAAAAGTCTTTACTACCAAGAAAGACTCATTGCTGGATAACCTTCGGATGATCATACAAATGGCACAGAAGGCACGCCGTGAAGGCATATTATCACTGGAGGAAGATCAGGAAAACATCAACGACCCATTTGTAAAAAAGGCGCTGGAATATGTGGTGGACGGCTATGACCCGGAGCTGACCAAGGACATCCTCGAGATGGAGATTGACAGCATGCAGGAGCGGCATGAGCGGAACAAGGGATTGTTTGACTTTCTGGCAAAAAGCTTCCCCAGCTGGGGCATGATCGGCACGCTGGTGGGCCTTGTTTTGCTGCTGGGCCAGCTGGATGACCCCAGCAAAATCGGCCCGGCCATGGCCGTGGCTTTGATCACAACATTTTATGGCAGTGTGCTTGCGAACTTTGTATGCACCCCCATCTCCAACAAGCTGGCAAAAAACAGCGAGGAGGAAGCCAATGCGATGCGGATGCTGCTGGAGGGCATCCTTTCCATCCAGACCGGTGAGCAACCGGCGGTGATTGAGAACAAGCTGATGACATTTTTGACCCCAGCGCAAAAGCTGCTATACAAGCAACCTGTGAAAACGGAAGAACCACAGCCTGAGCAAGCAACCGAAAGTGCCTGATTGGCGCGAAAAACATGGCGCTTGAGGCTGAAGGGATCAGGATATGAGGAAGAAACGGGAAAAGAAGCCGGAGGAGGGTCTCCCAGATTGGTTGGGCACATACGGAGATATGGTCACACTTTTGTTGACCTTCTTCATCATGCTGTTTTCCATGGCGACCATTGAGAAGGCCAAATTTCAGGAAATCGCCCAATCGTTCAAGGGCCAGTTCGCCTTTGAAGGCGTGGGCCTTCCATACGCCCATGAACAAGGAGATTCCGCGATCGATCCTCTGGTGGAAAGCACCAGCACCTCCAGGCCAACAGCAAGCCTGCGTGTGACGCCAAGTGCCTCCATTTCAAATGCCACAACACTCCCACCAGATGTTACCCCGTCAATTCCGCCGCAAGACACTGAGCTTGACGATGTTTTGCGAAAACTGGAAGCTGCAATTGCGCGATATGGCCTCGGTGATTACGTAAGAATATTGCTTGATGGAAATGAAATTACACTGAGGATTGACTCGCTCGTTCTGTTTGATTCGGGCAGTGCCGACGTGAAAAAAGACGGTGTATCGGTCTTGAAAACGCTCGGAAACATCATAAAGATGCTGGACAAGAACATCATGGTGCAAGGGCATACCGATAACGTGCCCATTCGTTCGGCACAATTCCCGTCAAACTGGGAGTTGTCCACAAAGCGAGCAACAAATGTGGTCATTTTCCTGATCGACAACTGTGGCATCGACCCGGTTAAGCTCACCGCCACCGGCAACGGAGAGTTCCACCCCATTCTGCCCAACACCTCCGAGGCCAACCGGACCAAAAACCGCAGAATTGACATCGTAATAATCAGATAATTCTGCAACAATGATAAATGAAATGCAGGGTGCTCACACAAGAGCCACCCTGCATCTTTAGTCTAGGTAAGTACTGTCTACTGACTGCTAACTGCTTTCTAGTGCACCTGCCGCGCCGGCACAAAGTTAATCTGCCGGGCAGCGACATCCACACTGGCCACGCGCACGCGTGTTTTGTCTCCCAAGCTCAACCGGCGGCCAGTGTGTCGGCCAAGCAGGCTGTAGGTGCGCTTGTCCATGTCGTAGTAATCATCCTGCAATTCGGTCATACGGATCAGGCCCTCGATCAGGTTTGGCAACTCCACGAACACGCCGAACTCGGTTACGCCGGAGATCACGCCGTCAAACTCCTCACCCACCTTGTCGGCCATGAATTCTGTCATCTTCAAATTGTCAACAGCCCGCTCTGCTTCCATCGCCGTGCGCTCCGCCTCGCTGGACTGCACCGCAGCCTGCTCGGCTACACCCTGAAAGCTTGTGGCCGTTTCGCCCTGCAGCGCTGCGCGTATCATCCGATGGACCATAAGATCCGGATAACGGCGGATCGGTGAGGTGAAGTGGCAGTAGTGCTTGGCAGCCAAGCCGAAGTGACCCACATTCACCGTGGAGTATTTTGCCTTTTTCATACTGCGGAGCATGATGCGCGCGATAACGCTCTCATGCGGCGACTCCTTCACTTCCGAGAGCACTGCCTGCAACGCCTTTGGATGCGGCTCATGCCGAAGGCCCTTTGCCCCATAACCCAGATTCTTTAAAAACACCGCAAGCTCGACCATCTTCTCTCCATCGGGCGGTTCGTGCACACGGAATAGCACCGGCATGCCCATCTCCTCCAGCCAGAGCGCCACGGCCTCGTTGGCAGCCAGCATAAACTCCTCGATGAGCTTATGGGCGCGGCCCCGGTAGCGAGCGGTGACTTCCACCGGCACACCTTTCTCATCCAGCAGTATGTGGGGCTCATCAATGTCCAGATCGATGGCACCCCTGGCCATGCGCCGGCGGTTCAATACTTCTCGGAGATCATCTGCAAGCAGAAGCTTTTCCACAACATGAGCAATGCGCACCTTCGTGTCAGCATCATCCTGCTCCAAAACAGCGTTCACTTCATCATAAGTCAGGCGGGCTTTGCTATGGATCACACTTTCGGCCATCTCCACCGACACCACGCCGCCATGCCCGTCCAGCTCCATGATGCAGGATAGCGTCATGCGGTCCTCGCCGGGGTGCAGAGAACAAACACCGTTGCTCAGGCGCTCCGGCAGCATCGGGATCACGGTGTTCAGCAGGTAGACACTGGTGCCGCGCTTCCATGCCTCGTTGTCGATGGCGCCGCCCCGCTTTACATAGTGGGATACGTCAGCGATGTGCACACCCAGCTTCCAGTGGCCGTTGGCCAGCCGGTCGATGGAAACGGCGTCATCCAGGTCCTTGGCATCAGCACCATCGATCGTGAAGATGGTTTCACCCCGCAGATCCAGCCGGTGCTCCAAACTCTCTGCCAGCCTGGCTGCCACATCGTCCGCCTCGGCCCTCACCTGTGGCGGGAATACGTCGCGGATGCCCAACGCTCGGATGATTGAGAGAATTTCGGCCTCGGCCTCACCCTGGTCCCCCAGCACCTCGGTCACCTTTCCCTCCATGTCACGGCGCTCGTCGGGGTAACGGACAATGTCCACCACTGCCTTGCAGCCATCCCACGCGCCGCGCTCATTGCCCTGAGGGATAAAAACAGAACCCAGCTTACGCTCATCCGCCGTGACAATGCCACCGCCGGGGATGCGCCTGTATACGCCCACAATTCTGCCGTTGGCCCGCCTGAGCACCTGCAGCACCTCGGCCTCGCCACGCCTGTCGCCATGGGCCGTCTTCACCACCCGGGCGAGTACGCGGTCATTGTGCATGGCACCCGAGCGGCCGGATATTGGCACGAAATAATCATCACCGCCGTCCGGCACGATGAATGCGGCGCCGCCGGCGGTGGCTTTCAACACCCCACAAACGCAGCCCATCTGCTCCGGCAGGCCATACCCTTTGCGCTTCGTCTGCATTAGCACACCGTCGCGCACCATGTTGTTCAGGCATTCTGCCATTGCTTCACCAGTGCAGTCCAACTCCGACGCCAATGTGCTCTCCGGCAGCGGGATTCTCCGCTTGGCGATGAGATCCAGTATCTTTTCAGACAGTTCCAAAGCAGTACTCTCCCTGTCCGTGCCATGTTTGTTCGTGTTTTGCACTGTGGCCGCGGGCCACCGGGGCCCTTGCTGGCCATTGTTTTTTTTCACTTGAATTCAGTATGCTCCTTTCGAGCCGATCTATTAGTGCTTGCCCGCGCTCATGAAAAACGTAAATACAAAAAAACTCCCCGGAACGGGGAGTTTTAAGACAAAATCCACTAGCTCGCGAACCGGGCAATAATCGCAAACCCGAGAGAGACCACAAACACCACAGCTGAGGTGATCTTGGTCGCCAGCTCAAGCTTGC
>JAEZKZ010000006.1 GCA_023415305.1 Bacillota bacterium
ACCCCATGTAGACTACATGGTTGATAGGTCAAGAGTGTAAGTGCAGTAATGTATTAAGCTGATTGATACTAATAGGTCGAGGGTTTGACCCAAATTAACAGGTATTTCAAAAGTAGATGGTCTTAAAATCTATGAGTTAAAAGCTTCAAGTCTTCTTAACTTCGATACATTATTTAGTCCTTAAGGACAAAAATTTTCTGGTGGAAATGACGAGATGGATACACCCGTTCCCATTCCGAACACGGCAGTTAAGCATCTCAGTGCTGATATTACTTGGCTGGAAACGGCCCGGGAAAGTAAGTCTCTGCCAGATTTATATGAAAGTCTTGAGCGTAACAGCTTGAGGCTTTCTTTATATTGCTTAAAAAGTTGAAAGAGTAAGAAAGTATGTCTCAAGACTTTAGGCCTACAAGCAGAAATGCTTGGGGTCTTGTTGCATTTGAGGAAGAAAATTGAAATATATACTTTTCTATTCTTAAGGCCTTTGGTCTTGAGCGTAACAGCTTGAGGCTTTCTTTGTATTTATCCATAAGTTTTATCTATATTTATAAATTAGTCTTGACGGTTTAAACCACCTAAGTTAATATGTTGTGTAACAAGGGGGAGATTTTTTGGAGTATAGAGAAGCCTATTTAAGTGAAATTATACAGATTGCACAATTACATAATGAGCTGGCATACTTTGTACAAAGAGAAACAAAAGATGTATACTGGGACTTTGGAGAGCTATCTGTTGAAAGTATAAGCAAGCACCTAGCAAGTTTTATTAATAATACTGAAAGAAGAATATATATTGCTAAAGAGTGTGAGAAGGTTGTTGGTTTTATTGTTGGAGAGATTGTAGGATGCCATTTGCCCATATCCAGCATAAGAAAAGTCGGATATATAGCGGGAGCTTACGTAGTACCGGAATATAGAGGTAAAGGGATAATGAAATCACTTGATAACCTAATTTGTAGCTTTTTTAGGGAAAACGGAATAAAGTTTGTAGAATTAAACTTCATTTCTAAAAATTCCATCGCTAAAGAAAGCTGGAGAGCATTAGGATATAGAACTTTCAGAGAGCAGGCAAGAAAAGAAATATAGTTAATTAACTTCATTAATTAACAGGAATATAAAAGAATTTTATTGTACCTATGCGCTTATGATATTTCTTTTGCAATAAAAGCATTTACAAAGGAAATTATAAGTAATAAAATTAATGCAGTATTTTAACTTTGGATAAGTCAAACATATAATACATTGTTCAAAAATTAACAAAATACGAGGTAGTGTAATGGATAAACAAACTATGATTAGCAATATTAACAGAATGAAAAAGGAGCAAAATGCTGTAATTGTTGCACACAGCTATCAGGTAGATGATGTTCAGGAAATAGCTGATATTGTAGGAGACTCCTTTGCTCTCAGCCAGTATTGTGCATCAAATAGTGCCGATACCATAGTTTTTTGCGGAGTACACTTTATGGCCGAAAGTGCCAAAATTCTATCGCCGGAGAAAACGGTGCTTCTTCCAGAAATAAATGCAGGCTGTCCTATGGCTGACATGGTTACTGCTGAGGCGTTAAGAGAAGCTAAGAAGAAATATCCCGAGGCTGCGGTAGTTTGTTATATAAACTCAAGCGCCGAGGTCAAAGCTGAATGTGACATTTGTTGTACTTCCTCAAATGCTCTGGCTGTAATAAGGTCAATTGACAAGAAGGATATACTATTTGTACCAGATAAAAACCTTGGCAGTTATGTAGCCAAAATGTGCCCAGAAAAGAATATTATTTTCTGGGAAGGATATTGCATTACACACCATAAAATTAGAAAAAATGAGGTTTTAGCGTCAAAGGAATTGCATCCTGATGCTTTACTTCTGGTTCACCCAGAATGCCAGCCGGAAATTCAGGAATTAGCAGATTTTGTGGGAAGTACCAAACAAATCATAGATTATGCGAAAAACTCTGATCATGATAAATTTATAATAGGTACCGAGATGGGTGTTTTATATCAGCTGAAAAATGATAATCCCAATAAGACCTTCTATATGATGTCAACCGGTCTCATATGCCCTAATATGAAGAAGACTTCTCTTCAGAGTGTTCATGATGCGCTAGCATTAAAGAGATACGAAATAAATCTTGAAAAAGATATAATTGAACGTGCATCTCATTCTCTAAACAGAATGTTAATGGTAGCAAAATAAGCTGCGTGTGGGTCTTTTGGAGGGAGCATAGGGAGAGCATATGGATGAAGAGGATAAAAGGATAAATATTGAAGTTATTAATGTAGATGTAGTTATAATCGGCAGTGGAATAGCAGGTGTGTATACCTCGCTTGAGATACCCGAAGGCTATAAGATAGGTATTATAACAAAGGAAACGCTGGATATTAGCAATTCTGTCCTTGCACAAGGAGGAATAGCTGTCTCACTTGATGAACAGAACGACTCACCTCAACTTCACTTCAAGGATACACTTTTTGCCGGAGCTGGTCTATGCAAAGATGAAAGTGTATGGGTCCTGGTTGAGGAAGCCGCAGAAAATATCAGAAATCTTTGTAGTCTCGGCGTTAATTTTGATAAAAGCGGAAAGCACTTGTCACTCACTCGTGAGGGCGCTCACAGTGTTAACAGAATAATTCATTCAGGAGATACAACAGGTAAGGAAGTCTGCGACAAACTTATTGAAGAAGCGCAGAAAAGAAAGAATATCGAATTATATGAGAGACATTTTGCAGTTGATTTAATTGTTAGAGACGGTGAATGTAAAGGTGTATTAGTTTTTAATGAAGTGACTGAAAAAATGGTGTTTTTTAGTGCCAGAAATACTGTTATTGCGACAGGTGGATTTGGTCAGATATATTCACATACAACAAACCCTGAAGTAGCAACAGGTGACGGAATAGGTATGTGTCTGAGAGCCGGCACCGAAGCGATGGATATGGAGTTTGTACAGTTTCATCCAACTGTCCTCTATCACCCCAGAGACAAAAGCTTTCTTATTTCAGAGGCGGTACGTGGAGAAGGTGCATTACTTAAGAATGCTAACGGCGAACGATTTATGCAAAAATATCATGAACTGATGGAACTCGCTCCGAGAGATGTAGTTTCCAGAGCAATATTCCAGGAGATGTCCCTGACAGGGTTAAAAAATGTTTATCTTGATATTACCTTTAAGAGCCGGGAATACCTTGAAAACAGATTTCCAAATATATTTAAAACCTGTCTGGAGTACGGAATAGATATTTCAAAGGATTATATTCCGGTAGCCCCGGCAGAACATTACTGTATGGGCGGGATTAGAACAGATGTTAATGGACAAACCAATATACCGAGGCTTTATGCCTGTGGTGAAGTGGCCTGTACCGGTATTCACGGGGCAAACAGATTAGCAAGTAACTCTTTACTGGAGGGTCTGGTTTTTGGGAGAAAGATAGCAAGAAATATCTCAGAAGATGAAACTGACATTCCTCAGGTAGATATAGGTCTTCAAATGAATTTCAAAACAAACCAGGACGACGATGCTATACTAAAAGGAATGAAGGAAGAAATTCAGAATACAATGACCAGACATGTTGGTATAATCCGAAATGAACAGGGACTTGAAACTGCTAGGAATATAATTAATAGTATTCATAACAGATTTGACTATATAAAAGGCTTCAGTCTCATCAAGCTTGAGGTCGCCAATATGCTAACGGTGGCAACTCTGGTAATAGAAGCTGCTTTAGAAAGAAAAGAAAGCAGGGGCGCACATTTCAGATCAGATTTTAATAAAACCGATGATGTGAATTGGAATAGAAACATAGTAAAAGTTCTAGATAAAGACAGTAAAGGATATATATTTTAATTACTATTTTGTGGCCACAATGTGGCTCATGGAGGTTAGCTTGAAAGACTTCGCTAATGCTCGTCCTCCAAACTAACCTATGAATTTATGGCCGTGCGACATATTCAAAGTATTTATATCACATGATTAAAGTAATGAGTTTGAGCGAATACTTTGAAAACGCACATGGCCAATTAACCTCCTTTATTCGCCCATTGCGATAAAGGATATATATTATAATTACTATTTTGTGGCCACAATGTGGCTCATGGAGGTTAATATGAAGCTTGATAAATTTTATCTACACGATCTAGTTATGAGTGCTTTGCAGGAAGATATGCCATTAGGAGATATTACAACTGATAATATAATCAGTGAGGGGCATATTTCTAATGCTGAGTTTCTGGCAAAGCAAGACGCAGTTATAGCCGGTCTTGACGTTGCTAAGCTTGTTTTTGAGATGCTGGACAGCAGAGTTGATTTTACCGCATTGGTTAATGATGGTGACAATGTTAAATCAGGAGAAGTTTTTGCAAGGATTAGTGGACCTACAAGAGCACTTTTAAAGGGTGAAAGGACAGCGTTAAACTTTTTGCAGCGCCTTTCAGCAATAGCTACAATGACAAATAGGTATGTAATGAAGGTACAGGATCTATCTGTTAAGATCACCGATACAAGAAAAACAACTCCAGGGTTAAGGCTTCTGGAGAAGTATGCAGTAAATGCCGGTGGAGGGTCCAACCACAGATACTCATTATCTGATGGAGTTCTTATTAAAGATAATCATATCGCTGCAGCCGGAGGTATTACTAATGCTGTCAACCGTGTAAGAGCAAGTATTCCGCATACTGTAAAGATTGAGGTTGAGGTGGAATCCATGGAGGAGGTTCAGGAAGCTCTGGACTGCCGAGCTGATATTATTATGCTAGACAATATGTCCAATGAGAAAATGGCAGAAGCAGTCGGATTGATTAATAAAAGGGCGTTGGTTGAGGCATCTGGAAATATAACAGAGGAAACCATTTATGAAGTGGCAAAAACTGGCGTGGATATCATTTCAATCGGAAAATTAACTCACTCTGCAAACTCTGTGGACATAAGTATGAACATAGAATAATTAAATGACTACAGGTTAAACTGTCTTAAGGTTATAGTGTGAAAAAAACTGTGGATAAATATTATATTATCCACAGTTTTTTTAAGTTATTCACACTCATAAAAAATAAATACTTTGAAATGCTTATATATCAAGTGTTTTGACTAGAAAAGCCCTTTTTTAGTTATCCACAAAAGGGGTAAAATATGTGAATAAGTATATGAGGTTTTTTTAGTTTTTGTTAATTAAATCCTGTCTACAAAATATTGTTATGCTAATATATTTTTTTAGCATATATTGTGGTTCATAAAAATAATATCAAAAAAAGTATGTGTATATTGTGGATAGTGTGAAAACAATTACCTTTATATTTTTTTGCGTCAGGTGACAAAATATTTGTGTACGCTAAAATATATCTAGGCATAAAAGTGTATTAATTTGAGGAGAAAAAGCGGGTATGGCTTTACTCCGATGATAATTGGTACACAGTATAAATGCCTGAAAAGGAGGCACTAACTATGAGTAGACGTAAAAGTGCAATGTCAGAAGCCCTAAAAGAGGAAATCGCCAAAGAACTTGGAGTCTACAATAAAGTTTCAGCTGAGGGCTGGGGATCAGTTTCTTCAAGAGATTGCGGTAGTATGGTAAGAAAGGCAATTGAAATGGCTGAGAGAAGTGTCAACCGGTAACAGGGTAGTTTAGCGTAATTTAGGGGCTGGCAGCGGACATGGTTTGCTGCCTCCCCATTACATATCTATCTCATACACTTATCCAGTTGATTTTATATCAAAATTCATTTAATATGGAATATAGATATATCATCAGAGAAAAAGACTCACACCTCTATGGTTGGTGAGAGATTAGGCTGCAGTCAGTAGGGTATCAATCTACTGATGATACAGCCTCCGGCAGTGGCCACGTTTTCGTAAACTCTAGATATTTCTCTACTATGTAAATGTAGATATCTCACTACTTTTGATACGAAGCCGGTGCACATGTTCGATGAGGCGTACTTGATATACAGGAGGTAAAGCTTTGAAAAACGCATTGTTTGTATACAATCCCATTTCCGGTGGTCACAAGGTTCCAAACGAATTGGATTACATACTTGGAACATTTCAAAAAAAGGGTATTCTTGTACAGCCTTACCGGCTAATTGATGCTAATAATGATTATCTTATCAGTGCCTTGAAATCAGGAATATATGATTTTGTTATTGCTTCAGGCGGAGACGGTACTATAAATTTCGTAGCCAATATCCTGTTGGATAATGATATAAAGATGCCTATTGGGGTTATACCCTCTGGAACATGTAATGATTTTGCAAAATGTCTTGGCATCAATTCCTTACACGAAAGCTTGAATATCATTCTTGATGGGAAAACCCTCCTTTGTGATGTGGGACACATAAACAATTCACATTACTTTTTAAGTACTTTTGCCGGCGGCAACTTTGTTGATGTCTCTTTCAGCACAAACAGTGAACTTAAGAAGAATTTCGGGCCTTTTGCCTATTACCTTAAAGGTCTGTCTGAGGTTACCAACATAAAAAGCTTCGATTTAAAGGTTACTGCAGATGAGCAGATTATTGAAGGTAAATTTATTTTATTCCTGATTGTTAACGGAAAGCAGGCAGCGGGTTTCCCCAATCTGCTGAATGACGCTGATTTTACCGATGGATACATGGATATTATTCTGGTAAAAAAATGTTCTAACATAAATCTTGCAAGTATTTTCTTTAAGGTATTGAGTAAAGAATCAGTAAATGATAAAAATGTGATTATTTTAAAGGCAAAAAGGTGTGAACTGACAAGCAAGTCACCGATAGCACTTACAGTGGATGGCGAAAAATCAGAGCTCTTCCCTGCTGAAATTGAATTTAAAAACAAACTTTTGGAGGTATTTGTGCCCCAAAGCATATATGAACTTAATAAGTAGTAGTACTATCTGCTAATGTATTTTTATTGTAAATCCTCAAAGTGTATTAAATAAATGCCGGTATCATGTAAACAAGCGTGATACCGGCATTTCGATTTAATAGATTTACTAACCCTGAACAGTATCAGTACATCTGATGCTTATTGTCTTCATGAGAAACAAGCAATTGATTTCGTCCGTTGACTATTGTTTTTCTAACATAATACCCGTTCTTTGATAAAATGTCATAGATTTTATCTGTCTGATGAAAGTAGTTATTCCCGATATCAAGGATAAGAGTTTCACCGGGTTTGAGTCTGTTTTGTACAACTTCAAGAGTATTTTTGTCATTTAGACTTTCAAAATTAATTATGTTATTTTGGAGTTTCATATCACTGCACCTCGTTATTTTCAGTTTAATGATTTCACTGACTAAAAATATTATTTACACAAGGCGGCAAAATTATTTGATATATAAAAATTCCAGGATACTTGTATAATTAATTGATTTGTTGGCAAATATAATATTGACCTCACAAAATACATTTTGACCCCCTTTACATGGTTAGTCGATGGCGACTAACCTATTTTTTTGTTTATAAATTTATATCAGCATTGCAATGAAAAGATAAAGAGGGGATCCGATTTACAAATATACTTTTTCACCTTGAATTTTACTGAATAATTAGTGATAATAAGTATGGTTGAAGTTTTATACAATCCTCTTTTTTTCGTCTTATAGCGATATAGGAGTGATCAATATTTCATTATGATTTGTGCCGCTAAGTCGGCCTATGGGAGGTTAATATGAATATTGCAAGTTTGATAGATCATACTGCTCTGAAGCCCGAAACATCAAAAGAGCAAATAGAAAAGCTTTGTGGCGAAGCTGTTGAGTATGGCTTTGCATCAGTTTGCGTAAACCCTTGTTATGTCAACTTATGCAGTCAGCTTTTAAAGGATAGCAACATTAAGGTGTGTACCGTTATAGGTTTCCCTCTGGGGGCTACAACATCTGCTGCTAAAGCTGCAGAGGCATCCGAGGCCATTCAAAACGGTGCAAGGGAAGTTGACATGGTAATAAACGTAGGCGCAGTTAAATCAGGGGACTTTGATTATGTTAAGAAGGATATTGAAGCTGTTGTTCAGGTAGCAAAGGGTAAAGCACTTGTAAAGGTTATCCTTGAAACTTGTTTATTAACCGATGAAGAGAAGAGGATAAGCTGCCGGATTTGCAAGGAAGCAGGAGCAGATTTTGTAAAGACCTCCACGGGCTTTAGTACCGGCGGAGCCACCGTAGAAGATATAAAACTTATGAGAGAAATTGTGAAGCCTACAATGGGAGTTAAGGCTTCCGGTGGAATAAGGGATTATGAAACAGCCAAAGCTATGATAGATGCAGGTGCCAGCAGGATTGGAGCAAGTGCTTCTGTCGCAATAGCAAACAAGGAGAAGAGTACCGGAAGCGGATATTAATACTAGAAATTCAGATGTTGATAAGCAGGAAGTTTTGTTTACAAAAAAAGAGGGCCGTTAAGCCCTCTTTCACTTTCAGTGCGCCAAGCATGGGTGCACTCTTACTATTTTACTTCACCTTTCCATAGACCATGAATATTGCAGTATTCATAAACTTCAGCGTTTTTCTTTTCATTCAGAATGGCTTTCGGATCATCACCCGGATGCAGGTAAATTATTTCAAGACCTTCATCACCTACCACTGCAATCCATTCAATATAGTGAACATCAATCATTGGATGTGGGACTGAACCAACCTCTACATTAATACTTCCATTACTTCTCAAGGAAACAGGAATGTGTTTTTCAACAGCACCCTCAGTTGTATTAGGAACAAGCTTCTCCATTGGTTCTCCGCAACAGACAAGAGTACCTCCGCCATTCTTTATTAGAGCGACCATATTTCCACAATTTTTACAACGGAAAAAAGAAACCTCATTTTTCATAATCAAATCTCCCTCGCTATTTTTTCAGAATCTCATATTGAAGCTAAAAATATTCGTTTATATGGAATTACCTGTTAAATAAACGAGTATGAATATGCTTACCAATATAGAGTTACATATATACTTTTATCCAGACCTGTTAATTTTTATACCCTTAATTTTGAAGATAAAACATTACCTAAGTAAATTTAGCTATTTGAGTCGTTGAATTTAAGTTTTATTGTTATAATATTAGCTGAGTATATTACTAACTACAGTACCTTACGGAGGATTTATTGATTTACCGGAATATAAAAAGTGCACGATTTATCAGTCGCCCCAACAGGTTTATTGCATTTATTGAACTGGATGGCAGAGAAGAGGTTTGTCATGTAAAGAATACTGGTAGGTGCAAGGAACTCCTTAGCCCTGGAGTAACGGTTTTTGTACAGGAGGCTGACAAACCGTCCAGAAAAACAAAATATGACCTTATTGGAGTAATGAAAGGCAACAGACCTGTAAATATGGACAGTCAGGTTCCAAATAAAATCTTTTATGAATGGCTTGTCAAAGGAAAGCTTTATAAAAATTATAATCTAATCAAGCCTGAAGCCAAATACGGAAATTCCAGGTTTGATTTTTATATTGAGACAGAAGAGGACAAGATATTTATAGAGGTTAAAGGTGTAACCCTTGAGGAAAACAATGTAGCATTATTTCCGGATGCTCCCACTGAGAGGGGAGTAAAGCATATTAAAGAGCTGATTGAATGTGCTGAAAAGGGTTATAAGGCGTACATTGTGTTTGTTATTCAGATGGAGGGTGTAAAATGCTTTACGCCAAATGCAGTGACCCATAGGGCGTTTGCAGATACTTTAAGGCTGGCAGCCGATAACAATGTCAAGGTGCTGGCTTTTGACTGTAAGGTGGGACAAGATTTTATTGAAATAAATGAAAATGTTGAGGTGAAGCTTTATGATTTTTGAATTCAATTTGAAAACTGAGCGACAGAACTTCTATAACATAACTGGCAGAGTACAGGAGGCACTTGCAAAAGGAGGAATCAGAGACGGCGCTGTTTTGGTATTTTGCCCCCATACTACCGCAGGAATAACCATCAATGAAAATGCTGATCCCGATGTAGTCAGGGACATGCTGCTGGGCTTGGACAAGGCTTATCCGGACAGGGCGGAATTCAGGCACATGGAGGGCAACAGCTCGGCGCATCTGAAGGCAAGTGCCGTTGGCTGCAGCCAGTACATTATTGTTGAGGGTGGAAGACTTTTACTGGGTACCTGGCAGGGCATATATTTTTGTGAGTTTGATGGTCCCAGAAGCCGTAAGTTCTATGTAAAAGCTATGTAAAAAAATCATGTAAAAAGATAATGTTATATAAAAGTATAAAAGTATAAAAGTATATAAGCAAAAAAGCGTGATGTAACGATTTAGGGAGCAACACAGGATAAAGGTTATATGGACAAGTAGGACTAATTACCCACACTTTATTGTGTATAACAGGGTGATTTTGTGGATTTCTTGTTAAAATCAATTTAAGTTATCCACAGAAACACTATATTTTGTGAATAATACTGTTGAAAACCCCATATATATGGGGTTTTCTTGTAGATAAAATATTCGGGTTGTCCACAGTAAAGTTATAAGCAAAAAGTTGTAGATTATGTGTAATTTCTGTGGATTAATAAAGCCAAAGAGTGAGGCATATCCACAGAATGCCTATATTTTGGGGATAAAGCTGTGGATATACCTATATATATGGGGATTACTTGTTGAAACTACCATATATATTATCCACAAGAGGAGGCTGAAGCTCATGATAGTAAAGTGTGACTGTGGACAGAAAGGCACTAAACTCTACTATTTGTTGACTTTCCTATAATAAGTTCAGGCAGGGTAGTATAACTCTGAACCTGCAGAGACGGATTTTTAATTTTCCGAATCAGTGTGGAACCCGCTTGTATTCCCATATCAAAAACATTTATATTAACAACGGTTGGCGCCGGCTCTATAATGTGTGAAAAAGGATACTCATCAAAAGTGACTATGCCAATATCATCTGGAATAGAGAGACCATGTGTATTTATTGACTTAACTACACCCAAGGTTATACTGTTACTCTCGCATATTACGGCTTCGGGGTACAGGTTATTGTCGAGCATTTCATTCATTTGTCGGTAACCTGACTCCATAGTCGAATCTCCAAACCGGACTAAGTCTCTATTAACAGAGATATTCTTTTGCTCCATAACACATTGAAAGCCTTGAAGCCTGTGCATAGAGATCATATCGCTCTCATGTCCTCCTATAAAAGCAATACTGCGATAACCGTAATCAAGCAAGTGATTGGCTGCAATTTCTCCTGAGAGATAATTGTTTGTGTCAATCCAGCAAAGCTGACTCTCAAATTCCGGTCTTCCAATTATTATATGAGGAAAGTTTGAGCTTACCAGAAGGGAGGGAAGCTCTCTGTTGATAACTGAACCATGCAGTATAATACCGTCTGCGCTTTTTTGAGCAATAATTTTTTTTATTAGTTCTTTTTCTTCCTGGTCATTGTTTATGCTCATGAGACTTAAATTATAATTTTTATCAGATAGAGATTTCTGTACGCCACACATAATTTCAAACATATGTGGATTAGAAAAAGCAACATTACGTTCAAGTCTCGTTAAGAATACTATGTTACGGGTTGATTGCCTTGCAAAATTGCTCGCGCTCTGATTGGGATAGTAGTTTAATTTTCTCATTACCTCATTTACCCGATCAATAGTAGCCTGTGAAATAGTAGAGGACTTGTTTATTACTTTTGATACAGTCGATATTGATACCCCAGCCTCCCTTGCCACATCTTTTATAGTTATTGACATGCAACCCACTCCTTGAAATCAAGTTATTCTATCTACATTAATTAAATTGTCATATTTACAATTAAAAAAACATACTTGTATAGTACAACGTTTTCCTAAATAAATCAAGAGTAAATAGAAAAATCTATTGCTTTATTGCACTATTATAGCTATAATGATGGTAAATAGAGGAAAACATAGATAAAAATTGTGCAAATCTAACAAATAGGTTAGTAAAACGTTTTCCTAAGATAAGGAGGAAATTACTTGAAAAGATTTATTTCTATCATTTTGTCAGTATTTATACTTTCCACAGCAATTGCAGGGTGTGGGAACTCAACCACTTCCACAAGCTCTATAAACTCATCAACTGCTGCAGATGGTTCAGGCACCCAGACACAAAACAGTCAGGTTGTTGACGAACCGGTAAAAATTACAATCTGGCATGAAACTGATAAGGGTATTGCCAGCGGACTGCAGGCCGAACTGGATAAGCTTGCACCTGCAATTGAAGTTAAAGTTGAACGTAAGGAGAAGATGTCAGACGCTTTAAAGCTGGTCGGAAATGACCCAAATAGCGCACCGGACATGTACTTCTTCGCACATGACAAAACAGGAGTTTTTGCTCAGATGGGTATATTGGCCCCTGTAACAGATTTTATAACTAAAGAGGATTTGGCAGACCTGATTCCAATGACTATCAATGCCGCTACTTACAAGGATCAGATATACCAGCTTCCGGTTTACTTTGAAACTCAGTTGTTTATGTACAACAAGGGATTAATGAAGCAGCCACCGGCTACTACAGACGACCTGCTGAAGTATATGGAGGCTAACACTAAGGACGGACAGTACGGATTTGTTGAACAGCATAGTACAGCTTATTATGCAGCAAGCTGGCTGCATGCATTTGGCGGATACATAATTAATGAGAAAGCAGAGCCCGGACTAAACACTAAGGAAACTATTGCAGCGATGGAATACCACAAGAAGTTTGTTAAGTATTTGCCAAAAGACGGAGAGTACAATACTGTAACAACACTGTTTAAAGAGGGTAAGGCTCACTCAATAATTGGCGGGCCATGGTTGGTACCTGATATTAAGGCAGCAAATATAGACTTGGGGATAGCGCCGATGCCAACTGTTAGTTCCACAGGAAAACCTCTTACTCCATATTCAGGAGTTCAGGGTGTGTGCGTACTTAAATCGGCTGAGGGTAAAAAAGATGCTATTACGGCAGTATTAAAGCAGCTTGCAAAAGCAGACATAGGTATTTCTCTTGCGAAATCAGCTAACTGTGCTCCTGCTAACCAAAAGTGTTATGATGATGCGGATGTAAAGGCTAATGACATGATCGTCGCTATGAAGAACACGGCTGATAATGTAGTTCCAATGCCTAATATTCCTGAAATGGATGTTATGTGGACAGTTACTGAAACAATGCTTGCAGCCGTAAATAAAAACAATGCTGACGTACAGAAAACCAGTGAAAAGGCTCAAAAGGATGCACTATCGCAAATTGAAGCAATGAAGTAATACGCAGGGATATTTGTGTAAACCGTAAAGGGTGATGCATACATTAGGCATCACCCTTTACTAAAATTAATCTATACATACAAAGAGAGGTGGTTTATTTGAAAAAGAAGCTAACCCCATATATATACTCTTTTCCGTCGCTTATTACCATAGGAGTGATTGTATTATTCCCTATAATCTATACCGGGTATATTTCGTTCACTAATATGAATGTTTATCACTGGTTTGACTTCACTTTTATTGGTGCTGAAAACTATAAGAAGGCATTACTTGTATTTGATTCGGGATTTTTACCCTCTCTTGTAAGAACCCTCTTATGGACTTTTATAAATGTTGTTGTACAGCTGGTTATAGCCTTCTTTATTTCTCTGGGGCTTAATGCCGAAGGGTTAAGGCATAGAACGCTATACAAGACCTTGTTAATGTTCCCCTGGGCAATGCCCGGTTATGTATCAATTTTACTATGGCGAATGGGAATGTTTAATACCGAATTCGGACTTTTGAATCAATGGATTAAGGGTATGGGTTTTTCTGAAGTAAACTGGTTAAGCGGAAATACAATTGCATTTATATCCTGTATAGTTGTAAATCTTTGGCTCGCGCTCCCATTTATGATTATGATTATTGACGGTGCCCTACAGAGTATAGATAAATCCTATTATGAAAGCGCCAAAATGGAAGGTGCAGGATTTTATTTGCAAGTAAAAAAACTGACAATTCCACTGATAAGGCCTGTTATTGCACCGGCTGTTATATTAACTACCTTTACTACCTTTAAGCAGTTTGATATTGTTTATTTGCTTACCCAGCAGCAGGGTGCAAAAACCGGGGCTGATATTCACACTATTATCAGCTATGCCTACGAAAAGGCATTTATCACTAATAATTACGGCTACAGTTCGGCAATTTCAATTATTATCTTTGCAATCCTCATCGTTCTTTCTGTAATTACCCGTAAGGATCTAAGGGAGGATGGGACATGAAAAGCGAAACTAAAAAAACAATAAAACTTGTACTATTGAATATATTTTTCATAGGTATTTGCTTTGCTGCATTAGTTCCTATCCTTTATGCAATATCGATTTCTTTTAATGCGATGAATAATTTGCTGACCTCAAATTTTTCATTTATCCCTAAGGCATTTACCCTTGATAACTATAAGATAGTACTGATTGATAACCCATTTCTTGTGTGGTTGAAAAACAGTATGATACTATCGGTCGCAACTGTGTTTGTTGCGCTTGGTGTATCGGTAATCGGGGCTTACGCATTTTCGCGGAAGCGCTTCTCAGGAAGAAAATCTATCCTTTATATTCTATTGATTTTGAATGCTTTCCCGTCCATACTGTCTATGTTCGCTATGTACCGGATATTAAAACCCTTTGGTTTAGTTAATTCGTATCTAGGTTTGATACTGATTTATACTGGTACTATGGCCATTTTTGGAGTTTGGAACTTAAAAGGTTATTTTGACACAATTCCTATAGAGATTGAAGAAGCGGGGAAAATTGACGGGGCAAGTGATTTGCAGATTGTTACAAAAATAATGCTTCCGCTGGCCAGACCTTCCATCCTAGTTACTGCAATCATGATATTAATATTTGTCTGGAACGAGTACATTTTTGCCGTAACCTTTATGACAGGCTCTGAGAAGTACACTCTTGCATCGGGACTATATGCCCTTCAGGCAACTGAGTACACGAGAAACTGGCCGGTGTTTTCGGCAGCATCAGTTCTTGTTTCCATACCAATCCTGATAATCTTCTTTGCTTTGCAAAAGAACATGGTATCCGGGTTAACTGCCGGTGGAGTTAAACAATAATACTAAATATTAAAGAAAGGAATGTATTTGATGTATTACTATAAATATACATCATAAAGTGTAAATATGATAAAAGAAGCAATACTACATATACCATTATCCAATTATGCACATGGCATAGATGAAGAACATACTGTTTTCAGGCTGAGAACTGCACACGGAGACATAAAGGAATGTATTCTTTTTTATGGAGACAGAGCCTGTAAAACGAATCAGGTGTCTTTTTTACAGATACCCATGAAAATAGTGGCAGGAGATGACCTTTTCGACTATTACGAAATTGAGTTACTTTCTGATTTTCAGAGAATATGCTACTATTTTAAGCTCAATGACGGAAAAGAGACAATACTGTACTATTCAAACATATTTTCGAAAGAGTTACCCTTGGACAGGTTCGAGTTTTTTCAGCTACCCTTTAATCACAGAGGAGATATTGCCAATATCCCGCAGTGGGCCAAGAGTTCAGTAATTTACAATATTTTTCCTGACAGCTTTGCTACAAGCAGGAGATTCATATCAAGGAAAAGCAGCACTGAAAGAATTGGAGATATAACCACGAAAAGCAGAAATGGCGGAACCATAAGAGGTATTACTGAAAATCTTGATTATATTGAAGGGTTGGGGATTAATTGTATTTACATAAACCCAATTTTTGTTGCAGGGGAGTATCATAAGTATGATCCACTGGATTATTTCCACATAGACCCCTGTTTTGGTACTAATGAGGACTTCAAGACTCTTGTAAAGGAGTGTCACTACAGAGGTATTAAAGTTATTATTGATGGGGTATTCAACCACTGCAGCTGGAATTTCTTCGCCTTTGAAGACGTTGTTGAGAAAGGTGAAGCCTCCAGATATAAGGATTGGTTTTATCACCTTGAATTTCCAGTGATTAGACCTGAAAATCCCGACGACATACCAAATTACTATTGCTTCGCCTATGAGAGAAAGATGCCAAAAATGAACACTAGTAATCACGAGGTTAGAGATTATTTCCTGAAGGTGTGCAGATACTGGCTTGAAGAATTTGATATTGACGGTTGGAGACTTGACGTGGCCAATGAAGTTAATAATGAATTCTGGCGTGAGTTCAGAAAGACAGCCAAGGCAGTTAAGCCTGACTGCCTGATAATTGGTGAGGTCTGGGAAAACGCACAAACATGGCTCCGGGGAGATATGTTTGACTCCACAATGAATTATGATTTCCGTAAGTATTGCAGGGATTTTTTTGCCCTCGAGAAGTTGGATTCAGCGGGTTTTGACGGGTGTGTCAGTGATATGAGGCTCCGTTACAATAAGAATATGGCTTTCGGACAGCTGAATCTACTGGACAGCCATGATGTATCAAGGTTTTTGTCGGTATGTAACGGAGACATAAACAGATTCAGACTATCAATTATTTTTCAGATGACGTTCATTGGTATACCCTCGGTGTTTTATGGTGATGAAAAATGCATACAGGGTGTACTGGAGCACGAGTATCGTAACCCAATGGTTTGGGAGGAGCAGCAGGAGAATGAAATAATGCAGCTCTACCAGGAGCTTATTAAGCTCCGCAGAAGTTCCCGGATATTGCAGGAGGGTGAGTATGAGACTCTTAAAGCTGAATCCGGCTCGGGATTGTATGTGTTTAAGCGTCTGTTGAACTCTGACCAGATAGTAATCGCCTTGAATTCATCAGATAAAGCTGCCGAGCTGACAGACATTCCTTCTGTAAATGGAGCTAATATACTTTTAGCTGGAGGCTTTGACGGCAGTACAAAACTTGAACCATGGGGTTTTGCAATAATGAGTTTAAGTAGATGACTTTACTTTATACAGCTATCCTTAATAATTTAAGACACAACGCCCGGGAAAGGCGTGTGTCTTAAATTACGTTACTTCTTGTAAGAACTTTTACTAACAATAAGCTTGTTAGTTTGATTTTCAATAGCCTTGGAAACCAGGCTCGTCAAGGGTTGACCGATAGCTTCCTTGTAATTAAAGCCAAGGAGCTTTAATATTTTCAGGGTTTCGGCAGACAGCACTTTCTTAATTGCTGAGACGAACTCATTATCTCCGCCGCTAAATGGAAGAAAAGTTGTTACAATGGGGAGCAGTTCTCTTGTGATATACTCTATGTCTTCATTGGAAATGTCCTGAGTTACAAATTGCTGTTCATAACATTTTGTTATTTGGATAAGTTCATTTTTATCAGTTATCAGATTGTTAATAAGGTCTTCAAGAACATTTACAGTCTCTTTATCATTATTCTTTTGCTTCACAAGCTTTATCTTATCGTATACAGCTTCTGCAGTGTTACGCACTGATACTTCTTTAAGTTTGTCAATCAATTGTAATATAATATCAGTATCTGTTTCCATAAACTCACTCCTTACATAAATAAATAGCTACATTCCTCCATATGGCAATAAAGGTGGTATACATAATTATATGTGTTGGTAGGAGTGTATGTTACTTTGATTTATATATGACCCTATGACCTTTTTTAGTATTTTAAGAGGAATTCAGCATTGTGGGAATTAAAAGACACTATCAGGGGCCTGATGACAACGAAAGTGCAGTCCCTGTATTCTGGAATGAGCTATATGAAAAAAGGATAGTTGAGCAGCTCGGTAAGCTGTCAAACGGTTCACCGAAAGGGGTTCACGGTTTCATTCAGGTACTGGGAGAGGAGAAAGTTGATTATACTATTGCCTGTGTATCTGACAAAGAACCGCCTGTAGGTATGAGCAGCTTTACAATACCCAAAGCAACATGGGCAGTTTTTGAAATAACCGGACCTGTGAATACTGCCATGGGGACTGCCTGGAAACGTATATTTACCGAGTGGCTGCCCACATCAAACTATAATTACGCAGAGACCATTGATATTGAGTGCTTCCCGTATGGTGAAAATAAAAGTGCCGAGGACTACAAATTTGAAATATGGCTACCAGTGTTAGAGGAAAAAAGAAGTTTATATTCATTAGGAGTATGAGTCACAGTCAAGGATAACAGTATAGTTTACCGCCAAGCAAATATTTAATAACATCGTCAGAGCTATAGCCACTATCCTCTGACTGTACATGCCTGGCAAGCAGCTTGGCTTGAATATGCTTCAACTTAAGGAGTCTTTTTATTTCCTCCAAGCTGTAATGCTGTTCAGGGAAAAGACTCTTCAGTTTTGTTTGCAGAAGACATTTATATCTGTAATCCATTGCCTTGTTAAGGTGAATTTCCTTATGGCATTTCTTGCACAAATTAATTTCATTTACCGGAAGATAGACTATAATAGACTTACTTCCTTTAAAAACAATATGATGTTTTCCTGCTTTTGCGCTACACTCATGACAAAATGGCATTGAAAACCCCTTTTCTACAAGTATTTGACTTATCGAGTTGCTAAGCTTTCATAAATCTGTATATATAATTATACAATAAGCAAACGTAAGAAATTTATTCATATAAAAGAAAATGGAATTTGGCAATAACGAGTTATATTTGCTGTTACTTTTTGAATTTAATAGGGAGTCCTTCTGCACATAAAGGATGTACTACCGACATGGGGTTCTGTTTCTGATGCTGTAAGTGCAGATGGAGTTCAGATTTAGTACCAACACCGAGTAAGCCATTGATTACTAAATGTGATACGCCGGACAGGATCCGAACGTGTGATATGCACTTGAACGTTGTGGTGATTTGTATAGTCATAAATAACAATGAATACTAAATTTTTACAAATTAATATATAATATCACATATAATACCTAAAAATAAGCCGCAGGATGGTATTATCATGTGGAATGTATTTTTTCTCACGATTCGGAGGATAAAGAAAATCTGGCATGGCTGTTGGCTAAATATCTAAGTGATGTATATAAGGTGAATATTTGGTAATGCAAAAAGAAAGGTTTTAATGATGTTTAATAGTAGAAATATTAGTATTGACGTTACCTTAACAGAAAAAGAGATATTGTTATGTAAATACAGGTTGCTTCTTAATAAGCCTGAATACGGTGTGATGACAGGGATAAGTATAGTTGGTCTGATTTATATTATCCAATCACTTTTAACTGAGGGTATAGAATCTATAAATTTTGAAAGAGATATTTCTTCACATTTACCAGGGATATTAATTGCAGGATTCTTTCCAATCATTACTATTTTTATGTTAGTTAAAAATTGGCGGAAGAATAAAGATAAATTTATAGATGAAAAGGTTATAAGAATGAGTTATTTTTTCTCGGAGTTTGGTGTTACAACGACATATAAAATTGAAAACTATATTTCATGGAATAACATATCCAAAGTTAAAGAAAGCAGAAATAATTTTATCATATATACAAGTGAGAACAGCTTACTGTTAGTACCGAAAAAATACTTCAAAAATACTAATCAAATAGAAATACTAAAAAATATTCTGATTGAAAAGTTGCCTAAAAAAAAGCGATCTTTGAAGAAGTAATCCTAAAGATTGTTATTGGGCAAAATGTATATCAATCATCTCTCATTATTCCCTGACTTGCACGGGTCTTCATTATAATGCAATATGAGGTTAGCAGTTCCAACGTATTAGCAAAATAGCAAAATAGCAAAATATATTAAAGTCATCGTCCAACCGTTACAGAAAGCCTACAAACATTAGGTTATAGGCTTTTGTAATGACAATTTTATATTGGCTTTGCGTAGTACACCCGACACGATTCGAACGTGCGATCTGCTGTATAGAAAATAAAATATGACATACTGCTGTCAAGTTTCTGTATGTATAATAATTTTATTCGAAACCTTGGAGGTTGAAACATGAATTTAAAAGATTCAAAATGGATTAAGGGTACAATTTATAAATATGCAGGAACAGGTATTGCTGGTTATAGTGGCGATGGAGGGAAAACCGGCCATTCATACTCCTACTATTCAAATGTTCTGAATACTCCAAGTGGTTCAAAATAGATTATGTATTTACCCATTTCTTTGAATGTACCGTATTTTCCTATATAGTAACTGATGCACTCCTCCAGAAATTCCTCTGTAACGTCAAGGAAGTGTGAGAGTTCATATCTGTTTCTTATACCTGCAGTAAAAGCTTCAATAAACTTGTCCAACGGAACGAGTTTTTCAAAAGCCCACCGCCTAGCTCTGCATTCCTGCTGATCTATTACAGTTTTATTAGTATCTTGGGACAGCAAATCTCCGCATGAGGTATGATAATGCCCTAGCTCTTCAGCAATCACGCAGTAGAGTTCGGATTCAGTATCAATACTTGGGTTAAGAGTGATTACAGGTTCTGTCTCACTGTCGGAATAGTAAAGTCCCCTTACATTGTCTGGTAGGGGGTTGGAGACTACGTTTATACCAAGCTCATTACATTCATTAAGCAGGTTTTCTTTCTTATTTAAGGCCTTAATCATTTAGTGTCCTTCTTCTTATATTTAACTTTAAGATAGTCAATGTAATTTTTCAGTTCTTCTTGAGCTTCAGGTGGCAGATCATGACCATACCCATCTGTACGATGGGCTGCAATTGTAGGAAAGTCGTCACGACCCAACAAGTAATCAGTAGTGACATTAAAATAGTCAGCAACCTTAGCCAATCTATCGCCGGATGGAATAGCATTAGACCACTTTCTAATACTTCCATTAGCTAAACCCGTTTCTTGCTCAAGCCTGGCTATTGAAACATCTTTTTCTTCACATAAAATTTTAATCCTATCAAATAAGTTCATGTGTAGACTCCAATCTAAATAAACACAAAAAATATATTGACTTATTAGTCTACAGTCTATATAATGATGCTATAGCTAAATAAATCGGGACAAAAACATGTCTAAATTAACAAATAGTAATGACGTTTCACAACGAATTTTCTTTGTTATAAGTGGATAGAGTATGTTTTAATCATAGACTATAGCCTAATAGATGTCAACAATTTTAGCTTAAATATTAAACGGATTTAATACAGAAAATTTTTGGAGAGAGGTACCTATGACCAAGGAGCAACTGAATGAAATTATTAAGCTAAAAAAAGAAGTAGAACAGCTTAGGGTAAAACTCAGAGAGTTAAACTATGGAGATAGTGAGAAATTTGTTACTGATAAAGTCAGAGGAAGTATGTCACAATTCCCTTACTTGCCACGAACATTTACATTGGTTGGCATGGAGCAAATGTCTGATGAATGCATAAAGAAGAGAGACGCAATAGGTAAGAAGATCAGTGATAAATACTATGAACTATATTGCAGGATCGATAAGGCAATAGATTTTATTCAAAGTATAGAAGACAGTGAGATAAGGCAGATACTTACATATAAATATATTGACGGCCTTACCTGGGAGCAGATAGGGCAATGCATGAATTATGGCACCTCTTCAATTAGGTTGAAGCACGACAAATTCATGAAAAAAATCAATGATTAGCACCCATTAGCACATCAAACCATATATAATTGTATTATCGAAAATTATATATTCAGGAACTACAGTAAAAAACACACGAAAGCAGCGTACAAATAGCGTGTTCAGGAGAGTTGAAACATACTCTCCTATTTGCTGCTCAAAAATAGGGCTCTAAAATTAAGAAATACCTGTTGCCAGGAGCTATGATGGAAGTTGTAAGACAAAGACAAGAAGTTTTATAGAAACAATAAATGATTAGCACCCATTAGCACATCAAATGATATATACTTGTATTATCGAAAATTATATATTCAGGGAACTAGTGTAACAAACACACGAAAGCAGCGTATAAATAGCGTGTCAGGAGAGTTGAAACATACTCTCCTTTTTGCTGCTCATTTTTTGAATAAATATAATGATGTCACTTAAAATGCAAAAAGAAAAAATAATCAAAAGGAGGAAAGCTTGATGTCAAGTGTAAGGAAAGACAAATTTAATAAGTTTGACTCAGACCTGAAAAAACTACTTAATGAGCTACCACAAGCGCGAAGGATGCTGGACGAAAGAATTTTAAGAATAGCTAAGAATGCGGCTGATGGACAAATTAGTGTGTCAGCTTCTATTGATAGCACTGGAGTAATTTCAAATTTTGTTGAAAATGGTCATAGGATTCGGGAACCGACCGGGGATCTGAAAACGTATAGCTTGCAAACTGAAATGCAATATGCAGATGAAAGTAATTTATACCGTGAAGCAAGTACTGCTCTTGAAGCCGCGGCGATAGCAGAGGCAGAACAGTTTGCCGAGGATATAAGAAAGAAATTGGAGGGATAACTGATGATAATACCAAGCGATATTATGTCAGCTATTAATATTATTTTAGTAGCTGCAAATCCAGAATATACAGTATATCTCCAAAAGTGCCCGATTGATTTTCAAAGGCCCTCCTTTTTATTGGAATATGTAAAAACAAGCCGAAGAGATACAAGCCGTTGGACAATTGAAAAAACTGTGTTTTTCAAAATAAGCTGTTTTATAAATACAGAGGAGAACTTTACCTCTGGCGAAGATTCACTTACTAATATACAAGAAAGTGTTATGCAGCTATTTTCCAGTGGATATGTAAACGTAGGTGACAGGGCTATAAAGGTTCAGAGCAGCACGGGCGGCTTTGATGCTGATAGGGCATATGTGGATTTGCAATTTGAATTTTTTGATGATCGAACTGATGCAGTGGAGACAAATCCACTAATGGCGTCAGTAAAAACGAATTTATATGGAGGTTAATTTGAAAGACTTCTCTGACGCTCGTCTTCCAAACTAACCAATGAACTTATGGCCGCGCGACATATTCAAAGTATTAATGATCTTATTGAATCAATAAATTTGAGCATTACTTTGAAAGCGCGCATGGCCAATTAACCTCCTTTATTCGCCTTAGCGGATATAGGAGAAAACATAATTATTATTTTTAGGCCGCAATGCGGCTCATGGAGGTTATATGGGATTACCAAACATTAACATTAGTTTTAGTACTGCTGCTGCAACCGCGATTGAACGTTCACAGAAGGGGATTGTAGCAATAATTCTGAAGGATGCCAATGGCAGTGGGGCGTACACTCTGACAAAAGCCATACAAATAAAAACGCTGTTGGGAACACTAGGAACTAACAATCAGAAATATGTGGAGAGAGCTTTTTGGGGATATGTAAATCCTCCTAAAAAAGTAATTGTATATGTTCTGGCTGACACTGAAACGGATTTATCAAAGGCACTGCAATATTTCGAAAATGCCCAGTTTGATTATCTTGTGGGTCCGACTGACTGTGATTCTACAGAAACTGCCGAGATATCTTCCTGGATAAAATCTCAGAGGGCAGAAGGGTTTATGTCTAAAGCAGTATTGCCAAATGTAGCTGCTGACACTGAGGGCGTAATTAACTTTACCACCAGCGGTATTGTCGTAGACGGTACTACTTATACAACTGCTCAGTATTGCTCCCGAATTGCCGGATTAATTGCCGGAACGCCTATGACAATTTCTTGTACTTATGCACCATTGAGTGAAGTAAGTACGGTAGATAGACTGTCAAAAGAGGAAATTGACACTGCCATAGATGCGGGTAAATTTTTAGTTTTCTATGATGGTGAAAAAATCAAGGTCGGACGTGGTGTTAATTCGCTGCAAACAACCACTGAAAGTAAGGGAGTAGCTTTCAAGAAAATAAAGATTGTCGAAGCGGTGGATATGATAAGGAATGATATCAAAAAGACTGCTGAGGATAGCTATATCGGTAAGTACTCGAACAGCTTCGATAACAAGTGCCTGCTGATAACAGCTATTAAAGGCTATTTCACAGGTCTTGAAAATAACGGAATACTGGAAAAAGGCACAAGTATCGTTGATATTGATGTAGATGCCCAGGAACAATATCTGCAAAGTATAGGAACAGATACTTCAAAAATGTCGGAACAGGAAATAAGAATGGCTGCCACTGCAGATCAGGTATTCTTGAAAGCAAAAATAACAATTCTTGACGCTATTGAGGATATAGACCTCAATATAACCATATAAGGAGGTATGTAAAATGCAAGCTAATAGAATAATGTCCGGTACCTGGGGTGAAGTTTGGTTGGATGGTACCTATGTATCTGAATGTTTTGGGTTACAGGCAAAAGTTTCATTCGATAAGGAGGAGGTAAGTATCTGCAGGCAGATGGCCAAGGATAAAAAAATTACTTCAATATCCTGCACCGGTTCCTTGAAACTATATAAAGTTAACAGCAGAATGGCCATGGCAATCGGTGAAAGTATAAGGAATGGGAAAGATATAAGGTTTACAGTTATATCCAAATTGGATGATCCTGATGCGTTTGGTGCAGAGCGTATTGTACTCCGAAATGTTTCTTTTGATGATTTAACTCTTGCAGACTGGGAAGTTGCAAAGAACGGAACAGTAGAGGCACCCTTTACCTTTACCGAATATCAATTAATGCAATCAGTGGAGGTTAAAAATGAATAATACACTTGAGCTTTTATTAAAAATGGATATTCCCAACCTTCCACAGAAGGAATACAAGGTAAAAAGATTGAGCGGCTTATGCGGAGCACCGGTAGTTTTTAAACTGCAGGCGCTCCCATACAACACTGCTGCAGACATATCCAGAGCGCAGAAGGATGATATGGAGGTACATATCTTACTTGCCGGTATTGTTGAACCCGATTTAAAATCATCTGAACTGATGGCGAGATATAGTGCTCCAACACCGGCAGAGATGATTAAAAAAATGCTGTTACCGGGAGAAATCACCGATATATCAAGAGCCATAGAAAGATTGTCCGGTTACCGTACTGACACAATCGAAGAGATTAAAAAAAAATAGAGAATGATCCTGAAACACAGTTAATGTACTATTTATTCAATAAGCATAACATAATGCCGGGCTCTTATTACAACCTGCCTGAAGGCGATAAGGTTGTAATAAGGGCCTTTTTTGAATACAAAATAGATAATATGAAAAGGCAGGTGAGGTAATTGGGCAGGGGTATAAGCATTGAAATCACAGTGAAGGATAATTATTCGCAGGCAATTTCCACCATGCGCAATGCAAATCAGGCTTTTAATAAGGATTTGGCTGGTCTTACATCTAAACTTGATGCACTCAACAAAAATAAAATAACTTTAAAAGTTGAGACTGATAAGTTAAAAGCGGAGTTGAAGGAAGCTGAAAAGCAGTTTATGGCAACTGGAAAATCAGCAGACAAACTTAAACTACAGATGGCAAACCAGAAATATGAGAATGCCAGGAGAAACTTGGATTTAGTAGCAAAGAACGCTCGTCAGGCTGAAAAGGATATAAGGACACTGGAACAGACAACCAGCAAGGTAGACAAAAAAGATGGAAAAGGTAAAGTGGCTTCCGGGCTGGCTCAGCAGGCAGGCGAAGCACTAGTCGGAGCGGCTGGAACTTATGTAAACAGCGCATTTGGTTCTGAAGCCGGTACCATGTTCTCCAGTGTTGCATCATCTGCAATGGCAGGGGCAGTTATGGGTGCAGTTGCCGGGCCGATAGGTATAGCTGTTGGGGCAGCAGTGGGGGGATTGACAGGTGCCATATCCGGTGCCACTAAAAATTTTGAAAAAAAAGATGAGTATTTTAAACAGTATTATCAAGATCAGTATAACAGGATTCAAGAGGGACAAAGTAATGACCTTAATAGTGGGATAACTTTAGCGGCTTCAAGAGAAACAGATAAAGTTCAATTTTCCTCTTTACTGGGTGGAGATGAAAATGCAAACGATTACTTGAAACAAGTATCAGAGCTCGCAATAAAATCACCCTTTAAACATGATGATTTAACAACACTAAGTAAAACCCTGCTGAAACAGGGAAATAAGAAGGATGGAATACTGACCTTACTCGAAAACATAGGTTATGCCGGTTCTGCACAGGGAATGTCTACTGAAAACATGACTTTGTTAGCTACATCGCTGGGCAGCATAAATAGTAAAGATAAAGTAACACAGGAGGATCTTGACCCGTTACTGAAGAATGGAATTAACGTTTGGGAATATTTATCCAAGGCTTCATGGGCTTCTGAAAAGACCGCAAAACAAGTTAAAGATATGGTATACAGTGGATTAATACCGGGTGAAAAAGTCGCTCAAGCCATATCTGAAAATTTGGGTAAGGATTATAGCGGAGGTATTGGAAAATATGGCGATACATATTCTGAACTTGTCAGCAATGTTGAAGAGGCTCAAAATGAAATGAACAAGGCCATGGGTGAAGGGTATACCGAGGAGCGTAAAGAAGGACTTAACAACCAACTTGAATTTCTCGGTGGAGATAGCGGCGCTAAGATGCAGGAAGCCTATAAAAAAATGGGGCAGTGGAAGGCATCACTTGAAAATAAAAGTGAGGAATACAAAAGTGACGCACTAAATGCCGTAATGAACGGTGGCGACTACATTTCCAAATTCAGTGATGAGAAAGTCAAGGCCCGACTGGCCCAAATGCACCAGGAATATATCCAGTATTCAGCATCAGGCACTAAAGATGCCGGACAAAAACAGGGAGCTTTGCTCGCTGAGGCAAAGGCTATCGCTGAAAATGAGTATAATGGCAGCGATGAAGCACAATTGGCACTTAAGACAAATAAAACCCTTGCTGAAAATATAAAAAATGATGCTGGGGTAAATGAATCATATTGGGATGCAGGATATCAAATGGGTATGCAGTTCTCGCTGGGATTGGCATCTGCAAAGCAAGAAAACAGATTTAGTTCTTTGACTGGTTCTGTTAGTGATAGAGTGAAAATATTGATTGAACAGTCTTCGAATGTTAAGGCTAAAGCTTACGGCTTAAGCTATGTACCCTATGACAATTTTCCTGCCATATTGCATGAAGGCGAGAGAGTGCTTACAGCAAGTGAAAACCGGGCGTATGGACGGAGCAGTGCTCCTATAATAACCGGTAATTCGTTTACAATCCGGGAAGAGGCTGATGTACAAAGAATTGCAGCAGAACTTGTTCGGCAAATGAACAAAGCGTATGAACTGGCGTTTTGATTGTATATACAAACCATAAATGATATAATATAACAATGTTTTACAAATTTACCTAAAAGGAGATTTATTGTGAAAAAAATTTTATCATTAATTTACATTATTGTTGTAATATTATCCATTTTGGTTGGGTGTGGGACAAGCGATGTTGCAAAAAATACAGAATCTAAAGCTTCTATAGATTCCGCCACAGCAACAGATTCTTCAGTGACTACAAAAGAGTTGTCTGAGAATTCTAATATAACTAAAGACATTGAAAAAAAACCTGAATCCGAGCAACTTAAGTATTTTAATTTTACAGTAGATGAATTTGTATCATATTTTGATAAAGCGCTAACAGCTAAAGGTCTTAAAACAGTTATAAAAGATAAGCCTGATGTAGAAGGAAGATCTTTTTATGAGTATGGAAACGTTAATCTTTATAGTTATTATTGGGAAACGGGTGGCGTTATGTATATATATGCCGATAAGGACGATAACAAGGTAATAAACGTAAGCCTAAATGCGGATACCAATATACTTAAAGATTTAAGTAAATTTTATTTTTGTATAGGACTAGTAACAGGAATGATCGATCCGAATTCAGCTAAGGAGGTAAGTAACAAGCTAAATGTGAACAACAGTTCTAAGGATACAGTTACGATAGCTACAGGGGAAAACGGGGATTACATCTATTCGGTAGACAATGGTAATTTAATGCTTCTTATATCCCCTGTGACTATAAAGGAGTCCCCAAAAAATATAAAAACGACTGAAGAATTTGAGAAAAAACCTGAATCCAACAAACTCACGTATTTTGACCATACTGTAGATGAATTTGTAGCATTTTTTGACAAAACACTGATAGAGAAGGGTTTTGGAACAATTATAAACGAAAAGTTCAATATAAAAGAAGGTACTATTGATGATTATGGTGACATCAATACCTATTATTATTATTGGGAAACGGGTGGAATCCTTATTTTACAGGCTAACAAAGAGGATAACAGGTTAATCAAGGTGATTTTAAGTGCTGATACCAATGTACATAAAAACGTAGATGAATTCTATTTTTGTTTAGGACTAGTAAAGGGAATGCTCGAGCCGAATTCAGGTAAAGAGTTAACCCAAAAGCTTAATCTGTTAAATAATTCAGAAGATGCAATTACTACGGCTACTGGGAAATACGGAGAATTTATTTATTCGGTAGACGGTGGCAATTTAATGCTTATTGTAACCCCAAAAAAATAATTTATTGTAAAAAAGCATCCGTTGAGGGTGCTTTTTTCATAGTAAAAGGAAGTGACAAAATAATGAGATTTAGTTTCATAGACACTGAAAAAAATATAGAGCATATATTACCCGTAACACCCGCAAGCTTTGAAATATCTCACGGAATTAACGTCGAGACAATAAATATACACACTAAAGGTGACATTGCCATAGCAGGATATAACCTGGCATCCACGTTTAAAGTAGACTGCATGTTTCCGGCACAGAAGTATTCTTTTTGTCAGCCTACAGCTGAATTAAAACCATATGCATATGTCAAGATGTTTGAGAATTGGTGCGACAAACACACCATTTTGAGATACATAATCTCAGATACAATTGTTAACGTTCCAGTCCTTATAACAGACGTTACATACAGAGAAAAAGACGGTACAGGTGATGTATATGCCACTATAACAATGCGTAATTACAGAGAGTTATCAACTGTTCAGAAAAACAATACCGGAAACAACAGCCGAAGTACGGAAAAACCTGCTCCAACAGCTAAAAGTTATATTATCAAGCGGGGTGATACTCTGAGTGCAATTTGTAGAAAGCATTATGGCAATGCTGCACTTTACCCAAAGCTGGCCTTGGCTAATGGAATAAAAAATCCACATCTTATTATTGCCGGGAAGACATTGAAGCTGCCCGACAAGAATTTGCTTTAAAGGAGTGGGAATATGATTAAGCTTTATGTTTCCAGCAGCACCGGGACTTTAGATGTAACAGAACTGGTGCAGACAATTACATGGTCGGGCGATTATCAGCAGTGTTCCAGAACGCTTGAATTTGAACTGTTGTCATCACATACTGATAAAAAAGTGCCTAAGGTGAAATGTGAACTTGGCTACGGTGTCGTTTTGATGCAGGATAACCGGGTATTGTTTGACGGTTTTATTTTTGAACGGCAAAAAAGCAGCGGCAGCAGTGCTATAAACATAACCTGTTATGACAGGGGTATTTATCTAAAACGTAATGAGGCTTCATATAGATTTCCTGGAATGACACCCGAAACTATAACAAAGAGAATATGTTCCGACTTTGGTATTGAAACAGGATCTATTGCTTCACCGAATATAAGTGTTAATCGTAATTTTATCGGAGTAAGCCTGTATAAAATTATACAGACAGCTTATACTTTAGCCTCAGAAGCAACCGGTAAGAAATATATGTTGCGATTTAGCGGTGCAAAGCTGAATGTTATTGAAAAGACTATTACCAATGAAACGATGGTTATCGAGGGCGGCAGCAATCTGATGTCGGCATCCACCACTGAAAGTATAGCAAACATGATAAACCAGGTGGTCATATATAATGAAAACGACAAGCTGGTATCAACACAAAAGGATGCTGCTGCAATAAAGAAGTATGGGGTTTTGCAGAGCTATCTTAAGGAGTCGAAAGGTGAAAAAGGAATTGACAAGGCCAAGACAATTATTGCTGACAACGGAGTGAGTCAAAAAATTACAATTGAGAATTTAGGCAATACAGCAAACATTACAGGAGGAGCTGTTGTAGTCAGGGAACCATACACGGGTGTATACGGGCAGTTTTACATAGACAGCGATAGCCACACCTGGAAGAGGGGACAGTATTATAACAAGCTGGTAGTTAATTTTAAAAATATCATGGACGAGCAGGAAGTCGGAACTCTTCCGAATAGGGACGGAAGTAAAACATAACCCGAAAAGAATTGAAAGTATATGTGAACGTCAGGAGGATAAAGCATGGAAGATAATCCGTTTTCAAAGATAGTTAAAGCTATTCGTCAGGATAATATGGCACAGATACCCGCTGCATTCCGGATAGGAACGATTATTTCAGAAGAACCTGTAATACTTGATGTTGCAGGAACTATACAGGATGAAAAATGTCTGCTTAAAAACAGCCTTATAAATAGGTTCGAATTTGGCGACAAATTACTTCTGGTTCCCATTGAAGAGGAACAGAGATATATAATTATTTGCAAGGTGGTAAGTATATGAGTACAACACTTTTTCCAAGCATTCAACCTCAAGTGGAGGACACAGTCTCGGAACTGGATTTATACAAAGAAATAAAATGGGATTTCCAAAACAACATACCAATTTATCAAAACGGCTCACCTGTCATAGTTACTGGAAAGGAAGCCGTTTTTGTTTGGGCATGGAAAGCCCTGAATACTCCACGCTTCAGATACGAGATATATACGTGGAATTATGGTTGTGAAGCAGAGTCTCTAGTAGGGAAGCCTTTTACTGATGAATTAAAGCAGTCGGAGGCTGCCCGTTACGTGAAGGAATGTTTACTTGTCAATCGCTATATCACCGGCATAACAAATGTAACGGTTTTTTTTAGTGATGGTGCTATAGGAATAAACTGTACCTTAGAAACAGTTTATGGGGAGGGTGAATTAAATGTATGAAAACTTAACAGTTGAAAGTATTAAAAGTGATATTCTAAGTAGACTTTCATCAGATATAAAGGTAAATGAAGGCAGCTATACAAATGACATGGTTAGCACAGTTGCTTATGAGTTATGGAAGGCTTACCAGTCTCTTGACGCGGTTGTCCCGATAGCCTTTATTGATGAAACCTCGGGAGAGTATATTGACAAAAGGTGCGCTGAATATGGTATTACTCGAAAAGCAGGAACAAAAGCAATGGCGGTGATCAAAATCACAGGGACAGACGGGACCTTGATACCGGCTGGAAAAGTGTTCCTCACTACGGATGGGCTCCAATTCGAAACTGATGCAGCTGTAACTATAGCCTCAGGAGTTGCAGAAGTGACTGCAACAGCGACAGAAGCAGGGGATTTATATAATGTTGATGAAGGAACAATAACACAGCAGCTGGAAAGCCTGAGTGGTATAAGTACAGTTACAAATGATAAGGCAACAGGGGGCACTGACTCGGAAACCGACGCTGCACTTGTTAAGCGCTATTATGATTATTTACAGAATCCTGCAACCTCAGGCAATGAAGCGCATTATAGGAAGTGGGCACTTTCGGTTAATGGAGTTGGTGCTGCAAAGGTCAGGTCATTATGGAATGGCCCCGGTACCGTGAAGATTTTAGTAGTCAATAACGATAATAAGCCGGTAGATTCGACAATTGTACAAAACTGTGCAGACTACATAGAGACTAACAGGCCCATAGGGGCGACAGTAACAGTTGAAAGCGCTCAAGGATTGAGTATAAACGTAGAAGCTCATGTGATTTTAGATGGGACTACAACAATTGATAAGGTAAAAGCTGCATTTTTGGAGCAACTAAATATTTACTTAAGGAGTATCGCATTTGAAAAGTATACGCTGGTGTATAACCGTATAGCTTATATGCTGCTTGATATTGCCGGAGTAGCAGACTATACCTCACTTACAATTAACGGTGGTACCACGAATATAGCTATTGATGACAATCAAGTGCCGGTTTTAGGGAATGTCGAGGTGAACACATAATGGGGCTAATCGACTTATTACCTGATTACTATAAAAATAGTCGTGAAGTTATTGAACTTCAGGCAGCCTTTGAACATTGGACAGAGGCTTTAAAAGCATCCAAAGCTGATTTGTTTTTACAGTTTAATGTGAATTCGGCAACATCAGGTTTAACAATGTGGGAGAAGGCTCTCAAGCTGGAAACTGATATTACAAAACCATATGAGTTCAGGCGTACAAGGATATTAAGTAAATTAAGAGGTGCCGGGACTACTACAAAACAAATGATTAAAAATGTTGCCGAAAGTTTTTCAAATGGCCAGGTTGATATCATTGAGTACAACAGTGGAGGCCGGTTTGTAGTCAAATTTGTGGGGACATTGGGTGCGCCGCCAAACCTTAATGATTTAAAAGCATCAATAGAAGAAATCAAACCAGCTCATTTAGCAGTAACGTATGCATATAGATACTTGACAATATCACAAGTGCAGGGTATGAAATTCCGTGAGCTTCAGGCCAGAAAGCTGACTGACTTTTCCCCGTTTATACCAATAATTTAAGGAGGTAATTTGTATGGGTTCAAATACTAAAAATCTTGATTTGTATATTTCAGACCCTTTAACTGATGGTAATTTATATTTTGATTTTAACAGAGATATAGGAGACAATCTCAGAAAGATAGATTCATATGCAGGTGAAATAAATAGAAAATTAGAAGATGGTGTGATCCAATGCCCATCCATTAACATGGGAATGAGCAATAAAATACAGATACCCGAAGTATCGATGCCGATTAATTTAGAGTTTGAAGGGTTTAACTATACTAATGTATTTGGAGAAGAGGGTAACTGTGACGATACAAGAAAATGGAGCACTTATAATACTACAATTTCTCTCGATTCAGCTAATAAGGTTTTTGGCGCTACTGGTATAAAGATAACCACAACAACCCTTGCAGGCGGGTTAGTTAATTTAGTATCTAAGTATACTCTTGACACTACTAAGTACTATATTCTCAGTGCTTATGTGAAGAATGGTAACGCTACTTACGGGATGCAAGTAATTAAGGAAAGTACTGGTGGTGGTGTAACAAGAGAATCAGCATTTGTTACAGATACTACAAAGTTTACAAGAATGTGTATAAAAATACAACCTTCTGATTTTGCACCTGGGAATTTTGTCGGTGTTTATGTGTCCGGGTCAGCGGTAGGTCAATATGGATATGCCGATGGTATTATGTTAAATGAGATATCACCAGCTGAGTATAATTTATCAGAAGATGAACTAATGGCTAACTATCCTTACGCTGATTCATATGCTTGCTTGACAAACCCATACTTCGAAAATAGACGTTATAATCTTGTAAGAAATGGCAATTGTGAAGAAGGTAGTGCATATTGGAAACTGGATAGTAATGCATCAGTAACTGTTGAAAACGGTAAGTTAAAAGTAACAACAGGAATAACCATGACAGGAGTATCTCAGAGGGTGCCTGTAGAACCCAATACCGATTACTACATATCTGGAGGTCTTGGTTCAAATTCATTACTGTATGTTATAGCAGAGGGTTCAAATTTAAGAATTGGTCAAGGTGTATTTAATACAGGTTCAAATGAATCAGTAACAGTTGCTCTTATAAACCAATCTATAGGCGCTGGTTACTATGACAAAATTATGCTCGTAGAAGGCACAACCGCGCCTACAGAGTACAAATCCTGCGACTTACAAAGGTTTGTAGTTGAAGGGCAGTTTGCAAAGGGAGATAAGGTAAAAATAGAGAATCAGAAAGTGTCAGGCAATCTGAATACAAAACATAGAACATTGTATGGAAAGGATTATGAGTGGCTGCTTGGTGCGGATTTCACTGCTTGTAAGTGTATAAGAATTGCATCAACCGCGTTTGTCGGTGCTTATTTAGAAGGCCCAATAGGTAACATACTTGTAAAGTCTAATGGGTCTTTGGCAATTGAAGGCCCAGTTTCAAGTGGAATTGCAAATAATTTTAATCTGACTACTACGGGTGGAGGACTTTCAGTAAATGTTCCCGATGCTGACACAGGCTGGATGGAAACTTTCAACCCTAATCAGTATGAAGTCAAGGCATTCATGAATGGTTGGAAAACTATAATGGCATATGGTGGGAGATATGTATGTTGGGTTAGTGTGGTGGACCGTACTCCCGTTCCCATAGCATTAACCACCAAAGCAACAGTCGCAGGCAACAGTGCTACTCTAAATGTTACCGCAGGAACGGGCACTCAGTTCGTAGCTGGTGACTTAGTTATGTCTTATAACCGCGAGACAGGCTATACGTCTTACTTAGGCACTGTGTCAAGTTCTACTGCTGACACTATTACTTTAGGAGGCGCAATCACTGTTAACGTTGGTGACTATATCATAAAGACGGATAATGGCACAACACTCACGCAATTATTACTATACTGCGCGAGTAACATTGCCTCAGGTTACGAAGGTTACAGACTCCATTACAGACTTGCTAATCCTGAACCTATCACCGACAAAAACGTCCATATCGAAGGTGAAATATGGGAGTTAATTAAGGGCGATAACTACGTGATGGTTGATAGTGGTATTGTGTTGGGCGAAGTTGCTAATCCCGCTACCTCTGATACTCCTGGACAGTATATGGGAATAAACGTATACGCCCCTCCTAATGGTTGGAGTAATTCAATGGGTTCATTTCTAAGAAATAAGGCCGAAGTATTACACGCTATATATAGAAATTCAATATTTGATTCGTGGACTATTGTCAGAGATAACCTATCTACCAATGGGGTGGGCAGAGCATATACACTGACGACAGCATTTGACCCTAATGCAACATATACAGTGGACTATCAGATACAAAAAACCTTGCACGCCCAAACCTTTGGTAGTTTATCCTTGTCTTACCCGCAGAGTATAATTTCAACATTAGAAGGTCATAGTAAATCACTGGAGCAGAAACAGGCTAAGAATAGTGTTTTGGATAGCTATATTGATATGAGTATGTACGAACAGGGCCATATGAGTCAATGGGGTAGATTTAGTGTTAATGTCACAGGAGCGTACCATAACATATTTATTCCGATGACGTTGAAAAAGGCTTTTCCTACAATATCAATTTCCAATTTAGTTTTAAATGTTAGAGATAGTGGAGGTAATGCTATACCCATTGCCAATAAATCAATAGTTGCTTTTTCTTCTATCAAAAATAAAGGATTTTCTGTAACTTTTACAATTACTGATAGTACGCTAGCTCAATATGCAAAAGATTTTGGTTGTGCAATAGGCTTTGATTGGGTTGCTGATTGCAGAGGGAGGGTATAAAATGTTAAAACTTCAAGATGGAAAAGTAATATATAACAATTCTGAGGATTTGGGTAATGTTGAGGATATGAACTTCATTGAGAGCGGTTTCAGTATTATCCTTTCTGATGGTTCAGTTATGTTTATTCCAGAACAAGATAGTACGCAGTCAGAAGCTGAAGTATTTCAAGCATATCATGAATATTATAAAGATTCTGGAGGGGTTAAACCTCCTTTCCCAGCTGACATTGAAGAAGGTAGGGTAAGAATTATTGAATCAATGAATAAAGAGTGCGAAAGACGTATAATCACTGGTTTTATGTCTAAAGCCTTTGACGGTACTGAAAAGCACTATGATTGTGAACTTACCGACCAAGCAAGAATATCTGGACTAGTCAGTATTGCACAGTTGAGACTGGCAGGACTCTCAGAAGAAATATTAACGTGGAAAGCTAGCGGTGAATTGGAGTGTTATGAATGGACACCCAAACAGGTATTAGATTTGGGACTCGACCTCAAGAGACATATTCAAGATATTACAGATAGATTCTATGCTCTCCGGGTATATGCACTGAATCCTGGAAGAACTTTGGATGAATTGGAGGCAATAACATGGGACTTAGAAGTGCAATAAAACATATGTCGCTGTTTGCTATTGGTGGTGTAATCTACTACATTCTTGAATTGCTATGGCGTGGTCATTCAGCCTGGCAGATGTTCCTGGTTGGAGGCATCTGCTTTTTGCTTATTGGCTTTATCAATGAAGTGTATCCCTGGTCAATGCCGCTGTGGTTACAGCCTGTAATTGCTACAGGGATAGTTACATCTGTAGAGTTTGTAAGCGGATTAATTTTTAATGTCTGGTTAGGGTTAAAGATTTGGGATTACAGCAACTTGCCTTACAATTTGTATGGGCAAGTTTGCTTATATTTCAGCCTTTTGTGGCTTGTTTTAAGTCCAATTGCCATTGTCTTAGATGATTGGCTAAGGCATTGGATGTTTGAAGAAGAAGACCGAAATACAAATGTATTTAGACTGATGACTTATATACTTAAGGATTACTCAACAAGTAATCCTTTTTTCATTTTATTATACTTGAAAAGGTGGAGAAAATATGAAGCAAGATGGAAAGTTTATTTTGATGAAGAGGGAAGAGCTTAGGGTATATATCAACAGACTGACTGCTAAAAAGAAATTTAACACTATCCAGCAGCATCATACTGTAAGTCCTTCATATAAGGATGTAAATAATAATCATTTCGCTCTTATGAGAGGCATGGAAAATTATCATATAAAGGCTCTTAATATGAGTGAGATAGCTCAGCACTTCAGTACATTCCCTGATGGAAGTATATGTGTTGGACGGCCGCTTACCAAGGACGGTGGTGGCTTCTATGGAAGTCAGAACAAGAGCTCCATAACCATTGAAAATGTAGGTGATTTTGATATTGATGTAATGACAGAAGAACAAAACCAAAGCATCATTTTGCTTAATGTTCTGCTTTGTATAAAGTTTAATATAGTCCCGTCCACCGAAACATTGATATACCACTGTTGGGTAAAAAATAAGTCTTGTCCAGGTAAGACCTTTTTTGGTGGAAATACTAAGCAAGCTGCCGAGCAAAATTTTATACCACTTATAAAGGCAGCTCTCAAAGCCCCGTTGTCATTCGAACAGGCATTAGAAATAGTTGCGGAGAAGGCAAATACAGCTTATCAATATTGGTTGAAAAGAAAGGATATAGATCCGGCGTTTTCAGCCCTGATTATAAAAGTTGCTTCGGCATTAGGAGGTAAATAGTATGGATAAAATTAATAGTATTAAGGCATCAATAGTTACGGTTTTTGCAGGTATGTCAGCATTGCTAGGATGGTTCGGATGGCTGGTTGTAGCTTTTGTAGTATGTATGTCTGTGGATTGGATAACAGGAACAATGGCAGCCTGGAAAAGAGGAGAGTGGGAAAGTAAGATTGGACGTGAAGGTATATGGCATAAAACTGGCAGTATCATAGCTGTTTTAGTTACTTTAATACTAGATGGGGTAATAGGAACTGTAATTAATAATATTCCTAGTATCTCATTGCCATATTCTTATACGGTACTTTTAAGCCCCATAGTAATAGTATGGTACGTACTGACAGAGCTTGGAAGCATTGTCGAGAACGCCGGAAAGATGGGAGCTCCGGTTCCGGGTTTTCTCAGAAAAGCCATAGCTATATTAAAAAATAACGTTGATGCTGCAGGTGTGAAATTTACAGAAAGTAAGTAAATATTACTTATATAGGATTAATTTCTACTAACAGAAAGGCATATTGTTATATAATATAAAGCTCCTCTGATAGCATTAAGGGGAGCTTATTGTCTGAAAAACATTTGCATCAATTGTATAGTTTAAAAAAGTTGGTGTCCAAAGTGGTGTCCGAAGATTATATCAATAAAAATACCGCTCGACCGTATCTCTACAGTTAAGCGGCTTTTTGGAGCCAATTTTACATTAGCTCTGGTACGCCCGACACGATTCGAACGTGCGACCTGCGGTTTAGGAAACCGACGCTCTATCCTGCTGAGCTACGGGCGCGTAAATAATAAGACTCTAACGTTAAAACATTATATCATGAATAGCAAAAAAGTCAACGGTTATTAAGTATAGACTGTCAATAAAGTATTGACAGTCTACTAGAAGTATTATGTTAACCTTTATCTGCCACAAGAGTAAACTCACCGGGGAGGTTAGCATTTTTCCAGGCAGGATGTTCGTCGAACTTCTTAATAGTAAAGCCGCTGCCAATAACTGAGTTTATAATCTCACTCAAGGTATATCTTCTAAGTTTACACTTCGGAAAGTTCTCACGAATTTCCTGATCATAAAACTTAGCATGAGCCATTTCAGACTCAATAATTTCGGTTGAGAAATAGCCAGTTATGGGGTTTCCTAACTCATTGGCATCAATAAATTTATGGATAGGATGAAAGTCACTGCATATCATTCTACCACTGTTTTTTAAAAGTGAGAACATAATTTCCATAAAGCAGGTAATATCATGGAAATAGTGCAGAATACCGCCCTCCATGAAAACAATATCGAAATAATTCCGGTATACAGACATATCAATATCCATTACATCTCCAACAACATACTCAATTTTCGTTTGAGCTACAGCAGCTGTTTCACGGGCATATTTCATATTTTCTTTTGATATGTCAAATATGGTTACATCTGCGCCAAGCAAAGCAAGTGGCACTGCCTTTTTCCCGCAGGAACCGCAAATATTGGCTACTTTTAAACCCTCAATATTTCCAAAGTATGCAGAATGCTTTTTTAGCATTGCGCGAGGGTTCTCCAATATCTTGTTAGCCAATTTGCTCGGCGCTCCAAGCTCTCTGCTCCAGAAATCATACGCGTTATATTCCCATGCAAATTTATTTTTTTCAGCGTAGTTCCCCATAATATCTCCCATGATAATTATTCGTAAATTTAAGTAAGAACACAATGTAGTGTAATTGCAATGGCTCCAGAGAAGATGACGTGTAGTTTATTACGTTAGTAAGAGGTTATAGAAATACTGTGAAGAGTATTTTATCAATAAAAAGCTAATAAGTCTATATACCAATTTAGCAAAATATTAACAGACTTACTTAACAGACTTATTTAACAGATTCATTTGACAGATTCATTTTAGCAGCTTTATTTAAAGCTATAATTTTTATTCCTTAACTCCCAAATTGTTAGGTATATAGTCTTAAATTTTACAATTAATGTATGATTTTGAAGTATAATGTTGTAAAGTAGTCTGTGATAGTATTGATAAATCTGAGCTAGATGACATCAAGTACCTAAAGTGAATGAAAGTACCTAAAGTATTGACATCAAGTATCTAAATTAAGTGACATCAAGTGACAGTCTAAAGATGTTGCTTATCAAGGCTCAAAAAATTGAAAACGATATAAAATGGAGGGTAAGCATATGAAAAGCCGAAAATTATTGATAATGATTTTGGTTGTAGTTTTATGTATGCAGGTTATTATTATACCGGTGTCAGCGGTGAATAGTACAAGGCTGTTTCCGGTCTATACAAATGGAGTGTTTAACTATGTGGATGTAAACGGTAAGGTTGTATTAAAGACAGAATACGGGTTCGCAGATGATTTCGTAAATGATGCAGCGTGTGTTATGAATGAATTCGGCGGTAAGAGTTGGTACATCGATACAAAAGGTAAGATTATGGATGAATCAGAAGTACCCGAGGCAGCCAGTTTAGCTTTTACAGGTGCAAGAAGGTTTAGTGGGGATAAGCTTGTAGATACCAGTGACCCGGTAAATTCATATACAGAGCCTGACAAAGAAATGAAAAATATTACCGTTTACATTGATGAATATGATCTGGGAGATGGTTTTAGAATGCGTGAGTCCAACGCAGGCGGAGCACCCAGAAGAGATCTGTTGAAGAATGGAAAAGTAATGGTTACAAATACTAAGCAATTTCAAGATGTAGATATCTTTTTAATTGTAAAGTATGATAATGAAAAAATGTTACGTATCTTGTATATGGACTATGCTGACAATGGAAAGATGAAAACTTCTTATTTTGATTATAACGGAAAGTCAAAGTGGACCAAAGTTAAGGAACCGGATCTATCGGTGAACATTAGTGGTAAAAAGGCTGTGTTTACTTCAAAGTGCGTTATTGAAAATGGGGTAGTCCTGGCTCCGGCTCAAGATTTGTACAAGAGTGTAGGCCTTACATATAAATGGGATTCAAAAAACCAGACTATTACAGGGACAAAGAAGGGGCTTACTGTAAAAATAAAAATTGGAAGTAAAACAGCAACTGTAAACGGGAAAACGGCCCAACTTGATGCCCCTGCAAAGTTAAATAATAAAATTCCAATGGTGTCATTGAAATTTGTTGCGGAGAAGGCAGGTTATAAATTCACTTGGGATAGAGAGAAAAATATCATTGATATAAAAGCGGCAACCAGCAGTAAAACAACCTCAACTAAAACAGAGAAAAAGGAGTCAGCAGCAGAAAAGTCGGCAAAAGATTTGGGTATTTCGTTTAAAAATAATTTAGATAGGTCAGAAAAAGCTTACATGTACATAGGCTACAGTACAAAAGAAAAGTTACAGGATAAGTCCAAGTGCAGCGTTATGTTAATTGATGAGGCACTTAAAAATCAAATTGGGGGCGGTCTTACAGAAGAGGCACGTAAGGAAATTACAAGCATTTTAGACAATGCTAAGGAAGTTAAAGACATGGTATTTTTTAACTATACCATTAATAACAAACCTTTAAGTATACTTATTTTCCCTAAAGAAGTTAACAATAAGTATCTGGAGGACATAAATATAAATGTTACATTTTAAATAGATGGAAAAATTCAAGGAATCAAATCCTTCATAATGTAAAACCACCCATTACATGCAAAAATGAATGTAATGGGTGGTTTTCTATTTATTAACCGCCTGTATAAGTACTTATCAGGAAATAACCTGCCCCGATCAGTGCTATTATAACTGCGATCAGTAATGTAACCTTCCAGGGAGAGAGAGGCGACTTTCCATCTACTTTACCCGTTTGACCGTTTATCATATAGCCATACAGTTTGTCTTTGTATTTGAAGGATGAGAACCACAGTGGCAGAAGTACATGTCTGTATTTTTTATTATCGTAGACTGTTTTAAAATTCAGTGCGCTTACCTCATCAGCATTAATTTGAGCTATAATACCTCTTTCAATAATCCCGGACAAGCGTTCTTTCGCAGTCTCCCACCCGGTTTTCAGATCCACCGAATAACGCTCAGCCTTAAATCCGGACAGGTATTCAGATTTGTAGGGAGTCAAATCTTCCAAATTATAAGGAAGAATATCGGCATACATAGCATCATCAATATGGACTGAGGAATCTACAATGTAATTCCTGAACTTCTCAGAATAATTACCTGATACAGGATACCACCGGGTACGCCTTTCCTGATGCGCCACCTGCTCTGTCTTTCCGTTTCGGGTTTCGGTTTTGTATACGGTAACGTAATAATATTCACCGGCCATGGCAGTGTAAAAAGAGTTTGTATCGGCATCAAACAACCAGCAGGGGACATACATCCCGGTTAGCTGCACATGCTGGTTGTTCACACTTTTTTTTAGCTTGGAAGGAGCCAGCCATTTCCCACTAAGCCACTTTTTGTACAGGCCTATAGCTGTTTCAGAATTTATTTTAAAGGGAATTATGCTCTCAGGCATTATTCCTGTTGTTATTACTTCATCTTGTATATTGCTGTTTCCGCAAAAGGGGCATCGGTCAGCAACAACAAAGGCATCAAAAATTGTTTCTGCCCCACAATTTTTACACTTGACGGCATGACTTTTTTCCCCCCACACCTGAGGTTCAAGCTCACTGTCATTATCAAAGCCATAGGCTGTAGGGTGCTGTTTGTTATCCTCCATACTGAGGGTATACTTGCAGTACTCGCATTTCAGATTATGACCTTCGGGATCAAAAACCATGACCCCGCCACAAGAGGGGCATTTAAAGGAAGTGGCAGCTGTTTGTGGTACACCTTCATGATTTATTTTACTCATACGTTTTGACCTCTTAAGAATTTATTGAACAGCTTGAGCTGGTAGACAGCTTGCCGTTTGGGAAAAACATATAATACAGTTAAAGCGGTTAATACCAACTGATACATCTTAAACAGCTGATACATCTTATACAGCTGATACAGCATTACTGCTTTTGACCGCATTCAGGGCAGAATTTGCTTCCGTCCGGCAGCTCAATTCCGCAGCCTGCACATTTAATCACAGCAGGTTCAGTCTTGGTTCCGCACTCAATGCAGAATTTTGCCTGTGACGAAAGCTGTGCACCGCAGGCAGAACAATTTATTTTGCCGGGCACAGGGGTTTGTGTTGCGGCAGCCTTTTGAGCAGACTGCTTGTCATCTGTTTTCTGCTGTCCGGCTGAAAAAGCCTCAGCAAACAAATTGCCTATACCTATTCCGGCTCCCAGACCGACTCCGGCGCCAGCAGCCCCACCGGGGTTTTGTGCGGCATCTCTGATGGACTCGGCTGCCTGATACCTTGTATATTGGTTAAGACTATCCCCTATAATACCCATTGAGGTACGTTTATCAAGAACCTTTTCCACTTCCTCAGGAAGGGATATATTTTCTATAACAAGGGCTGAAAGAGTCAGTCCCAAAGTTTCAAATGCTTTATCAAGCTTCTTTCTGGACATGGCTGCAATCTCATCATACTTAGAGGCCAGATCAAGGGCGGGAATAGCGGCCTCAGCCAGTAAATCCGATATGCCTGATACTATCTTGCTCTTCAGTTGTCCTGTAATTCCATCGATAGTAAACAGGGCGGCAGTACCAAAAACCTCCCTCAAAAAAATTGTTGGGTCAGATACCTTGAAGGAATAGGTACCAAACATTCTAATACGCAACATACCGAACTCTGCATCTCGCATCATTACAGGGTTTGTAGTTCCCCATTTACAGTTGGTAAACTGCTTTGTATTTATGAAATAAACCTCTGACTTAAAGGGAGAATTAAAGCCATATTTCCAAGACTTTAACTTAGTCAGAAGGGGAAGGTTCTGAGTATCAAGGGTGTATTTACCCGGAGTAAAAATGTCTGTAAGCTGGCCTTCATCAACAAAAACTGCTATTTGAGATTCTCTGACCGTCAGCTGGGCCCCCATTTTTATTTCCTTATTTTCAACGGGAAAGCGGTAGACCATTATGTTAGAACTATTATCAGTCCATTCGATTACTTCTATAAATTGTGACTTTATAAAACCAAATATTCCCATCCCTAACCTCCTGGATAATCAAAGTTTAAATTTAAATATTCACTAATTTATCAAAAATAAATCAGTAGTATATTACTATATACTTTATCATAAGTATACTAAAATTGTAATAATCAGCGATAAAATTGATTTTTAAGGAAATCTGTGGAAAATGTTTTATCCTTGTTCTATAATTTATTATATCGACAATTAGTATTTGACGCCATAAAAACGGGTATAAATCATTTAACCATTATTTATGTGCAAGTTTTTTACTAAAATTGATAAACTATTATTAGTTTATTAAGATATTGTACTGTTTAGGTAATTTTTATAACAATGCAAAATATATTGAGGAGGTAGCTGGATGACAACAAACAACGCATTACCAAAGAGACAGGATATCGATTCCAGGTTCAAATGGAAGCTGGAGGATATATATAGTGATATTTCAGTATGGGAGCAGGATTTTAAGAGAGTTAAGGAACTTGCAGAGCAGATAAAGGGTTTTCAGGGCAAGCTGGCCGAAAGCGCACAGCAGCTTCTGGAGTGCTTCAAGAAGAGCGATGAGCTGTTATCCTTGAATGATAAGGTCTTTGTGTACGCCAGAATGAAGAGGGACGAAAATAATGCCGATGCGACCTATCAGTCATTGACCGAAAGGGCATCTTCTCTGGCTACAGAAGTGTATTCTGCCATATCGTTTATAATTCCTGAAATGCTGAGTATTCCGGAGGATACACTGCTATCATATGTAAATTCCAATAAGGAACTGTCGGGTTACATGTTTATGATAAGGGAAAACCTGAGACAAAAGGAACACATTTTATCTGAAAGAGAAGAACAGATACTGGCTATGTCTTCTGAAATATCCGACACTGCCGGGGATGTGTTCACAATGTTTAACAACGCCGATATCAAATTCCCCTACATAAAGAATGAGGAGGGGGAAGAGGTCGAGGTAACAAAGGGAAGGTATATTGCGTTTCTGGAAAGTAAGGACAGAAGGGTCAGAAAAGATGCTTTTGAAGCAGTTTACAGCTCATATAAAAAAATGAGGAATACGTTGGCTGCATCACTGACAGGCAATGTTAAGAAAAACAGATTCTATTCTCTAGTAAGAAAGTACCCATCTGCATTGGAAGCTTCACTGGACAATGATAATATCTCAGTTAACGTGTATACGACCCTTATTGAAACAGTAAATAAGAATCTGCCTTTACTGGACAGATATCTGAAGCTGCGCAAAAAAGTGCTTAAGCTTGACGAATTGCATATGTATGATTTATATGTACCTATGGTTGAGGAGTTTGACAAGAAAATACCCTATGAAGATGCGAAGACAATTGTGGCAGAGGCTTTGAAACCCTTGGGAGAGGAATATGTAACCTACCTTAAGAAAGGTTTTGACTCCTCATGGATAGATGTATATGAAAACGAGGGTAAAACCAGCGGTGCTTATGCCTGGGGGTCATACAAAACTCATCCGTATGTCCTTCTCAATTACCAGGGCAAAATAAACGATGTATTTACTCTAGCACATGAAATGGGCCACGCACTGCACTCCTTTTATACAAATATGACTCAGCCCTATGTTTATTCAGAATACAAGATATTTGTAGCAGAGGTTGCTTCAACGGTTAATGAATCCCTGCTTATGAGGTATCTGTTGCCAAGAGCCTCCAGCAAACAGGAAAAAGCATATCTTTTGAATCACTATCTGGAGGAATTCAGAGGAACAGTATTCAGACAGGTAATGTTTGCAGAGTTCGAAAAAATGATTCATGAAAAGGTCGAGCAGGGGGATGCTCTGAATGCTCAGGAATTGAGTGACATGTATTACGGACTCAATAAAAAATACTTCGGTGAAACTGTAACCGTTGATGAAGATATAGCTATGGAATGGTCAAGAATACCGCATTTTTACAGCAGTTTCTACGTTTATAAATACGCCACAGGGTTTTCAGCCGCAACTGCAATTGCTGAAAAAATTCTTACAGAAGGAAAGCCGGAAGTTGATAAGTATCTTGAGTTCCTGAAGAGCGGTGGTTCAAATTATCCGTTGGAGCTGTTAAAGATAGCAGGTGTTGACCTCTCGACTCCTCAGCCCATTCAGGATGCTTTAGACGTATTTGAAAAGACTCTCGATGAGCTGGAAGAACTGTTGAAATAATGCTAAACTATTCACTGCCGGTTTGACAACCTGTTAAGCCGCAAAATCATAATAATAATCGGAGGAATTGAAATGAAAGATCCACGTATAGAAAAGCTCGCAGAAAATCTTATAAACTATTCTTGTGAATTAAAGCCGGGAGAAAAAATTCTCATTGAAAATATTGGAGATGAAGTGCCGCTCACAAGGGCATTAATCCGTGAGACATATAAGGCTGGAGCAATACCTTATCTCACAATTAAAAATCCTGAGTTGGAAAGGGTTTTACTTGAGCAGTGTACAGAGGAACAGATAAAGGATATGGCCAGATACGAGTTGGAACGCATGAAGGATATGGATGCGTATATTGGAATCAGGTCAGGGGATAATGTTAGTGAAAAGGGTTCAGTTCCGGCTGATAAAATGAAAATATATATGTCCCTGTTCTCAAAGCCTGTACATTCTGAACAGCGTGTTAACCACACAAAATGGTGTGTAATGAGATATCCAAGTCATTCCATGGCACAGCTGGCTAATACACCAACTGAGTACTTTGAAGACTTCTATTTTAATGTATGCAATTTGGACTATAAAAAAATGTCTCTTGCAATGGACCCGCTGGTTAAAATGATGGAAGCAACCGATAAAGTACGTATTACTGGAAAGGGAACCGATCTTACCTTCTCAATAAAGGGGATTCCGGCAATAAAATGCGACGGAAAAATGAACATTCCGGACGGAGAAGTATTTACTGCACCTGTAAAAAACTCTGTTAATGGAGTAATCAGCTATAATTGTCCGGCAGTATATCAGGGTGTAACCTTTGAAAATATTTGCCTGGAATTCAAGGACGGAAAGATAATTAAGGCTACTGCCAACGATACTGAGCGCATTAATGAAATATTTGATACAGATGAAGCCGCCAGATATGTGGGCGAATTTGCAATAGGTGTTAACCCCTATATCGAAACGCCTATGAAGGATACTCTCTTTGATGAGAAAATTAAGGGAAGTCTTCATTTTACGCCGGGCAGCTGCTATGACGAAGCTCCCAATGGTAACAAATCCTCAATTCACTGGGATCTGGTGTTTATACAAAGGCCGGAGTACGGTGGAGGAGAAATCTGGTTTGATGATAAGCTCATAAGAAAAGACGGTCTCTTTGTACCGGAGGAGCTGCAGGGGCTAAATCCTGAGAATTTGAAATAGGTTTTGAAAGAGGTCACACGTTATTGTATGTGTGACCTCTACATTTCAAACAGTTCTGAAAGCTCCTGCTGTGTCATTTTGGTAAGCAGGGTTTCTCCGGTCTGAATTACTGCATTCACCAGCTGTTTTTTCCTCTCTTTAAGGTTAAGTATTTTTTCTTCAATTGTCCCGTGGGTTACCAGCTTCATAACGTGTACCGTCTTAGTCTGGCCAATTCTGTAGGCTCGGTCTGTTGCCTGATCTTCCACTGCCGGATTCCACCAGGGATCGTAATGGATAACGGTATCAGCACCTGTAAGATTAAGGCCTGTTCCGCCAGACTTGAGAGATAGAAGAAATACTTGGCCATCTCCGCTGTTAAAGTTCCGCACCAGACGCATTCTTTCATCGGAAGGGGTAGACCCGTCAAGATAAAGATAGTTGATGCCGGCCTCATCAAGCCATCCCCTGATAAGAGACAGCATGGAGGTAAACTGGGAGAAAAGAAGTATTCTATGGCCGGCGGTAAGTGAATCCTCCACAACTTCCTTCAGCAGCTGGAACTTCCCGCTGTCACCCTCATAGTCTTCTACAAAAAGAGACGGGTGACAGCACAGCTGACGCAGCCTTGTCAGTACAGAGAGTATCTTAATCTGACTTCTTTCAAAGCCTTTTTCACTGATCTCACTGAACAGTTCGCCCTTTGCCTGCTCAAGATAAGCAACATAGAGTTTTTTCTGCTCCTGAGTTAGCTCAGCTTCGATGACATGTTCAATTTTCTCAGGAAGCTCCTTCAAAACATCCCGCTTCAGTCTTCGGAGAATAAAAGGGCGAATTTGTTTACCAAGGCTTGAAAGGGAAGAGGTATCTCCCTTTGAAATGGGGCTTTCATACCTTTCAACAAACTTTGAGTGAGAGCGCAGATATCCAGGAAGAATAAAGTCGAACACTGACCAGAGTTCCGTAAGATTGTTCTCCATGGGCGTTCCCGTTAAAGCCAGCCTGTGCTCTGAAGTAATCTGTTTAACAGCTTTAGCGGCTTGTGAGAGGGGGTTCTTAATATGCTGAGCCTCATCAAGTATGCAGTACCTGAAATTACAGTTTACATAATCCTCGATATCTCTTCTGATTAATGCATAAGAGGTAACAATAAGGTCTGAAGTCAGTCCCTGTTGTATTAATTCCTGACGTTCGGGCTTATTTCCTACGATTGCTGTGACAGTCATATCCGGGGCGAATTTATGGACCTCATAGCACCAATTGTAAATCAGAGAGGTTGGAACAACCACCAGCGAGGGGCTATGACCATATAAGTCCTTATCATATTGCAGAAGAGTAATAACCTGTAAGGTTTTTCCGAGACCCATATCGTCTGCAAGAATTCCGCCAAGTCCATAATGAGAGAGTGTTTTCATCCACTTGAAGCCAAGCTTCTGATAGTCTCTCAGAGTACCTTTGATACTTTTTGATATTTTATATTCAGTTTCAGCGGGGTCTTGAATATCATTAATCAAAGTCTTTAGAGCAGTATTACGTTCAAAGAATTTCATTCCGCTTTCTTTAAGCATATTATCTATGTATAGAGCTCTGTATTTGGGCAATTGAACAAATTCCTGCTCCATATCCGAAGAACTCAGCTCCAGTTGTTCCAAAACCTCATACATATTTAATAAACCTTCTGATTCCAGCGGAAGAAAAGCTCCATCCTTCAAACGAAAATACTTTTTCTTCTGGCGGATACTATCAAAGATACTTACCAACTCGTCACGTTCCACACCTTCAATATTAAAGTTAAATTCAAGAAATCCGTTTAAGCTGTTTAATCTGAGGAACCCGGAGAAGGAGGGTTGCCGCTTGAAGGTCATGGCTTTAAAGCTTTCGGAGTAAAAAACCTGAGAGTACTCCTGAAGCTTCGGTATAACATAATTAACAAAATCGAATATTTTATCTTCTTCATCCAGATAGATTTTATTACTGCTTACTTTACAATCAGTTTCAGCAAGGATGTCAAGTATTTTACCCTCACCCTCAAGGTTTCTAACCAGTATTTTTTCAAAGGGCGACTTCACTCTGTCAGCCGAGAAGGGATTTATAGTTCTGTCTCCATACTTGAATTTTACATCTGCAGTAATAATATCTTCAAACCTGTCCAGATATATCTCCGGCTCAAACTCAGGCCTTTCGACCAACGCTTGAAGCTCACCATCTATGGAAACGTTGCCTGCTTTTTCGAGGAAAGGCAGAATCTCAGTAAACAAACGCTCCTTATCATCATCCATAAAGCTTATTTTGTTGATTTTCTCTTTTTGAACATACTGAACAAATGGCTTCAGATATTCCTTCTGATTTTGTGAAACCTTATAAATATTTTTATTGTATAGGAAATATTCACAATCCCAGGTAACCATATGAAAAGGGTGTTTTGTATCCATATCCAAATCTACCGAGCTGGCATTTCTAGTTAACGTAAAATCAACGGGTATATCCCCGGTAGTAATCGAAACATTATTATGGCTTTGTCCGTCTGCGATGACATTAAAACTTATGGGTACTAATAACTCCAATAACCTCTTAAGGGCAGCATCGGATAGAAAGATTTCCTTGTCCTTGAATATACTATGCTTTTTTAAATCTCCCGTCAGGTAATCTATGAGGTTTTCGTTTTGCCACATTTCCGACAAATAGGAAATTACGGACTGATCATTTTCACTGAAGGAGTGAACAGAAGAATCAAAGGAGAAGCCTTTTCCAAAGATCAGCTCTCTATCGTATTTCAAGCACTCTAGTAGTTCGCTGACATTTCTGACAATATACAGTCTATCCAAACCAATCTTGAGAGAGAGCACTGCTGCAGGACCTCGTTTTATAATTGAGGCCTTGGTTTTAATCAGTTCCAAAGTATACTCAACATTAACTGTTGTTTTCATAGCTGAAGATTTGCTGTTAAAGAACTCAAGTATTTCTTTTGCAGCTTTCTTCTGAGTAACAGAGTTGAAAAAACCCTGGTCATCTTTTGACTTTATAAGTAACAGTACTGCGGTTATGTGCTTACAGCAGCTTTCAGTTCGGATATTGTCGGGGCAGGTACAGCTATAACTCTTAATACGGCCCTGTTTGCCAAATTGGACCTGAACGTTATAGGGGCGGGTACCCACTACTGTAGCGTCAAAAAGTAGTAGTTCCTCATTAAAAGAAACTGATTTTACCCTGCTTGAATTATAGTAATCCATACCCTTTTTGAATTTCATTGGTGTAGAAAGATAGTATATACTATCCTTGGATAGCTGAAACATTCGTTTTACTCCACTGTCATTAATTTTTAGCCTATCATTTTATTATAACCAAAATTCTGACCAATTACCAATAGTTAAAAAACCTATTAATATATTCAAAAACTAAAAACCTATTAACTACAAAAAAATTTTTGCTGTCTGGCTGTTAAAGGCACTCTAAAAACTACTTTATAGATAGAGCGTTATTTATGCTGCCATGTATTTATAACCATAAACGCTTAAAATGATTTTTTGGAGTGAATAATGAAGTGAATAAAATGTACACCCGAGTTGCACCGGAAAAGAAACCCGATCCATATAGCGGAGGCAAAATCACAAGTACACAGAAAAAAACCTCTGACAAGGAACATGACAAGAAACAGCAAACAAAAAAACTTCGTGTCAGGTCATACGATTACAGAATGATTATGAAGTTAATTCTTGCAAACCCGGATTTAATTTTACCGGACGAGATTTTGTTGCTTCAGAGATCCGTTGGTTATAATTATGCAATGTATTTTATTAAGAAGGCAAAGCATCAAAAACAGCTTGAGAAGCTGGGGGCGACTAAAGAAAGTCCAAGAGCATTACCCGTTCAGACACAGATAAAGAAACAGGAGACAAATCAGGAAAAGACCTCAACATCCAAGTCACGCTTACCTCAAGTGTTAAGGAACATGCTTGAAAAGTTGTCGGGGGTAAGCTTATCTGATGTTAAGGTTCATAAGAATTCTGATAAACCTGAGCAGGTAGGCGCTCTTGCATATACACAGGGGAATGAAATACACATAGCTCCGGGACAGGAAGAGCATCTTCCCCATGAGGGCTGGCATGCAGTTCAACAGAAGCAGGGCAGGGTACAACCTACATTGCAGATGAAATCCGGAGAAGCAGTAAATGATGACGAACACCTTGAAAAAGAGGCAGATGTTATCGGAGCCAGAGCGGCTAATGCAGCAAATGCAGTAACTACAGTAAAATCAGTCAACCCCGTCAACCCCGTCGAAGATAAAACCGCTAATGATATCAAATCTGACGATGGAACAGCTTCTACTTCACCAATAACACGAGTGATACAAAAAGTAGCATCCAAATTACAAATAAAACCTGTAATTCAGAGAATTTCTCAAGAAGAAGCTACGAAGCTTAACGAACAAAAAACAACTAAAAAGGCATCGATCCAAAACGATGAGATAACAACAGCTAAATTTGGTGAAACCAGTGACAATGTTAAAAAAATACAGCAAGCACTAATACAATTAAACTACTGGACAGGAAAAAGCGGAGATAAAGCTTCAGGCTATTTTGGAGAGGTAACAAAACAATCCTTAATGTACTTTCAGACAGGCTATATGAAGTTGAACCCGAAGTCCTTATATGACAAAAATGGTAGCTATGTAGGGTGTGGGCTCTCAACCGCAAGGAGTCTTAACAGTGTTTACAAATTATTAAACAGTTCAAATGTACCAGAAGCAGCAAAAAAGGGTATAACGAGGCAATTAATGGCTATGTTATCATATGAACATCCATGTTCTACTTTACAAGGTTAGATTAGCTATCTCTTGCCTCGTTGAAACGCGTTTAGGGTAAAAAAATTTTTCTACAGTCAAAAAATTTTTTATTGAATCTACGCGTTATAATGGGTGTAGGTAAAACAAGAGATGGAAATTCTGCATATAGTTGGGATATACAGCCCGATGTGTATAATGCATATGTAAAAGAAGCACAGGAAAGGCTGATAACACTTGGCTACAAGCTTCCGAAATATGGAGCTGACGGCAAGTGGAGTGGCAGCGGGGAAACCTACAATGCTATTCTGAGTTTCCAAACCTATTGTAAGAATACATATGCCGGAATTCA
>JAEZKZ010000007.1 GCA_023415305.1 Bacillota bacterium
GAATAAATCTGACCACCGAAGGAGTCCTTACTCTCAGAAAGACCCTTGAACTATTGAAAACCTGTGTTTCACCTGAGAGCACCATGAGCGATTTTCTTAAGCTGAATAAAAAGGATGGAGCTTCAAAACTCGCTAAAATGCTGCTTGAGGAAAGTACCAGCATTTATTTCTTTATAGGTCAGGCCATTAATCCGGCACACCAGAATCCGGAATTTCCGCTCAATATGGGGTTGAAATTCAAGCTTGTAGAAGAAATTGCCGGTTTGCTGAGACTGGCAGGCAAACATGTTACCATTGAATACTGTTAGTACTTAATACCGTATATATAATTACTATAAACCACGGCAATCGACTGACATCGACTGACAATGCACTGGAATACTCTATGGAGGAACTATGGGATTACGAACAATACGCCTGAAACTTCATAATCCTGGCGCTGCAAAAAGAAATATAATCAACAATGCATTTATTAATTATAATAACGCTTATAATTACCTGCTTCAAAGAGCATATGCCGAAATAGGCACTATTGAAGAGCAGTACAGATCTCCCAGGGGCACATACAGTACTATAGGCTTGTCAAAGTGGGTTGACCGTGACATATCGGCATATTTAAACAGATTTAACGTACAGCCCTTTAAGGATTCTCTGAAGTTAGACTTTGGAATGACCTTAGCAAGCTATTTTGTCCAGAAAGAAAGCAAGCCCGGTATGCCTTTCCCTGAACCTCGGAAAGAGTCCGTAACTATTGAGGACCGACTTAGGCCCGTATATTTTTGCAGACACGATCCAAAAAGAAGCTTTTGCCTTTTATATGATAAAGAAAATAACAAGTTTTTTGCAAAGCTGTTTCTGATGAACACAAGGTTTGGCAAAACAAGGGAAAACTTTAATTTTTCCAGAGAACTCACTTGCATTTCAAAAAATTTTGAGAGTGTGAAAGCTCTAAAAAAGGAAACCTTTATTATAGTACCGCTTTCTTTTGGCAAATGGCAGTTGAGTATGCTTATGCAGGCTGTTGAGAAGCCCGAAATTCTTAGGACCGGGAGGCTGATTTACAATAATGGGGAATATTATCTTAGTCTAAGTATAGATTTGCCTGAGGATAATAAAGTAGAGCCGGTTTCTTTCATGGGTGTGAGCAGAGGGATTGAGAATGCTGTTAACTATACAATAACCGACAGTAAGGGGCAGCTGCTTCAAAACGGCTCTATGAGCTTTGACTTTACTGTAAATCCTTCTGAACAAAGAAGGAATATGTTCAATCTAGCTAACAAAATAACAGATTTGGCTGTAAGGAATAAATCCATGGTAGTACTTCAAAATCTTACAGGCAAGGGTGACAAGCTGACCTGCAATGAGGATGGTAAACCAGTTAAGCCTGTTTTAGGCTGCAAGCAGTATAACGAACTTGTGAGAATAATAGACTACAAGCTGCCTCTTAAAGGCCTTCCCGAGCCTGCAAAGGTAAGCTCTGTGGATATTTTCCACAGATGCAGCATTTGTGGCAGCAACACAAGAAAAAACAGGTTTTCACAAACCAGGTTTTTATGTACCACCTGCGGTTTCAGTAGCGACCTGGACAGCCTCGGCAGTCTGAACCTTGCTACAAAGCTGCTTAAATACCGGAATACACCCATAAAGCTGAAAGCAAGAAGAACCGTGGAAGGTATGTACCTGCAGAATGAACTCATGGGGCTGGACTTGTTTGTTCCGAGGTCAGAGAACCCTATGGAGAGATTTAAGGAGAAAATAGAAGAAATCTCAGCTTCCATTGATAATTACTGTACCGATATGAAGCTCAGCATTAAGGACGTAAAAGGTATTATTAATAAATTGAAAAGTCATGATTTTACCAACATTGAGATAGTTTAGTATATTGTGCTTTTGCTGCCGCACATGGCCTACAGAGTGGGCATAAACATTTTTTAGTAAATAAAAATTGTTTAGAAAGTGCAGCTATCTAATCTGTAAAGCCGGCTCGGGCAACTGAGCCGGCTTTATTAATCATTTTAAGGAGAGAAATGGAATAAAAACGTTGATTCTTGAAAGTTTACCCGAATATCATTTTCATTTACGTGATTTAAGCCTCAACATATGCGTCGTCAGGTAAGTTATTATCATCGTTTTCATCATTTTCCTTTGAATCGGAGAGTAGTTTACCAAGCCTGATTTTTGATAGAACTAAATTTATTATCAGGAAGGATAAGCCAATAAGTCCGAGTACAACGAGATTCTGAGTGAGGTAACTGTAGTCGATACCTGAGATAACTTCTTTGAGCGCATTTACCGAATATGTCATAGGCATAAACGGATTTAAAACGTTGAAGAAGTCTGGAACAAGCTCCATGGGGAAGGTTCCTCCGCAGGAGGTCAACTGCAGGATTAGCAGGAGTACAGCAAGAAATTTTCCAACATCTCTGAGCTGAACAAGTAAAAATCTCATTATTGAAGTAAAGCACAGAGATATTACTATACTAACCAGAACAAATAGACCTATGTTTTTTACCTGTAAATGTAGAGCATTTAAAATAATTGCATCAAGAACCAAAGCCTGTGCTATTCCAATAAAGCTATAGCTTGCAAATCTCAGTAACCCTTTTGACTTACCCGACCGTCTGCGGAATTTTACTTCGGGGTCAAGGTATATTGCAAAGAACATCAGCAGTGCGCCGACCCAAAGGGAAAGAGATACGAAGTAAGGAGTAAATGCCGTACCGTAGTCAGGGATTCCGTAAACTTTATTTTCACTTAATTCGATGGGTTGGGCAATATACTCTTTTAAGCCGTCAATATTATTCAGCTTGTCATCGGCCTTTAAGACAGAGGAGGATACTCCTTCACTTGCCTTGGATATTCCATCCTTAAGTTCACCAATTCCATTATATAGTTTTTTCTCACCATCATAGAGCTTTGTGGAATTTTCACTTAGCTGCATACTACCCGAGGAAGCCTTTGAAATGCCCGAGGACAGTGCCGCTGCCCCTGTCCTGATTGCAGCAGTACCATCTGAGAGCTCTTTTGCTTTTTCAGAAGCAGTTTTTATACTCTCGGCGGCAGTCTTTATTCCGCCGTCTATCTGACTATAGGAGGATCCCAGCTTATCTGCAC
>JAEZKZ010000039.1 GCA_023415305.1 Bacillota bacterium
TGCTATACCTCCGCAACCAGAAGGCACTGTTAATGAGGTTGAGGTTGCGATGGGACTGCTCCAATTAAAGGAGGATATATGATTAGATTCGGAACCGGCGGTTGGAGAGCAATTATTGGAGAGGAATTTACAAAACAAAATGTACAGTTGCTGACACAGGCTGTTGCTAATATTATGATTGAGCAGAACTGTACCACAAACGGTTTTGTAATAGGATATGACAGGAGATTTCTTTCAGACAAGGCTGCAAAATGGATGTCCGAGGTCCTTGCCGGGAACGGAATACAGGTTTTTTTTATAGAGAAGGTGGCGCCTACACCGCTGGTGATGTTTACAGTGAACAGATTGGATGCATACTACGGAGCAGCTGTCACTGCCAGCCACAACCCCGCTGACTACAATGGAATAAAGGTGTTTTCGAGAGGAGGCAGGGATGCCTCAGAAGAGGTAACAGCAAATATTGAAAAGTATATAGAGAATATACAAAACAGTATAAACAGCGGTATAAACAGCGGTATAAACAGCTGTGACAGTACTAATGTTAACTGCAGCTATCAAAACAGTGGAACAGTCGGTGGAATAAAGACGGTAGATTTTTGCAGCGGTATTGAAAAAGGGATTATCAAAACAATTGATCCATTTAATGCGTATATAGATACTATTATCAATATGATCGACATGGAAGCCATAAAGGGCAGAAATCTTAAAATACTTCTTGATCCAATGTTCGGAGTATCTAAAACTTCACTTCAAACTATATTGATTACTGCAAGATGTGAAGTGGATATAATCAACGACAGGCACGATACACTTTTTGGAGGCAGACTCCCATCTCCTAGCTCTCACACGCTCCAGCGCCTGAGAGATATGGTGGTGGAAAAGGGCTATGATCTGGGGATAGGCACTGACGGCGATGCCGACAGGCTCGGGATAATCGACGAAAAGGGTAACTTTATCCACCCCAACAGCATATTGGCGCTGCTGTACTACTATTTGCTGAAATACAAGAAGTGGAACGGAGGGGTTGTCCGCAATGTTGCAACTACGCATTTACTGGACAGAATTGCACAAGGCTTCGGGGAAACCTGCCATGAAGTTCCGGTTGGCTTCAAGCATATAAGCTCCAACATGGAGAAATATGATTGTCTTATCGGCGGAGAAAGCAGCGGAGGTCTAACTATAAGAGGGCACATCAACGGTAAGGATGGTATTTTTGCAGCAAGCCTTTTGATAGAGCTTCTTAGTGTCACTGGAAAAAGTCTGTCTCAGCTGCTTGGGGAGATACATAAGGACTTCGGAGGTTCATATATGACTGAAAAAGACTTCAAGTTCAGCCATGCAGAAAAGGACCGCCTTATGAAGCTGCTGTTTGACGAGAAAAAGCTGCCTGCTTTCAATTATGAGGTTGAAAAGGTCAGCTATATGGACGGCGTAAAAGTGTATTTTAGAAACGGCGGCTGGGTTATAACCCGCTTCTCGGGCACAGAGCCTCTTCTGAGGATTTTCTGTGAAATGGAAAAGGAGGAAATGGCATCTGAGGTCAGCAATGCAATGAAAGAATTCTTAAAGCTATAGGTTCTTGAAGCTATAAGATATTGGAGTAAAGCTGACCTTTGAGAAGCTGATGCCGCCTAAATTATTTAGAATATATCAATGTTAGAGAATTTTTGATTACAGCAACATAAAGCATAAAGCTTAGTAGACTAAAAGAAGTTGACCATAGGTTGTTTTTGCTTTTTTATCTGTAATAATTACGGTGCATCTCTTTGTATTTTATAACCTTCAATCGAAATGGGCGGAATGTCAAATCAGGTATTTATTGCTTCACGAAGGGTAGTTCCTATTGAGTTAGTTTTTGCTATTTTACTGCAGCTATTTGTTGCAGGTCCGCTTTCATTAAAAATCGCATTCAAGATGGTAAACCCAAGAGAGGATAAGCCTTATCTTATTGCAAGTAAAAGTTCATAAGAGCGAGATGAATTATGATATAAATTTTTCAAATTAATAGACCCCAAAAGGGGTCTTTTTTCATTAATAGGTCAGTAAAAAACCGTAGATTCATTAAAAAACCTTTCGACAACAGACGGCAAAATATAAGCGGACTAACTTTACTCTTTCTATCGAAGCAAGCCCGAAAGGGTTTAATTTATGTTTAATTTATAAGGGTTTTTGCGGATACCTGTCTAAATTATATTCAAAGTAATAACCATAAATTGACAGAAAATTTTCCCTGTACTGAATTATAATCATTCTGCATGCTAAATGACACGGCCAAGTTAACACAAGACAAATACAGGGGGTCACACAAATGAAGTCAGAAATGCTTCCATACAAAAATATTGGGAGATATGGTTCAGCAGCTCAACATACCGGAAAGTCCGGTAAGGCCGCAGCTATATTGGACTATCTAAATAAAACCAATCTTATTATTTTGCCTGCAGCCTTTTTATTGGGCAGAATATCACTGCTGGGAGGGCTAATGCCCTTTGGTATTGCACTATACGCAGCAACCTTGGGTCTGAATATCAACAGAATAATGATTTCAATAGCAATATTCGCCGGAATGATAACCTCCGGTGCTACGGTACAGATATATACAGCAGTTGTAGCAATGCTCCTTTTTAATGCAATAAACATACCTTTCAAAAAGAGCACAGGATCGCCTTTAAGAATCGGTATAATAGCTTTTATCGGCGTGCTTATACCGGAAATGCTGTTGACATATTTACAGGGCTTCTTAATGTATGACGTTATAAAATCCATTATAAACGGTTTTATAATTTTTGCTCTGGTATTTGTGTTTAAAAATGTACTGGAGGTGCTTGGAAATCCCTCCAGACGGTATCAGCTTACAAACGAAGAGATTCTGAGTATTGCCATTGCCTGTGCCCTTGCGGTGGGAGGCTTGGGTGATTGGAATATACTCGGAGTCAGTCTCAAAAATATACTGTGTATATTGATAATACTTATTTTCAGCTATAGGACGGGTGCCGGAAATGGTGCTGCAATAGGAGTAATAGTCGGAACTGTAATAAGTATATCATCCAGTTCTTCACCCATTATTATTGCATCATATGCTTTTTGTGGATTGCTGGCGGGTATTTTAAGAAATATGGGCAAAATAGGTTCCTGTGTGGGTGTCCTTATGGGAAATGCCTTGCTCACCTTTTATACAAATGGATCTACTGAGGTATTGATATATTTGTATGAGATTATCGTTTCCATTGTTTTATTTATGCTTATTCCTGCCAAGGTTATGGATGCAGTTGTAACGAAGTTCGATAAGAGTTTAGCTGCTAAAGGCGATAAGAAAGGTTATAGTGTTAGAATTAAGGAGATAACCGTTGATAAATTAAATAAATTTTCAAAGGCTTTCTGTGAAATGGCCAAGACCTTTGATGAAATATCAGAAACAAAAGCAGTGACAGAAAAACATGATATAACAGCCATATTTGACAGAGTGGCTGATCGTGTTTGCAAGGACTGCAGCCTTTGTGCACATTGTTGGGAACATAACTTCTGTAACACTTACCAAATAATGTTTAAAATAGTTGAAAAGCTTGACGGTAAGGGTTGGATTGAGGAAAGTGATATTCCTCAGTACTTTCTTGAGAGGTGTGAGAGGGTCGATGATTTTGTTAAGGCAGTTAATAATGTTTTTGAGTTGTTTAAGGTTGATATGGTCTGGAGAAGCAAAATCGGGGAGAGTAGAGGCCTTGTTTCCCAGCAGTTAAAAAGCATGTCAATAATAATTTCAAATTTGGCCAACGAACTGAACACCGATATCAGTTTCAAGGATGATCTTGAAAATCAGATTATACTGGAATTAACAAAGGCTGGTGTAAAAAATGCGGATGCCGTAGTATACGAGAACAAATACAAAAAATATGAAATGACCTTATCTTATAAAGGCTGTGGTGGAAAAAGGAATTGTATAGGAATTGTTGAGAAAATCGTAACAGAGGTAGTTGGACGAAAGATGGTAAAGGACGGCAGTGAATGCGGGCTCAATACAAAAACCAATACTTGCACTGTTAAGTTGGTTGAAGAGGAGACATATAAGGTAATTACAGGCGTGGCAAGAATGGCCAAAAATGAAAAGTATGTTTCCGGAGATAATTATACATTTCTAAATACCGGGGACGGAAAATATATCGCAGCATTGAGTGACGGTATGGGAACGGGACATAAGGCGTGTATGCAGAGCAAGGCAACAATAAGCCTGATAGAGCAATTCATGGAATCTGGCTTTGATAAGGATACAACCGTTAAGTTGATTAATTCTATATTGGTTTTACGTTCCACTGATGATTCCTTTGCAACTATTGATATTTCAGTTATGGATCTTTACGAAGGAGAGGTGGAATTCTGCAAGGTGGGTGCAGCTCCAACCTTTATAAAAAGAGAGGACTATGTGGAGGCCATAAGAGCAGCTACTTTACCGGCAGGGATACTTAGCGAGGTGGAAGTTGAACTGATACACAAAAAGGTTAATAACGGAGATTTTGTAATAATGCTTTCTGATGGAATTATTGATTCTTTCAAACATTGTCAGGACAGCGTAAAGGAAGTGCAAAACCTTTTACAGAACATGGATACGAAAAATCCTCAAAAAATGGCAGATGATTTGATGGATGCAGCGTTGAGCCATTGTCCGAAAAAAGAACCTGAAGATGACATGCTGGTGCTGGTATCAAAGATATGGAGGTCCAAATAAATTTGAGTACCAAAAATATTATGTATAAAAATGATAAAATTCCACAAACTACCCATAATCAGAGTTCTTTGGAGGATACTATGTTTTATGGAAAGTCTAAGAAAGTAATAATTTTGAGGGATATTCATTCAAATTTATTTGAGGAGGCCATTCTGGTTCTTAAAGAGGATAAAGAACAGGAAAAGGAGGCGGGGAAAGGGTTGGCATCGGGTAAAAAATCCAATGTGAAAAGTGACTTTATTCTTAAGGAGGCAGAATCCGTAATCAATAATTACATTAAAGACAACAAGGGTAAGTTTAGTCCTCAAAAGAAAAAGGAACCCTTAAAACCGGATTCCAAGTTCATAAGGAATATTCTGATAAATTCTGCTTTGTTTGGAAGCATAGCAGCTGTTATTTTTCTATTAATAAAGATATTTTTATAATCACCTTATTAATCTGAAAAGCTTTCACATGTCCAAGGTTGCAAATGTAACCTTGTAACAGCTAGTAAAAAAATTTGTTGAACTTATGCTTTATGATACATGTTCTATTGATTTTCTCCTGCTAAATAGATATATTATTATAAGTAAACGCAATTTAAATTAAGGAGCAAATAATAAATAATGAAATCTCGAGCCTCGAAAATAATAGATTTTTTTCTGCTGAAAAAAGATTTTTACTCAAAACTAACTGATAAAAAAATGTGGCTTTACATAGGCATTGGTTTGGTGGGATTGCGCGATGTCGGAATGGGAGTTTTAGGACTTAACCTCACTTCCGATAAAATGAGTGCAGGCTTGAACATCAGAACGGGTGCTATTCTTTTTTTAACCGCCTTGATAATCGGCCTTATAGATGTAATCTGTTTTTCTTACCCTGTTTTTGATATAATAAAGCATTTTAAGAAGAAGAGTGACAATAACTCAATGGCTATGGGGGTGTCATACTCCAGTCTGATAACAAAGGTTATGAAGGTATACATTGTTGTAAATATTATTGTAACTCCGATAAACCTTCTTTCTTACTACACCATGCATTTAACAAACAACAGCGGTTCTGTAATCCTTTTATACATAACAGCAGTTTTGGACATATTGGCATATTTCTGGTTCAATGGGGCCATAACTCGCGGGGTATGCGTTTTGTTCAAGCTTCCCACAGGTGCCAGAAGTCTTGTGTTTATGCTTGTATTTCTGTGGAACGCGTTGCTCAGTGAGGCATTGGGGCTTTTATTCACACAGGTGATAAACAGACTGTAAATATATTTGCCATATTCTAAATATCTGCTATAATAATAAAGCGATGTCTCGGTAGTCTAATGGATAGGACGGTGGATTCCGGTTCCACTGGTACGGGTTCGATTCCTGTCCGGGACGCCATAAGGCGCTTGCGTTTTCTGCGGAAAACGCGGGCGTCTTTTTTTAATATGAAAAAGACGCGAAGCGCCTTACGGGCGGGACCAGTCCCCCCGTATTCCCCCCAGGTCTCCCGACGGGGATTAAAAACAACCTCCTATATAGTAGCCTGAAATATAAACAATCCATCCTTGACAGAGAACTGGCATATTCCGCCATGCTTTTCCACGATATGAGCCATACTTTTTGTACCAAAACCATGCCCTTGTTGTTTTGATACAGGAATACCCTGATGGAATATCGGTTCTGTGTTATATGTGTTGCGGATTTCAATGCACAATTTATTATTCTTGGTATACGCACGCAGCCTGATATAGCGTTCATTGCTATCGGCTATACTTTCACAGGCATGAATGGCGTTTTCCAAAGCGTTTGACAATAGTGAACAAAGCTCTGTATCGCTAAAAGGAAGCAAATCAGGCAGCTTCGCTTCAGCTGTCAACAGGATTCCCGCCTGTTTTGCTTTGGTGGCAAAAGAGGACAAAATCAAATTTACGGTTTCATTTTCACAAAAGCGTATGGGTGTGATAGCGTCAATGTCGGACTGGGCAGTCCGCAGATACTCTTTAATCTCCTCTATGCGTCCCTTGGAGGCCAGACCTTGTAAAAAAGCGAAATGATGGCGCATATCATGCCGATAGGATGCAGCACTCTGCTGCATCTGTCGCAGAGAAGCAAATTCTGTTTGTGCCTGCCGGAGCTGAGTGTCCAGCTTATCCCGCTCTCTTTGGATACTTGCTTGTTTTTGCGTTTCGCCATAGTAAAGGAGGACAAACACAAAATAGAAGGTTGATGTCACGAAGGGCATGAAGTGTACAGCTGTACGTGCTCCGCTATACAAAAAATCGGTATAAACAGTGGCGGCATAGTCGAACAGATAGTAAAAAGCCGGCATGATGCCGAACAGCAGACAGGAATTAACCGAGCGTTCCATCAGGTGCCTAACAGACTTCAGTACATATTTCTGCAAAAAATAGTACATCAGAAACACAGTTACGATGTAACCGATATGGTCCATGGAAGTACTGTCAAAAGCGACCCCTGCAACTGTACCAATCCAACGGGGAGGCTGGCAGCACAGGAAGGAGACAAACATGCTTGTTAGTGAAATCAGCCACGTGCGCTTTAAGTATACGATTATAAAAACAGCCACTGGCAAATGGGAAAGCAGCGGATATATTTTTATCGTCACTTCCATACCCCAGAGCCGTAAGCTAGCGATTTGCATAATAAATAAAACCACGGCAAAGCACACGACAGCCAGATAGTTTTTCCGGGTACGCGTCATTCCGGCGAAAGTGACCGCAACCGCCACACCGAATAACAAGGCAAACCAATAGCGAGAGAATTCAATGACGGTTTCTATCATTCGTTTATTCACCCTCCATTTGATAATCCAGATACTTTTGCTTAATCTCCCGTGCTTTGCCCTGTGCAACAGGAACGATTGAGCGGGTCTGTAAGGTTACTTGGTGCTTTTCAATGGTATCCACATACTGCATATTCACAATATACGAGCGGTGGGGTTTGATAAAACCCGCATATTTCATAAGATTATCACAGACAGAGGAAAAAGGTTCCGTACATTCGATTACCTTTCCGGAGAGCAGATGGTACAACACATTTCTGCCGGTGACCTCGGCAAAAACCAAATTTGAAGTTAGTATTTTTTGAATTCCTTCAGTACTCTTTACGATAACCACATCCTCCTCCTCTTCCATTTTTATATGCTCCAGCATTTCGTCAAAGGTGAAGAAGAATTTCTCCTTCGATATGGGCTTTAATATATAGTTAATGGCCTTCACAGAATAGCTCTCCAAAGCGAACTCAGGCGATGATGTAAAGAACAAAATCGGCGCAGTTTTGTCAAAAGCACGGATTTCCTTTGCGACATCAATGCCGGTAAAGCCAGGCATAATAATATCCAGACAGTATATATCAAACCGCTTTCCTTTATCTATGGTCGAAACCAGATCAAATCCGTTTGGGAATACGGCGTATTCGCAGTTCAAATGTTTTGATGTTCTGTATAAATTTATGAGCTGTACCATATTGGACAGCTCATCTATATTGTCATCACAGACTGCAATCTGCAGCATGAGCATACCTCCAATTTCCCATTTTTCCATCACAATTATACCATAATATGTGAATATTCGACACCATCCTTCGTATAAAAACTATGTTTCATGCAGAAAAATATATGTTTCATGCAGTGGATGGTGCTTGAGACGAGATTTTTGATAGAGTGACCTTAGGGAATGTTCCCTATTGCCACCCAAACAGAAAATGGAGGACTAGAAATGAAAAAACTTTTAGTAATTATGATAGCATTTGCCATGGTACTGGGCCTAGCAGGCTGCGGCGGAGAAGAAAATCCCACTGCCACCACTCCTGACACAACTTCTTTCACCACCTCCTCATCAAGCGCCCCCAATACATCAGCTCCCATCGACTTTGTTGAAATCACAGGTAACGGACTCTCTTTCGCTCTGCCTGTCGACATTAAGTATATTAAAACCGATGAGAACAACAGTTCGATGCTCTTTGCCAATGAAGAGAGAACCGCAGTTGTTACACTTGGGGTCAAGACAGAGGATGCAGTAACCAGCGAGGATATTACCAATGATGTCCTATTAGCTGCACTTTCGGCTGGTGGCGGGCTTAGTGATGCAACGCTTGAAAGCTCCAGTACTGTGGAACAGGATGGCGGTACTGTAGTTGTCGGCTTTGGTAAAGGGACGATGAAAAATGGAACTGCCATGAATTCTGTGATTCAGTATTTCTTCCCTTCGGATGGCGGGTACCATGCCATTAGTTACCTCTACGCCATCGATGGTGGGAGCAGTTTGGAGGATACTATTGAGCAGGTTGTTTCTACTGTAAAAACCGCTAAGTAATAAAAACCACAAATTAATAAAAACCACAAAGTTGTAAAATCACAAAGTTATAGAAACCGCATTATGGGCAGACGAACAAAATAATTGTCAGTCAGTCCAGCCATACCAAAAATTATAGAGGAGGACTATACTATGCTGCCAACTTTCATCGCAATACTCGCAGTTGGTTCGATCATTGTGTTATGGGCTATCTCTACCCAACGAAAACTGGTGGTGCTTGATGAGAATATAAGAAATGCTATGAGCCAGATCGGGGTTCAGCTTTCAAGCCGTTTCGATGCTTTAACCGTTCTTTTGGATTTGACAAAGTATTATGCCAAGCACGAAAGCGAAACGCTTATTAATACTATCAAATTAAGAAGAAGCGTAATAACGGGAAAATCCATACCGAACGATGTGTTGCATCAGGAAGGGGTTATTTCCGAAGCCTTGGGCAGGATTGCCATAGTGACGGAGCAATATCCCGAACTAAAGGCAAATCCAAATTATATCAAGTCGATGGATGCAGTGGAAGCCTTTGAAAATATGATACGCACCAGCCGTCTAGTTTACAACGACAGCGTGACCAAGCTGAACCGTGAAATCCGAATGTTCCCGGTCTCCATGCTTGCCAGGATGTTTGGCTTTCGGCAAAGAGAATATTTGGAGGGGCGGGAGAGTTAAAGGTTTGCCCTCCTGGGAGAAAAACTATATTCGTTTTGCTAACAAAAAAGAAACTTAAAGGTTGCAGACACATCTGCAATAAGGAAGATCAATTTTACGAGTTGAGGAGGAACAATTTATATGAAAAATAATTTTGGAACAAGAGCATGGAAAAAACATTTATCCACTATACTTTCTATTACGTTGATATTAGTTCTGATGGCTTGCGGTACGGAAGTAAGTGCAGCATCCAAAAGTGTGTCGAACGATACTGAATGGGCGGTCTACTGGTATTTGTGCGGAAGTGATCTGGAAAGCAATAACGGCGCCGCCACTAATGACCTCGCCGAGCTGATGGAGGTAAAACTGCCGAAAAATGTGAAGGTGGTCATTCAGACCGGTGGTGCGTCAAGCTGGCAAAATGATGTTGTCAGTGCGGATACGCTGGGGCGTTATGTCTATGACCATAATGGATTACATCTAATTGAAGAACTTCCATCCGCCAGTATGGGCGATGCCAAGACACTAAAGGATTTTCTTATGTTTGGAAAAAAAAACTACCCTGCCAAGCGTACAGCTGTAGTGCTTTGGAACCATGGCGGCGGCTCGGTGTCAGGTGTGGCTTTTGACGAACTGTATGGTATGGATTCCCTGAGCCTTACAGAAATGTATCAGGCTTTCTCGGAAACCTTCGGAGTAAATCCGAAGAATCCACCTGTTGACATTATCGGCTTTGATACCTGCCTCATGGCAACGGTGGATACTGCCTATACCTTCTCTAATATCGGCAAATACCTTGTAGCCTCTCAGGAGGTAGAACCTGGCAACGGATGGCTTTATAGCGGATGGCTCGGGGCACTTGGAAAAAGGCCGAGCATGAAACCTCTTGAGTTGTCCAAAGTTATCTGTGACAGCTATGTACAAGGGTGCAAGGAGGTCGGAACAGAGGATAATATAACCCTGTCAGTCACTGATCTTTCAAAGTTACCAGGCCTGATTGCGGCCTATGACGATTTTGGTAAGGAAGCTCTGGCTTCGGCAGTGAAAAACCCGGCGTTCTTCGCCCATTTTGCCAAAATTGCGAACAGTGTTGAAAACTACGGAGGTAATACCCGTGAACAGGGCTATACTAATATGACCGATCTTGGGAATCTTGCCTTAAAATCTTCAGGTTTGCTGCCCAAAACCTCTGGATCTGTATCCGATGCATTGAAGAAGTGCGTCGTATACAAGGTAAACGGAAAATATCGACCTGAGTCGGCGGGGCTATCCTGCTATTACAGCTATAATGGAGATGTGGAGGATTTTAATACATATGCTGGCATCGGCGTTTCCGATTCGTTTAAGTATCTGTATTCTTACGGCTTAACCGGCAAGATTTCTAAAAAGGGCATGGACTATATCGCCAAGATGAATTACAAGACTCTTCCCGAGCTGATGACATTAAAAAGTGTAGATTGGCAGGATATGCCGGTTACAGTGGATAAGGACGGCAACTCCACCCTGACGCTGGGCAGTAAAGCAAAAGACATTCTGTCTTCCTTGACTTTCGAGCTTTACTATGCTGACCCGGAGGAGGATGTCCTGCTCTGCCTTGGTACTGACAATGATATTGTAGCCGATTGGGAAAAAGGCGTTTTTAAGGATAACTTCCGGGGCTTATGGGGCAGCCTGGACGGTGCGCTTTGCTATATGGAAATAGCTTATGAGGGCGAAAGCTATAACCAGTATTCGGTACCGATTCTGCTAAACGGTGAGGAGTACAACCTGATGGTCATCTATGACTTTAAATCGAAGAAATATTCCATTGAGGGTGCAAGAAAGCCACTGGGTGAAAGCGGCGCTGCGGATAAAAATCTGCGTTATCTGGTGGAAGGCGATAAAATTCAGACCATTCACTATGCGACCGCTATCAGCGGCGATGATGACGAGCTGAAGCCTGTTCCTATTGACACTATTACAGTGACCTCCAAAACCGCCTTTGAGGAAACTGAACTTGGCGACGGCTTTTTTATCATGATGTACACTATGCGGGACAGTCAGGGTAATGTGGCGTATTCCGTGCCAGTCACCTTTGAATCGTCAGACGGAGAAATCTACACCAGTGTAAACTGAAATTAAACGGGAATAAGGTGCTGTTCGGTAAAGCAAAAATAAAAACGTAGAATTTACCCCAGGCTCTATACAAAAAATCCTTTTGTATAGAGCCTTATTTTTGTATTTTAGTATTTGATAAGTAAATAGCTGTATGCTTAAAAATATTTACCTTTTTATGTTCTTTACTAGATTTTAAATTCTGCTACAATAAATATTGCAAACAATTAAGGAGGCTTTAATTTGAAAATAGGAAATGTTGAATTGTCAAACCGTATATTTCTGGCTCCCATGGCAGGTGTTACCGATATGCCGTTCAGGGTATTGTGCAAGGAACAGGGGTGCGGCTTGGTATATACCGAAATGGTAAGTGCTAAAGGAATGCATTACGAGGATGAGAAAAGTACAAAACTGACCCTGCTTGATGAAAACGAGAAGCCGGGAGCTGTTCAGATATTTGGCTCCGAGCCGGACATTATGGCTGGAGTAACTGAAAAACTAAATGCTTCAGATGCAAGCATAATTGACATAAATATGGGCTGTCCGGCTCCAAAGATAACAAAAAACGGAGAGGGTAGTGCTCTGATGAAAAGACCGGAGCAGGTAGAAAGAGTTATAAGGGCTGTCGTCAAGGCTTCAATAAAGCCCGTTACCGTTAAAATCCGAAAGGGTTGGGATGAATCAAGTGTTAATGCTGTAGAGATAGCCAAGATAGCTGAAGCCTCCGGAGCAAGTGCTGTTACTGTACATGGAAGAACCCGTGAGCAGTACTATAGCGGCAAAGCGGATTGGAATATTATCAGGAAGGTTAAAGAAGCTGTTTCAATTCCAGTAATAGGAAATGGTGATGTAGTTGGACCCAGAGAAGCAAAACGCCTATTTGAGGAAACTGGCTGTGATGCAATAATGATAGGTAGGGGTGCCCAGGGAAACCCGTGGATATTCAAGGCTGTAATAAAGTATCTTGAGGAGGGCGTACTTATTAATGAACCCACAGCACAGGAAAAAATCAGTACAATCATAAGACATATGAATATGTTGATAGAGCACAAGGGCGAAAGAACCGGAATCCTTGAGATGAGGTCTCATATTGCGTGGTATATAAAGGGTATGCGGGATGCGGCATACACCAAGCAGAAAATGTTTAAAATGACAGATAGGGACGAAATTATAAGTCTTCTTCAGAATTTCCTGCTTCGTCAGCAATAAAAACTCCGTCACATATAAGATTTAGTTATTAATGTATTTATCCAGAATTTCTTCAATACCTGAAACAATCTGCAGAGCGCAATTCTTCTGGAATTCGTCATCAGTTAAAAGCTTCAGGTCTTTTTTATTTGATAAAAATCCAATCTCAAGTAGCAGAGAGGGCATTTCTGTATGACGCAGAACATACAGATTGGGGCGGGGCATTATTTCTCTGTTTTTCATTCCAAGATTCTTAATTTTGGATTGCATTATAATAGCCATATCCTTGCCAGTCGGGGAGTAGGGATTAAATGTTGTCAGAATTCCGCTCTGTGCAGCATCTGTAAAAGAGTTGTTATGAATACTTATAAAGAGCCTGCCTTTCTTTTCATTAGCAATTCGCGCCCTGTCCTCCAGACTGACATATGTATCATCTGTTCTTACCATGTAATAGTCAATATTTTTTTGTTCCAATAATTTTTCTATTTCTAGGGAGATACTCAGAACTATATCTTTTTCACTGGTTTTTCCATTCATTGCTCCCGGGTCCCAGCCCCCATGCCCGGGATCTATTACTACCATTGGGGGGATTTCTTGAGCAGTATCAGTTGATGTAATTATGGCTTGCTGAGTACTTAAATCGTTATTTCTCTTTAGGTAACCGCCAATAATAGCGATAATTGCAATACAAAGAAAGACAATTATTACTATAAGGTTTTTATGACTAATTTTTTGACTTAACTTATTGATAAAATTGTTAAAATCCATAAATTACATTATTACCCTCCGGCATAGATTTATGCTTTGAAATGTTAATGAGTCTTAAATTTGTTAATATGTACTTCTATTTTATCACATAGACATGCAAAAAAGGTTGACGAAATTTAATTTCGTCAACCTTTTTTTATATTCATTATATTATTCAATAAATATTAAAATCTGTAGTATGATTAACAGCATTTTGTATATTATATCACTCTTCTTGCTCCGATATATCTTGAGGAGTAGTATGAGCTGTCCAGGCTTGAAATTGTTACTCCCTTTGAAGAACTTGCATGAATAAACTTTCCGTCCCCCAGATAGAATCCAACGTGAGAGGGTCCTGCCTTATAGGTTGTAAAGAATACAAGATCTCCCACTCTCAAATTGCTTTTCGATACAGCAACGCCCGCTCCGTACTGATCAGAGGTAACTCGGGGTATTGATATACCGTTCTTTTTCAGCACAAACTGTGTAAACCCTGAACAGTCGAAACCGCTCGGAGATACTCCACCCCATACATACGGAACCCCCATATATGTTTTTGCGGTGGCAATAACTGCACTTGCTTTTGAACTGGTATTTTGAGTACTTGCTGTTGTTTTAACCGAATTCGTCGAGGTTGTGCTTTTTTTAGCTGAAGTTGTGCTTTTCACAGTTGTGCCTCTGGAAGTTGAAGATCCTGATCGTGACTTTGTTGAAGTTGTATCTGTTGTTTTTTTTGATGCAGAGCTTGAAGTGGTTTTTTTGACTGTTGTCGTAGTCTTTTTTGAAGTTGCTGCTGCTACTGATTTTTCAGATGTATTACTTTTAGCTGTTGTAGGGTTTGTTGAAGCGGCTGTGACCGCAGAACCAGAATTTGCTTCCGCAACGGCTTTTATGGCTAAATCTTCAGCTTTCAGTGTATCTGATTCTGTTATAGGGTAATTTTTCTCAGATGCTTGTGTTTCTTCCTGCTGTAATTTAGCCGGTTCAAGAATTTCCCGATTAAAGGACAAACTCTTATAGACAGGTGCTATTGCTGTTAGGCATAGCATAAGGGCCATACCACCTGCTACTATTTTTTTATTCATTTTGACCTCCCGTAAATTGAAGCCCCTGAATTAACTAAACAGATCACTTTCATATTGTATTCAGGGTTTATTTGCTAGCTTAAGTGCTTTCTATATATATTTAGTTTTTTAATGCTTTCAGTGGAGATAGCCTCTTTAGTTTATTTACCTTCAATGTAAATGTGGTTTACATAAAGCAACGGTTGCACTTATTATAAGTGCCAAAAGCAAGTGTATCAACCTGTAATTTATGGTAAACTTCTGGAAACCTAGAGTCATAAAAGGTTAACAAGTTCAATAAAATTAATCAAGGTATTTAATTATTGGAGGTGTTTATGACAAAAAAAACATTTATAACAGGTGCCATAATATTAATGGCAGCAGGTTTTATTACAAGAATATTTGGATTTATATACAGAATTTACCTTTCAAATTTAATTGGTGCTGAAGGGATGGGTGTATATCAGTTAATAGTACCTATATATACTTTGATTATTCTGACTCTGACCTCGGGAGTATCAATTGCAGTATCTAAAATGATAGCTGAGCAGGCAGCTCAGGGTAATTTTATTAACATAAAAAGAATTTCAAAAGTAGGATTAGCAGGAGTAATAACAGTCAGTTGTATTATTTCCCTACTTCTTTACATAAATATAGACTTTATAGTAAATGTTATTTTAAAGGATTCCAGAACATACTCCTCAGTGCTTATAATGATTCCCTGCATTCCAGTAATTGCAGCAGCTTCTGCATATAAAGGCTACTTTTACGGTATACAGGAAGTAACACCGACAGCATTATCCCAGATAGTTGAACAACTTGTAAAAATCGGTATAATAATGGCGCTGGCTGCAAGGTTCCTTGAGGCAGGTCTGGAATACGCCTGTGCTCTGGCAACGGTAGGTATGGCAGTGGGAGAAATATCAAACCTGTTTGTTCTTGCATTATGTTATAAATTCAGAAAATATCCTCATATAACTCCAAAATCCAAGCAGGGTATTATTCAAAAGAGGAAACTTGTTGCTTCTATTATAGGTTGTGCTGTACCTATTTCCTTCAATAGATTTATTATCTCAATAATGGCAGCGGTGGAATTTATCTTAATACCACAGAGGCTACTGGTGGGAGGACTTAACTACATTCAGTGCATGGAGGAGTATGGAAAACTGACAGGGATGGCTATGCCTCTGATATTGTTTCCCGCATTGGTAACAACCTCTCTTGCAACGACCCTTGTTCCTGCCATATCCGAATCAATATCATTAAACAATTATGGAAGAGCTAATTACAGGATATCAAAGTCAATACAGATAACCATGGTACTGGGCTTCGTATTTATGGCACTGTTTGCGTGCTTTCCTGACAAGATATCAAATATGATTTATCCAGGACAAAATGTAGGTTATACATTGTTTCTATTGTCCTTTACCTGTATTTTCGTGTATCTTCAGCAAATTCTAATGGGTATTATGAATGGTCTTGGAAAACAAGGCTTACTTCTTATTAATTCTACAATAGGGTCTGCAATACGAATTTTATGTGTTTTTTTCCTTATACCCCAATATGGTATTCCCGTTTACATAGTAGGTGTTATAGTGAGTTCTTTTATTGTATGCATACTCAATTTTATGACCATAATTCGCTGTACCGGTATGGCTCTGGATCTAAGGCATTGGATTGTCAGACCGGCACTGGTAACTGTACTACTGTTTATTCTCAGCGATTACATATACAGTTCGTTCAATTTTCTAAAACTTTCACCGGGTTGGCAAACTCTTATTGCAGTTGGAACATATATTGTAATAGCACTTTTTCTTATGGCTCTGGTAGGGGCCATAGATTGGAGAGAACTGCTTCAACTGTTAGGTGTTCGTAGCAGAAAAGTCAGGAAGTACAAAAAGAGTGAAATTAAAAGAAATTAAAAGAGAAAGTGAAGAATAAATATATAAATTAGAATAATCGTGATTTTAACCTGAACAATAGTCAAAGAAAGTCAAAATCAGTTTTGCCAAATTTATTTATGTAATTTAAAATATAGACATAAGGTCAAAGAAAGTCAAAATCAGAGACCAAAAAGATATCAATAAATTATTACAATAAATAAATTTATGAATATTTCAGGAGGTGTATTTTATGTTTGGAATAGTTCCATTCAGAAACAACAAAATCAGTGAAAGAGGAAGCCTTTTTGATATGGCAGGTATTTTTAATGACTTTTTTAATGATACCACCTTGGGATTTGCGGATTTTCAATCAATAAAGGCCGATGTTAAAGAAAATGAGAAGGAATACATTATTGAAGCTGAGATTCCCGGTGCAAAAAAAGAAGATATCAAGCTTGATCTTAGGGATGACAGACTTACCATTTCGGTTGAAAGATCGGAGGAAACAAAAGAGGAGAGGAACAACTATATAAGAAGAGAAAGAAGATATGGCTCCACCAGCAGATGCTTCCTTGTTGAAAATGTAAAAAATGAAGATGTTACAGCTAAATATGAAAACGGTATTCTCTCAATAGTACTTCCAAAGAGTGAAGAAAAAAAACCGAACAGCAGTATAGAAATACAGTAACCTACTGCTAAATATAAGAGCTGCTTCTCATAAGGGTAATACAAACCTATGAGAGGCAGCTCTCTTTGTTTACTGTTGCTCCATCCACCAATTAATTATCTTTCTTGCGATGCTTACCTCTGATGGTAAACCGGGAAGAGCATCTTTACCATACCAGTTCGCGTCTGTTATCTCTGTGCCGTCAACATGTATCTCTCCGCTTTCATACTCAGCGGTAAAACCCAGCATCATTGAATTTGGAAAAGGCCAGGGCTGGCTTCCAAGATACTGTATGTTTTTAACACGTATCCCCACTTCCTCCATTATCTCTCGCTGAACAGCCTCTTCAAGTGTCTCACCGGCTTCAACAAAGCCTGCGATCAAAGAATACATACCTTCTTTAAAGTGTTTTGCATGGGCAAGTAGTAATTGATCACCTTTTCTTACAGCTGTTATCACAGCCGGACATATTCTGGGGTAGGATATAAATCTGCATTTCGGACAAATTTTTGCCCTTTCCCCCTGCAAATCCTCAGTGGGGGAACCGCACCTGCCGCAGAACTGGTGGGTTTGATCCCAGCCAATAATCTGATATGCCTTGCCGGCCAGCAAGAACAGGTCTTCAGCAATAAAGTCATAAAGAGCCCTTAACTCAATAAATGTCATTCCGGCCGGCACCACCTCTTCTGATGAGAGTTCTGCGGAATAACAGGGTTCGCCCTCAAGCAGACCAAGGTATTGAATTCGTGTTACACTTAGGTCTGCTTGAGCAGGATCTATCATGTACGGAATTCTACAGGCATCCTTCTCAGAAATGACCAGTATTTTACTACCGTAAAATGCAAACCAATAAGCTGCTCCACTGGTTCTGTCAGCGGGAGCTGTTACGGCGGGTTCATAACGCATATATATACTTTCTCTTTGCATATTAACCTCCATGAGCCACATTGTGGCCACAAATAGTAATGAAATATATATCCTTTTTCGCAATGGGGCGAATAAAGGAGGTTAATTGGCCATGTGCGCTTTCAAAGTATTAAAAATACTTTTGTATTGAAAATACTTTTGTGTTGAAATACTTTGAATATTTCGCACGGCCATAAATTCATAGGTTAGTTTGGAAGACGAGCATTAGCGAAGTCTTTCAAGCTAACCTCCAGTCTATTGTTCTAATATCTACCATGTTCAAGCTATAAATCATGTAATGAATATAATTATATGTAAAGGTCAAATTCCTTTAAGTATCGGCAGATAAAAAACCCCAGTTTTTCAAAAGAGTCTCAAGGTTCTACAACTCACCTTTGAGACTCTTTTCAGAATAGCATAAACTTGTTTAAAATGCAAAGAACTGCTGGACAATTATATACATAAAATTGCTATCTATTTGCAATATTCGTCAGAACATTATTAGGTCCCTTCTTTACAAAGCCCAGGAACACACATACACCGGCAATGGTCCAGAAATAAGTAACTACAGACGGTGCGTCAAAGTTGTTAAGCACAATATTTGTAATAAGTATTCCCACCATAGCTCCGAAGCCACTCTGTATCAAGCCCTTTGAAACCTTATCCTCTACTTTGTAGGAGGCTCTCAAGGACCAGACAACTCCGTTGTATAGTGCAGCGAGGAAGGTAACAAGGCCAAAAATCCCCATTTCTACGGCAGCCTTTATATAGTAGTTGTCAACGTAAAAGGCACCCTTAACCTTGTTGTTGGTAGCTACGGCACCGCCGAACTGCCCAAAGCCCTCCCCAAACAGCAGGTTGTTATAGAACAATTCGAGTGCTTTAGGCCATCTGGCAAATCTGCCACCTTTAAAGCTGCTTACGATATAGGCGGGGTCAAGCATATAGTCTATTCTTAACCGTACTGACGAGACCATGGTGTATGCCAGAAGTGCTACTACGAATAAAGCTATTATCAAATAATATTTCTTGCTCAGGATTGCGTAAATGATCAAGGCGCAGCCCAGTGCTATCCATGAGGAGCGTGAACCTGTAAGCAGTATACAGATACCCATTAAGCCGGTGGCAACTGTATATGAAAGCTTTTTAACAACTTCTTTCTCTGAGAATATCAGTGATATCGCCAGTGGTATAACCATTGCCAGAAGGCAGCCCAGTACGTTTGGACTTCCGACGAAGGAAAAAACTCTCGGTCCGGAGGATACTTCCACCTTATCGGTCCAGTAGGCAGGAGTATCAACCTTGACGATATATTGATAAATCCCATGCAGTGACATTATCACACATGTGGCAATCATTAGCTTAACAACGTTTTTTGCCCCGTCCTCGGATCTTAACAGTTTAACAACTATAAAGAAGAAGAACATATACTCTATGACCGCTCTTAAACCTTCAAAACCGAGGCTATTAGAGCCGAAAGTACCGAGAGAGTGTATTATGAATAAAGCTAGACATACAACAAAAAATATTATTAGCGAAAAATCCACAGGAGTCCAGGCAAAGTTAAAATCTTTTCTGTCAACCAACCATCTAAAGAACCAAACGCCAATACAAAAAATTATAAGGAGTTCATCCCAGCCAGATATCAGCAGACTGTTATTTGAGTTAACAGCGATAAAATATAGTACAGGATAAATTGCTACCAGATAGGCAGCTCTTTCAAAATTTCTGAGTACAAAAATAGTACCCAAAACACCAATGATACCTGCAACTGCAAGCTTGGGAAGTACAAGCGCCGACAGACTGAGAATAACAGCAAGTAAAATAAAATAAACCAGCTTATCCCATTTACCCAAGTATTTTTTTCCAAACTGTAAAAATCCTGTAAAGGACTTGCTTAAAATGCTGTCTTTATAGGCTTTTGTATATACAAAATTAATGAAGCCTGCCAGCTTATCAAGCTTTTTACCCAAAAAGGCCAATAACCTATATGTAATTGAAAAGGAGTATTTCGGTGTTGACTCAATATAGTTCTGTTTGGTTCTGTGAAGAACACTGTGCTGATTCCACTCAGACAGTGTTGATATACACTTGTTCAAAAAACTGTTTTTATATGCATTACCAACCAATTCGCTTACGAATATAAGGAATCTGTATAATATGCTGTTCGAGACATATTTCCACACAATATGACCTCCTTATTCAAATTCTATAGCTTCTACAGTTCCTAGTGATTCAAAGGTGCGGGTTTTAAGAGTAAATTGCTTGCCAACTGCAATTTCCTGAGATTCAAGCTTGATTATTCCACTACCTTTGCTTGTTTTCATAGTAAACGTTGCAACAAGCTCTTTTCTTTTAGGATCAACGGAATACACAGCTTTCCCATCTGCTGTATTTATTGGAACCTCAAGTGGTTTAAATTCCACAGTTTTGATATAGGCATCTACCGGTTTAAGAAGTGAAATAAGCTGATCTTTTTCTTTCAATGCCTTCAGCTGTTCATCATTCCTAACAGAACTTCTAAAGGTAACGGTAATTTCCTGAAGGTTTTCTTCACTTGTTATTGGGCCAACATCTTTTCCCGCAGTTTTTAATACTACTACAGCACCAATCAGAAGAACTAAAATAATAATACTTAGGTCAACAATGTTAATCAGTCCGAATAATTTTCCCTTTTCATTAATAATTTTCATTCTTACAACTCTCCTTAGTTATATATTTTTAGAATAACTAATTATTATTAGGTTTAGTCATTCTTATTTAAAATTCTCATGAATAATATCACAAGAATATTAAATCATTGATTAATTAAGCTTTTGTATCTGTACTTATATAGTATCAGTATCTTCTTTATAAACAGCTTTATACCTGTTGTTGACAGGCTGGGTTTGTAATCGTAAACCAGCTTCGGAGGAACCTTTAAGAGGAAGTTCTGGTCTATAACCTCACCTGAAATAAGCTTCTGATATGTGCAAAATACGGCTATTGAAGGCAGCTTATAGGTTTGCACTGCGTGAATAATATCTTTTTTATTATACTTAGCTTGTTCCGGTACAGTATTCAGCCAATTAATAAAATCCTTCCACAGTCCGATTTCAGGTGCCCTGTCCGGTGAAACCGATAGGGAATTTGGCCTCTGCCTGTAAAGTGCCAGCGTCTCACGGACACAGCAAAAGCTGCCAAGGTATATAAGCTTGCAGAAGAACTCCATATCCTCACTCCAGTTCAAGCCATGTCTGAAGGATATGTTATTGTCTGTTACAGCCGACTTCCTGACTAAAACCGTGCTGGTCCAAACGGATACTTTTTCCTCTATGACCTCAGTCAAAATCTTTCCTTCAAAATAACGCTCGGGGAAGGTTTTACCCATTTCATCACCGCAGAACATCTGATAGCCGCAGTAGCAGCCGTCCATACCTGTAGTTTCCAGCTTTCTCAGTTGCTTTTCGAGTTTATGGGGCTTCCACAGGTCATCACTGTCCAGAAATGCAAGATATTCACCTGAGGAATTAGCAATGGCATTGTTTCTAGCCGCGGAAACCCCCTGGTTTTCTTGGTAGATATATCTGATTCTGGAATCATTCATTTTTAGTGACTCCACAAGTTTGGCACCATTGTCGGTACTTCCGTCATCTACTATAAGTACTTCAAGTTTGCTGTAGGTTTGAGCCAATACACTTTTAACTGTCTGTTCAATATAATTTCCGGTATTATACATTGGTATAATTACAGATATCAACGGTGAACTGTCCATTTAATCTCCCATCTCCCGCAGTTTTGGCAAATTTAAATTGTGATAAAATTCCTCTGAGGCATTTTTATGGTTAGTTTAGCACCTCGTTTTCAAGATGTCAATTTCATGCAAGGCTGCTATGGATTTTGAGCAAAGCTAAATACGGAATTACTCATTTTAACTTGTGAATTCAGTTGTTTCTTAAGACCAGCTTAACCAGTTTTTTAGGAATCCTCAGACACCTGCTCAATAACAACTGAGTTCTCGACGGAGCTTTTAAGAATTTGAGCGCAAGAGCAGGGAAATCTCCATACTCCATTTTAGTGAAAAATCTGCTCCTTCGTTTGTTTGGGCTTGAAGGGCCTATAAGGCTGGGATTCTCTCTGATAGCAGCTGGCAGGTCAGCTTTGAAAATAGCAAGCTTATCCCGGCAAGCCGTCAGTAACTCCTCGCCTCTTGGTGAATTCAACAAAATCAGTGAGGTACCCTTATCGTCATCAAGCTGGGGATTATACTTATCAATACCCCAGAAATCAGCCAGAGTGATATCAGACTGTCTTTGAACAGAGGCATATTTACAGCTGTGACAGGAGGGCCTTAAGTACATGTTGCCGATAAACCCCCTCATGTAAGGATCTTCTTTGAAATTGGTACTTACATGCTGGCCGTTTTTAAAGCTTACAGTTACATTATAATTCTTCCAGCCAGAGGATTTGTTACGAAATTGAAACCTTTGTATTTCCGAATTGTTTAATTTCTCCAAGTGTGCCTTATATAGCTCAAATACACCTGGGGAAGGGACACCATGACACACACAATCGCAGGTATACAGATTTTGGTTGATTCTGCCAAGAAAAGAGTACAGGCCGCTTACCTGACAGGGAGTGCCTGAAAATAGTACCTTTCTTCCGTCCTTCAGCAATACTCTGATTTCTTTATAAGTGTTACCGATGGAACTTTGAGTATATTTAGAACCTTGAAGACTCCAAAGCTGATCCGATGACTCTACGCCCCTGTGAACAACTTCAACTTTATCGTTAAAGGCAGCACCGAAAACCACCCCTCCCTGAGAGAGTACCTTTTCAGCCAGTGCTGAAAACACTCCCCCCGAAGTGCTTGCCTTCCTGATGTCCTCGTTTTTATTCCATATGGCGTATACCTGAGGATAAGGCTCGGAAGAAGCTTCAACACTGCTGAAAATGGGGCAGGACTTTCTGCACAGGCCGCAATCGGTGCATTTATCAAGATTTATTTCGGGGTATGAAAAGCCCTCCTTATCAACTATAAGGTCTATGGCAATAGTGGGACATATCTGTACGCAGGAACCGCAGCCATAACAATTATTCTTTTTATCAAATACAGTTTCCATATGCGACCCCTCCCAGTTATTTATTTCGCACTTTATTAAGTATTCCCATAACAGGTCCCAGGCATAAGCCTTTTTCATACGAGTTCATACCTATGAGCCAGATTGCTGTCCCATATGCAGCCGAGAACAGAATACCCTTCAGCACTAATCCGGTCCAGCCACCCACAGGAATGTACATAAATGCTACGCCTATTAGTATACTCAGTACCATTGCCGGAAGAAGCCCGTGGAATACTTCTCTGAAGAATCTGGCTATATCCAGTCCGATTTTCTTCCGGTAATAGATGTTGATAATTATAATATTTCCTATAATCAGTGATATTGAGGTGCCTATTACAGCACCAATTATGCCGATTTCCCTGGTGAGTAGTATGCTTATTCCCAGATTAAAAACTGATATAATCAGGTACATTATAGATCTGAAGGCGTGTAAGTTTTTGGCCTGGAGTATTGATATGCCAACATTCTGAATCAGCGGAATTGTCAGAGGAACCATAGCAATAAGAGCAATCTGATATACCTGAACATAATCGGGTCCGGCCCATAGAATTACAAAGGGTTTACCCAACAGTATGAAGCCTGATAGGATAAAGCCTATTACAATAAACTGAATTCTTCCTGTTTTAATAAAAAGATTATCAAGCTCTTTGCTGGAAGCATTATCAACACACATCTGTGTAGCCCTTGGCAGGAACACTCCGGAAATTGCTGTTGAAAAATTGATATAATAGCCCGGAAAGGACATGCCGAGGCCGAATATAGCTACCGATGCCGCCCCGTAATAAATACCTACAACAAGCTGTCCAAGCTTCCAGTACACCATATCGACTATCATATTAATAAAAACATAAACTGAAAAAAGCAGAATTTCCTTTACAAAAGGCCAGTTATGATGACGGTATCTTATTTTTACTTTCATTTTATAAAACACAAACCACATGTTTATTAACAGCAGCAATACGTTTAATACCGTATCCACCACAACTATGGCCAGTGCCTTATAGCCCATCAGCAGCAGGATGATAATTGCCAGCGGCCGGGCAATGACCCTTACGATTGCCATTGCTCTTGGGAAAACAAATTTTTCATAGCCTGACATTATTGAGGTGAATGCATTCATAAATAATGTCAGGCCAATATTTATGATAAGGATCTCAAACATTTTTCTGGCGGTATCCAGCTCGGTCGCGGTCAATGATTCCTCGAAAATGGAAGGCAGCGCTGGAATTAAGGATAGACCTATTCCAACTGCAAATACGGTTAAAACCGTGTATATCAGAAAGGCAAGAGACAGAAAGCCCTGTTCGCCTTCTTTGTCATTTTGCGCTCTGTACTTTGCGACATACCTGATTATTGTATTACCCAGACCAAAATCCAGGACAGCCATATAGCCAACAAAGGCACCGATTAGCATATAAAGTCCATATTCTGATTTTCCCAGTGTAGTAAGCAGAAATGGCGTAAAAGCAAGATTTATTAAATTTGAAAGTAAAATATTTGTATATGACAGGGCAGCGCCCCATTTTAGTTCATTTATCTTCATGGTTTATTCAGGGTTTATCCTTTCATTCTTCTGACAACAAATTCCTGACTGGAACTCCGGCAGAATAGGATTTTTCAATGTAGCCCGGCATAAAGTCAGATAAATGCCTCCGTATATCTCCCTCGTGCTCCTTCAGGTTTTCGTAAGCTTTTATTAATTGATTTTCCTCCTCAAGCTTTTGAACGGGGAGGGTGTACATATCCTCACTGCCGAAGATGTCCTTCGCAATGCCTCTGGCCTTTACAGAATAGCCTATAACCAGCGTAGGAACCTCTGTGGAATAGGCGGCAATAGTTGCGTGTGTACGTGCTCCGATAAATAGCTTACACTTGGATATAAAACCTTTCAGCTCCATACAGTTGTAGTTGTCACCAAGAAGTATAACTCTTCCGGTATTTTTAAACAACTCGTAAAGTTTTGACAGCGGAACCATATCATTGTCATGCTCCCAAAGTACATGCGGAATAAGAGCTATCTGGCTGTCGGTGGTATCAATAATATGCTGAATAAGCCGTGTATAGCTTTTGAATACAATTCCTCCGCTGGTTTCACTTTTCATTATAAGAGGGCTTACATTTATTCCGATGGTATTACCGTCGATAAAGCCCTCCGGCAGTGGCGCTGATTGTAAGTCTAATGTAAAGGCCGGATCGGGCAGAAGTATTGTGTTGGTGAGGCCTTTGTCAACAAAAGCCTGGTGGGTAATACTTTCTCTGGCAATGATGAGGCTGTATTTTTTTAAGTCCTCCAGCATCTCTGCATTTATGACCTCGGGGTCTACAGAACAGCCCCAGAAGACGGTTTTGCTTCCTTTCTCGAGGGCCATTTTATTTGTATGGTAGATCCATCTTGGGATACCATAGCAGTAGTTATCTCCTCCTATAGAGAGGCATAAGGTCTGCTTGTCCATTTTAGCTGTAATATCTTTTTGAGAAAAGGAAAATAGAAAATCCTTCTTTAGCTTTGATTTTCTTAATGCTGCATCTATAAGTCTTATGGGGTGTAGACCTTCATAACGCTTATATGTGATATAATTTAATTTGAAATCGGGTGACAGAAAGTTTATATCCTCCTGTACTCTGAAGGTCGCTAGAGATACATCTATATTCTTGAGATTTAATATTTTCAAGGTTGATCTTACAATAGCTTCACAGCCGTGATTCCTGCTGCCGGCATGAGCATATAGCAATAAATGTTTCATAAATTACCTTTCTTTCAGACGCAAAAGCTTAATTGAATATTTTATGCCTTGACTATACAGGCAATTAAGTCTGATAATTAATTATACCCTCGAGTATTATGCTTTACAAGTTTCAGGCTTAAAATTGACGTTCCTTGAACATATGCGTTATAAATATTACGGTTTTTACCGATATATAATTGAAGTCGGAAAAATATGTTAAGCTGGGATTGTGGAGGTCAAATGTGGAAGTTTTTTAACAGAAAAAAACCGGAACCTCAGTTGGATATGAAGGTCCTAATAAAAAATGACATTTCTCTGTTAACTTTGGACGAAAGGTGGAACGGTCTGTTTAAAAACATTGTTAAAACCGAAGCCATAGTAGAGTGTGAGAATAATATCAAGGAACTGCTGAAGGAACAGTCAAGGATTATTTCCGAATCAAAAGAAATAGTCGTTAACAAAAAAGAATATATGGACCAAATAATAAAGCTGACAACCGAGGTTTTTGATAATAACAATCAGGATGCACAGTCTGACATGCAGGAATGTGAAAAGCAGATTGTGAGTATTAATAACAGGTTGACCGAGATAGAGGAAAGACTTGCTGCCATTCCTAAAGAAATTAGGCAGGCTAATCTGGAACTGCTCGAGCAGACTGTAAAACTTGTTTATTTCTCCATAAGAGAAAATCAGCAGAAGGTGGCCGAACTTGACAGGGAAATTGCCGAAACAAAGGAAAAGCTTATAAAGCTGGTTGATGAGAGGGAACTCAGGGCTCAGGACGATACCGATACATACTCCTATTTCCATGATCTTCTTGGGGGAGACCAACTGCAGAAGCTGGATGAGGTTTACTTCGGCAACAAGTAGCAAAAGCTGTTGGGCTGTTTTTGTTACTGATTCAGACTACTGGATAGTAGCTACTAACTACTAACTACTAACTACTAACTACTAACTATAACTACTAGCTACTAACTACTAACTACTGAAAGGTGATTTGACATGAAAGCCGTTACCGGTGCCCAGATGGGCGAAATAGATAAATATTCGATTGAGAAGATGGCCATTCCTGGATTGCTGCTGATGGAAAACGCTGCACTGCAAATAGTCCGGCATGTTGAGCGGTATTTTGAACTGAATACTTCATTGCCCGAGAAGGTTATCCTTGTGGCAGGAAAGGGCAATAATGCCGGAGATGCCTTTGCAGTGGCCAGACATCTATTGATAAAAGGCTACAATATAATTGTATACTGCCTGTTTGATAAAGCTTTTCTTATGGGAGATGCCCGCTTGAATTTTGATATTATAGAAAGGCTCAAGGCAGATATCAGATATATTGGTGAAACCTTAAATATAGATGAATTCGGACATGAAATGTCTAAAGCATCTCTTGTAATTGACGGTATATTCGGAACAGGCTTCAGAGGAGAAGCAAAAGGATATATTGCCGAAGTTATTAATTCTATAAATACAAATTCCATCTATACTCTTTCCATAGATATTGCCTCAGGTGTTGAATCTGCCACTGGTAAGGTATCCGGTGCCTGTATAAAAGCAGCTAAAACTGTAACCTTTGAATTACCTAAAATAGGACAGCTCATATACCCCGGAGCGGAATTCACCGGAGAACTGGCAGTAGAAGCCATAGGTATGCCAACTGAAGCACTTGATTCTGTAAATATTAATATATTTTTAACAGATTTTAAGACAGTAAAGATGATAATCCCAAAGAGAGGTTCGGAAGCCAACAAGGGCAGCTGCGGAAAACTGGCAGTTATAACAGGCTCGCAGGGTATGGCGGGCTCCGGCTGCCTTGCATCAAAGGCAGCCCTAAGAACAGGTTCGGGCCTTGTGTACATTGGTGCTCCAAAAAGTATGATAAATATATACCAGAGCGTAGTGCCCGAGGCGGTAGGGATTGGACTAGTGGAGTATAATGGGGTACTGGGGCAGAACAGCATAGAAGGTATACTAAAACTATTAAATAAATGTGACACGGCAGTTATAGGGCCGGGCCTTTCTTCTAATGATTACATATTCTATATAATAAATTCAATTGCCGACAAAATAGATATACCTGTTGTACTTGATGCCGATGCACTGAATGCCCTGTCAAAGGATACTGGGCTCTTCGACAGGTTTAAAAATGAAGTGGTTATTACTCCGCATCCGGGAGAAATGGCAAGGTTGACAGGGCTTGACATACAGTATATTCAGGAGAACAGACTTGAGACAGCGCTGAAATATTCCCGATTGTGGGGAGTAACAGTAGTGCTGAAGGGTGCAAAAACAATTGTGGCTCACAGCAGCGGGAAAGTTTATATCAACCCCACAGGCAATTCCGGGATGGCCACAGCAGGCAGCGGGGATTCATTGACCGGTATTATTGCATCGCTGATTGGACAGGGAGCTGGAGTGTTTGAGGCTGCTGTGGCCGGAGTGTATCTGCACGGTCTGGCCGGAGATATGGCAGCAGAAGAAAAAGGGGAATACGGAGTGATTGCATCTGACATCGTGGAAAGTATTCCTACAGCAATTAAAAAAGTTATGAAGCAGTGACAAACGTATTAGTGGCATTAAATATAATAAAACATATTATTATAGTATAAGTGTTATTATAATAGATATGTTTAATGTTTGAATAGTGTTAAAGAAAACAACTATTGAACATATGTATTAGCTAGTATTTTTGTAAAAAATGTTTTTGGTAAACAGAATTTGGTTATACTAGAGAAAGATATTCTTAGTGAATGAAACTTTATTAATTTTAGGCAGATTAAAGCAGAGATCAAATTAGCAAGCTGTAAAGTAACAACAACTTTGAGCTGCACTGTCTGTTTCAGTAAACAAGGGTATATGGGGTACACGAAGGTTAGCGTGAAAAGTGAGAAACATGAGTTGGCGCTTACATCTATATTTCTCGCGCTACAAAAAGCCACTTCGTGTCATATTAAAACTTTTATGAGCACGCAATGCACGTAGATGGGGGATAGAATGGAATATAAACTGAACAGAGCATGGGCCGAGATAAATCTCGACAACATCGCTCATAATATTCGTGAAATTAGAAGAATTACCAACAAAAATGCCGAAATTATGGGGGTAGTCAAGGCTGATGGATACGGACACGGAGTAATGGAGGTGGCAAGGACACTCCTGGAGAATGGAGTAACAAGACTTGCGGTATCAATGCTGGATGAGGCAATTCAGTTGAGGAAGCATGGAATAAATGTACCAATATTTATTTTAGGTTATACCGATCCCGTAAGGGCAAATGAAATTATTCAAAATGATGTAACCCAATCGGTTTTTAGTCAGGAATTGGCAAAGGCACTTTCTGACGAGGCTGTTAGGCAGGGACGAAAGGTGAAAATTCATATCAAAATTGATACAGGTATGTCAAGGATAGGCTTTCTTCCAGGATATAATGCAGTAAAAAATGTAATAGAAATAAGCCGCCTGCCCAACATAATTATTGAAGGCTTATTTACACACTTTGCAACAGCGGATGAGAAAAACAGAGAATTTACCTTAACACAGTTTGAACGTTTTATGAGTATATGCAATGAGCTTCAGAGAATCGGAGTACATATCCCAGTTAAGCATTGTGCCAACAGTGGAGGAATTATCGAATATCCTGAGATGCATTTGGATATGGTTCGTCCGGGCATTATTCAATATGGTTTATACCCGTCTGAAGAAGTTGATAAGTCAAAAATTCTCTTAAAACCGGCAATGACCTTAAAGGCTAATATAATTATGGTAAAGGAAGTTGAAAAAGATACTTCAATAAGCTACGGAAGAATTTTTACAACTGCCAGAACATCACGTATTGCAACAATTCCTATAGGTTATGCAGACGGGTATACCCGGATGCTGAGCAACAAGGGGAAGGTGCTCATACATGGTCAGTTTGCTCCTATTGTAGGAAGAATCTGCATGGACCAGTGTATGGTAGATGTGACAGATTTAACAGAAAATGTCGAAGTAGGCGATGAGGTTGTCCTCATAGGCCATCAAGGGGACAACACAATTTCAGTTGAGGATGTTGCAAGCTCAATAGGTATGATAAATTATGAACTAATTTGCATTGTGGGGAAAAGAATACCAAGAGCGTTTGTAAAGGATGGAAAGATATCAAAAATTTTGAATTACTTAATATAACCAGACAGAAATTTGTTAGAAAAATCCTCTGAAAGATATGTTATAGGCGGTTTTCAAAGAATACAGTAATATAAACTTAATTTGACCGTGTATCTAGTGGTGGATTATAATAATTCCATACGTGTGCAATTGTATTTTTCTTTGTCATACTGATAATTTATTTAGGAATATTATAATATATAAATAGAGAGAAAAGCTTATTAGGAGACGAGTAAATGATGAAAAAGAGGTCGTTGTTTGTCGTTTCAATAGAGTGGGGGTAAATAAGTTGGCTCAATATAAAAAGATATTAATTAGCGTCCCGGACAATTTACTTGAAGAATTGGATATTCTGGCTTCTAATCAAAAAACAAACAGAAGTCTGATTGTAAGGGAAGCAATGAGTCTTTATATAAGAGAAAAACGTAAGGTTGAATTGAGGGAAAAAATGAGGAGAGGGTACGAAGAAATGGCTGAGATAAATTTAAGGCTTGCAGAGGGATGCCTCGGAGCTGATAATGATCAGCAAAGCATATATGAGGAACGGCTTGGGGAGATGGAGGAAACGTGGTAATAAAAAGAGGAGACATATATTATGCAGATCTGAGTCCGGTCATCGGCTCAGAACAGGGCGGTGTCAGGCCTGTACTGATTGTTCAGAATGATATCGGAAATAAATATAGTCCTACTGTAATTGCAGCTGCAATTACTTCTCAGATAAATAAAGCAAAGCTACCCACTCATATTGAGATCGGAGCTTTGGAATATGGTCTTGCAAAGGATTCGGTTATTTTATTGGAACAAATAAGAACTATAGATAAAAAACGCCTGAGAGAAAAAATCGGGCATCTTGACGAAGAACTTATGGATAGGGTAAATAATGCTCTGGAAGTCAGTTTTGGGCTTTCAGAATTATAATAGATGTTTTGGATAAAAGTTACTAATTCTTGATACTTGAATAAGAAAAATAAAAGCACTGTAGCTGATGGAGGTTGAGATGGGTAAACTAAAGAGTCTGATAAAAAAGAAATACGTTATTGTCTTAGCTGCATTAATATGCGGTTTTGCTTTACTTCAGCTTGCACCGGTTGTGAGAGCTGCAACAGGCAGCGGACAGGTTATTTATGATTCTACATACATAGACAAGTTGGAGGCCAGCTTACGAAGTTTAATACAAACCACCAGCGACGATCTGAAAAAACAGATTTCAGCCTCAGGCTCACAAAGTGATCTTGAAAAAAAATTAATTGAAACTGAAGCAAAATTGAATGCGGCCGAAAAGGAACTCGCTTCGGTAAAAGACAGTATACAATTTAAAGTAGTTAAACTGAATTCAGGAAAAATAATGCTATGTGATAGCAGTACAGAGATAATAGTTAGAACCAAGGGTGGAGCGAAAGCATACATAGAAAAGACAGCAAGCGGGGGATTGTCCAACCTTATTTCAGGCAAAGACCATAAAAACGGAGAAGTAATTCCCGACAACCAGCTGTTACTTGTCCCCAACGGTGACGGAAGAGGAATTAAAGCTTCCAAGGATTCATATATTATGGTTAAGGGTAAGTACACAATTAAATAATTAATTGTGTGAAAATCAAAAATAAATATTTCCAGAAATGAGCGAATATTAATAAAAAGAAGTTTAATGACGATATAGTATTAGGCTTCTTTTTTTGCATTTTAAAAGCTAGTAAACCAAAAAAGGAAAATGATATTAATGAATAAACCAAATCAACTGAAAACCGTACAACAAAAAAGGATAGATATACTTATCAGACTTGCGTTGATTCTGATAGTAGTGACGATACTTTTTTTCTTTGTTGTCAAACCCATGTTGAAAAAAGATTACTATTATGACACCGGAGCGGATTACAATTTCAGTAACCTTGGTTCTATAGCCGACGAGGATAGCTTTGACGTAGCAGTAATAGGTGATGGCCTGGACGCAGTGACCGGTGCTCTGGGAGCGTCAAGAGTGGGAGCTAAAACGCTTTTCCTTTGTCCCTCCAGGGATTTGGGTGATAGCCTTAAAAAAACACAAAATATTGATTGGTCAGCAGATCTTACACCAAACGGAAACATTGTAAGTTCAGACCTGTTTAAGGGAATACGTTATAAAGCGGGAGATGGTTCAAATCTTGAAAATTATAAAAACGAAATATCTAAATTGCTGGAAAACAAAAACCTGACTGTAATTTATAATGCTCAGGTGACAAGTGTTAATGCTGTAAATGGAAATATTCAAAGTATTGCCGTTAAGCTGCCTGATGAAAACCTGACAATACAGGCTAAAAGATATATTGACGGAAGCCTGTCAGGAGATTTGCTTCGAAAGTGTAATGCCGACTTTACTACAGGGTACGGTGATATAGGTCTGGATAATTTGTATCAGCCGGTAAAACTCAATTTTTCAGTTTCAGGAATTGACAATGCCAAAGTTCAGGAAACACTGAAAAAGCAGGGTTTTTTAATAGATTATCTATTAAAAAGCTATAAAACAGGTAATCGAAACATATTTATATCAGGGTTGAATATTGCCGACCAGGGCAGTGGAAATGTAATTATTGAAGCTATAAATATGAATGGTATTGACCTGACCGATGACGATAAAATTAATAAGGCATACAATGCAGCAAAAAAAGAATGTGAAGAATTCTACAGCTATTTGAAAGCCAATCTTGAAGAATTCAAAAATGCAAACGGAATAGTTGTGGCAGAACGATTTATCATGTCTTCTCCGTACCACTTTAAGGGAGTCTATACAATGACACTCAGTGATGTACTCACTGGTAAAAGGTATATTGACAGAATAAGTACAGCCTCAAGACCTGTTACATTTACAATGGATGATGGAAACAGATATGTATTATGCAATCCTAAGACTTTTTACATACCCCTTGGCTCGCTGATACCCGAGAAGCTGAATAACGTACTTATGACCGGTGATAAAATTTCAGCGTCCTCATTGGTTCAGACAGCTATCGGTTCAAATTCCAGTAGGGCAGGTACAGGCTATGCCGCCGGAATCATTGCTGCTTACAGTATATCCAAAGGTATGGACATTCCAATACTTGTTGCGGATCGTAATTTGGATACTCAGCAGGAAATTGAGAAGATTTTGCGTAAAATGGGTATATATATGTCTGATATAAAAGAGGAGGTTGCAAGTATTACTGGAAATTGGAGTTACCCGTATGCCGAAAAACTGATAAACCTGGGTTTGCTAAGCGGAGGTATTACCAATGACTATAAATATGACAAAGAAGCGAAGATAAAGGACCTTGCTTATATTATACTAAACGGAGTTCCCAGAGTATCAGAGGAAGCCTATAATTATAAATTTGATATTACAATAAGAAATTATCTGAAGGATGAGCCTTTGACGAAAGAGGAGTTTGGGAAGGTAGTCCTTGAGCTTTTCCAAAAAAATACTGTATCTGAAAACAATTTTTCTGAAGCATGTAAACTAGGGCTAATCGACAATACTCTTCAGAAAAAACTGAAAGATACAGGGGTATTGAAATTGTCGGATGTTTATTACACATCTGTATATATAATTGAAAGACTGACGGGTAATTCACTGAAATAGACCGAAATAAGCCGAAGTAAACCGAAGTAAACCGGAATAAATCGTCATGAACTACGGGGCTGTCAAGGTGTTCTGAAGAACACCTTGCACATTTGCTATCACTTCTTTATAAGCCCAATTCTTATTCCCAGAACATATAGTATGAACTTTGGCAGCCTTAGCATTCTTTTAAAGCGCCAAGGTTCCTTGTACAGCCGGTATAACCATTCAAGACCGTTATTTCTGAAAAAGTCTGGTGCCAGCTTGACATTTCCCGCCAGCACATCCAGTGTTCCGCCTACACCAAGAGAAGCTTTAACCTTTAATCGGCTCTTATTTTCTGTAATCCACAATTCCTGCTTAGGAGCACCCAGACAAACCAGTAGTACATCAGCACCGGAATTGTTTATTTCCTCAATTATTGAAGCCTCATCTTCCTTTGAGAAATAACCGTTTCTAGTTCCAACTACTTCAGCACCCGGATAGTCACAGATTATATTTGCATTTGCTTTTTCGGGTATTCCGGGTTTGCCTCCGAAAAGGTAGAATTTTATAGGCCTTTTAGAAGATTCGGCTAAGAGGTTCTTAACAAGATCAAAGCCGGAAACCTTTTCGGTAACGGCCTTGCCAAGTATCTTAGAAGCCAGTACAACACCTGCTCCGTCTGCTACAAGCATGTCGGCGCCATTTAATATTGCTTTCATGTCCTTATTTGTGATACCATCCATCATTATTTCGGCATTTGGTGTAAAAACAGAATGATTTTCATTTAATGCAATAAACTCGTATATTCTTTCAACGGCCTGTTCCATTGAAATATCATCTATGTTAATACCTGCAATTTCTTTAATTTTTCTCATGTAACCTCCCAAATTAGTCCCCAAAAAGCCATAACAACTTCTGGTATCTTTTAGACTCAACACTGAAAAGAATGGAGTCTTGACCAATCACTTCTCCAGTTTAAAATATACCATTTTATTTGTCAACGATTGCGATTAAAAGATCAAATAACACTATTTAATGGTAGATAAGTATGCTGTTTTAACCGGGGCTATCTTGCAGAATTAAAATAATCATAATAATTCCTGAAATATTGTTGAGGTGATTTTATATTGCTATAATGGAGATAGTACTATAGTTAATTTTTGGGAGGAGTGGCCTATGAGTTATGATTATGTGAGTGAATCAAACTTTATTGTAAGAAAATCCGGTAGGGAAAATGAGAGCTACTATATTGATTATCTAGGTGTTTATAAGATAGTGAGTATATCGAAGCTGGTTCGTATTGATGCAGTTTTAATTAAAGAAATATATCAGAAATACGACGCAGTTTATTTCAGTGAATTGGATGTTTACTATTTTAAAGAGATAGAGAAAGCGAAAAGCGCTATTGCAGATATACTGAAGAACATGAAGTCCGAACAGAAGGGAAGAATAATTCAACTTACCGAGGCAGAAATAGAGTATATAAGACAGGCGCTGATTAATGAAGGTGTTAATAGCATTAGAGTAAATTCTAAAGTAAAGGATAATATATTTAAAAAGCTTAATGCATAGAAGATATGTTTCAATATGGTCCTTAAACTCCTTGAACAGTAAGCTTGTAGAAATTATTGATAAAAATGTATATGCAAGTTAGAAGTATAAAACTTGCAAAAATTCTTGTAAAAATGAATGTTTTAATGTATTATTATTGCATGAATAAATATACATAATTGAGTAAGGGGTGTAGGGGTTTATGAACAAAATGAAAAGAAGGTTAATCTGCTTATCTGCGTTGCTTGTAATAGCTTTCGTGGTAACTGCATGTGGTTCTTCCGCAGACAGTAAGGCGGCAGAAGGTGCAAAGGCAGGACAACAGATACTTAAGGTCGGAGTAGACGACACATATCCGCCAATGGAATTTAAAGATGAATCAAATACCACTGTCGGATTCGATATTGATGTAGCTACTGAGGTTGCAAAGAGACTCGATATGAAGGCTGAATTTGTATCAAACGACTGGGCGGGTATATTTCTTGCCTTGGAAGCAAATAAGTTTGATGTTATTGTTTCATCAGTAAGCCGTAATGAGGAAAGAATGGCTAAATATGCCATGACAACTCCGTATATTGCAAATGCGCAGGTTATCGTTGTACCTGCTGCTGATACAACAATAAAGGAACCAAAAGATCTCGCGGGAAAAAATGTTGGCGTACAGATCGGTACTACTGCTGATGAATCCTGTGGCGAATACCTTAAAACTACAAAGTTTACACTTAAGCAATATGACCAGGTAATTCAGCCGTTCTCAGATATGAAGGCTGACAGACTTGACGCAATAGTAGTTGACGAAGTTGTTGCAAGATACTACGTAAAGAAAGACCCAAAAAGCTATAAGGTATCAAGTGCAAGATTGACAAATGAGCCAATAGGAATCTGTTTTGCCAAAAATAATACAGAGCTGAGAGATAAGGCTCAAAAAGCCTTGGAAGAAATGTTTGCAGACGGAACAATGAAGAAATTATCCGAAAAATGGTTTGATGAAGATCTTACCGGGAACGTAAAGGATATTAAGTAATAAAGCGTTTAAAGTATTTGATATAGACAAGAGAATTAAATAAATTCTCTTGTCTATATTTAAAAATAGAAAGATAAAAAAGGTATAATAGGGAGTTGTTAAAATTGGATTTTATATTAAGTAAAATGCCTCAATTACTGGAAGGAAGTGTTGTAACACTTCAATTGACAGTTGTGGCAGTAATATTCGGTATGATACTTGGCCTCTTTTTAGCACTTGGAAGGCTGTCAAAGAATGTTTTTATTGATAAACTTTGCTGGTTCTATATTTGGCTTTTCAGAGGAACTCCTCTAATAATGCAGATATTCTTCTTTTACTATGGTTTGCCTCTTATTTTTGGTCAAGCTATGTCTTTTAGTGCAATGACTAATGCCTACATAGCACTTGCTCTCAATTCGGGAGCGTACCTGGCCGAAATAATAAGAGCTGCGATACAGTCAATAGACAAAGGTCAAATGGAAGCGGCAAAGGCTTTGGGAATGAGCTATGGACAAGCTATGAGAAGGGTTATTGTTCCTCAATCCTACAGAAGACTTATTCCTCCGGTGGGAAACGAAGTGATAGCCTTGCTTAAAGACTCTGCCTTAGTCTCAACTATTGGAATGGCAGAGTTGCTAAGAAATACTTCTCAGATAGTCAATGCAACAGGAAATGCCTTGATTTATTTACCATCAGCTGCGCTGTATTTATTAATGACATCTTTATTTACCTTTGTTTTTGAAAAACTAGAAAAGAAATATTCAGTATACGAATAGGGAGAGAGACGGCATGGGAAGAATGATAAAAGTTGAAAATGTATATAAGTCGTTTGGAACCCTTGAGGTGCTAAAAAATATAAATCTTGAGGTTCAGCAGGGAGAGGTGCTTTGTATAATTGGTCCCAGTGGCTCAGGAAAGAGCACCCTGCTCAGATGTCTTAACCATCTTGAGGTAATTACAAGCGGGAAAATAATGATTGAAGATGAACTCCTTGCAGAGAAAATAGATGGTAAAAGCCAATTTAAAATTACGCATAAGAAGATTTCGGAGATATGTACAGAATTGGGGATGGTATTCCAGCGATTTAACCTGTTTCCACATATGACCGTTATACAAAATATTATTGAGGCACCGGTTCTGGTTAAGAAAATACCTAAAGCCCAAGCTGTAAGCTATGGGATGGAATTATTGAAAATGGTAGGCCTTGAGGATAAAAAGGATGAATATCCTGCACGTCTTTCTGGCGGTCAGCAGCAAAGGGTTGCTATTGCAAGAGCGCTTGCAATGAAACCTAAAATAATGCTTTTTGATGAGCCAACATCAGCTCTTGACCCCGAACTCGTTGGTGAAGTTCTCGAGGTTATGAAAAAGCTGGCGAGAGATGGTATGACAATGGTGGTTGTTACTCATGAAATGGGCTTTGCCAAAGAAGTAGGATCTAGAGTAATATTTATGGACAAAGGTGAAATCAGTGAAGAGGGTTCCCACGAGGAGATATTTACAAACCCTAAAAACGAGAGAACCAGAGCCTTTCTGCAAAAAGTGCTGTAGTCTGATTATTACACGGGGAAAAGGTATTTAAGTTGTATTGAAATAATTTAAATGTTTATATACAATAAAAAAACATATATTAGATATATATGTTTTTTTATTTCAATGAAAGTATGAATGAATTAATGCGCGTGGCCTGAATTTCCTTAATACATTAAACCGAATAAATATTCAGTTTAAAGAAAAAGGCCCAGTGTGACAGGTTGCTGTCACACATATGCAAGCAAAAGTGGCTCTGCCACCTTTGTTATTGTAAAATTTTAGAGATAGTCAAGGTAACAGGCAATAAATTTTATTGATATCGGAAACGTGGAGGGCAAATGTCACTTAAAAAGGTAGCAGCGTTTATTAAAGTATATTTTCTTATTACATTTGGTGCAGCTATTACTGCACTTGCAATAAACATATTTCTTGTACCTTACAAAATTGCACCCGGCGGTCTTAGTGGTCTGGCAACAGTAATTTTTTATCTTAGCGGCGGCAGATTCCCGGTGGGAACCGTGATGCTGATTATTAATATTCCTCTTTTTATTATGGGCTATAAATTTATCGGCAGACATTTCTTTATAAGAACCTTATATGGGACAATTATGCTATCTGTAATTATTGACCTGACCGAATCCTATTCTGCTGTTTTAGCAAAAAAAATACTGGTAAATGGTGGTGGCACATCAGCACCGGATATTCTGCTTTACAGTATTATCGGCGGTTTTGTAAGCGGTATAGGCCTTGGGATAGTATTAAAAATGGAAGCTACAACCGGTGGAACTGAATTAGCTGCAAAACTTTTAAATAAACCTATTAAAAATCTGACAATTGGCCAGATTCTTCTTGCCATTGATGCATTAATCATTGTTTTCGCAATCATTGCCTTTAATAGTGTCCTTATTGGTTTGTACTCACTGGTAAGTCTTTTTATAACCACAAAGGTTATTGATGCTATGGTAGAGGGGGTTGACTATGCAAGAGCCGTACTAATAATCTCTGAGCATCAGGAAGAAATAGCAAAGAGAATTATTATTGAAATGGATAGAGGTGTTACAGAATTAAAAGGAAGAGGAGTATACTCGGGTAAGGATAAAAATGTCCTTTTATGTGTCCTCTCAAGAAATGAGATTCAACACTTGAAGGAGATTGTACACGCTTTGGATTCAGACGCTTTTATGATCCTGGCAGACGTAAGAGAGGTTTTAGGCGAGGGCTTTAACGGAGTTCCAAAAAAGTAGCTATAGCTAGTATTAATAGTTGATAATAATAGTCTATAAAAAAACTTGTACTTTTGTGTTTTAATAGAATAAAAGGTGGCATCTATTATATAACCTGTTTCAATATGAAGAGCTGGTTTTACTATCTTACAGTGAAAATAGCTATATGTTGAAAAATTATATATAAAACGGAGGATGCTAATGCTATGAAATTAAAAATTGGAGTAAAAATATTTATTAGCTTTTTTGTTATAACCTCTCTAATTATTTTGGTAAGCGTTATCGGGCTGATTGGAATGTATTCAGTAAACAGCTCATATGGAGTAATTGTTAATGAAAATATCCCTGTAGAAATTCTTGTAAAGGAAGTTAGATCTATAAATCTGGAACAGGTTGCTACTGTAAGAGGTTACATGGTATATAGGGAAGAACAATTTACTGAACAATATAATTCTTTATCCGACCGGCTAAATCTTGTATTTAAGGAAATTGAGGGGAAGGCTAGAACAACCGAGTCCCAAGAATTCCTTAAGGCATTGAAAACCAGCCATGATGAATATGATAAAGGAGTTCAGGTTGTATTTGATAAAGTTAGAAATGGAGAGATGGATGAAGCCATTGCTTTAGGTACTACAGTAAAAGAAAATGTAGACGATATAAAAAGAATAACTGAGGACTGGAGTACATACGTTAAAAATATAGATGCACAAGCTATTGATAAAACCGAAAATAACATAAAAGCAAGAATAAGTATATTACTTATTATCGTAATTATTACTGTCTTAGGAGCTGTATTAGTTGGTTATATGCTTACAAGAAATATTGCAAGACCAATAAAAGCATTGACAACAATAGCGGGCAGAATTTCTGAGGGTGACCTTACTCAGCAGATACCGGAAGTCCGGTCCAAAGATGAAATCCGTGAACTGGGTCATGCCTTCTCAAATATGGTTCTGAATCTCAGGACACTGATTGTAAATGTTAGCGATGCTTCCCAGGAACTTGTGGCCTCAAGTGAAGAGCTTGCTGCTTCCTCGGGGGAAGTATCCAAGGTTTCGGAACAGATTGCAATAACTGTATCGGAGTTGGCGAGAGGAGCATCAGAGCAGGCTGTATCCTCTGAAAAAGGCAATGCAAAAATCCTGGATACAGTTGAAGGACTAGCCCGTATAGCTGAAGAAATGTCCGCCTCTGAAAAGATTATGCAACAGGCGAAGGAAGTAGTAAAAAACGGTGAAGAATCTGTAAGGTATCAGGAACAAAAAGTAAAAGAAAATAATGAAACATCACTGGAGGTTGCGGATGCAATATCTGAATTATCGGACAAATCTCAGGAAATAGGAAAAATTTTGGAGGTAATTCGAAGTATTTCCGACCAAACAAACCTGCTGGCATTAAATGCTGCCATAGAAGCTGCAAGAGCAGGAGAGGCCGGAAAGGGTTTCTCGGTTGTGGCAGATGAAATCCGTAAACTTGCTGAGCAGTCGAGCCTCTCTGTAAAGCAGATTGATACAATTATCAGGGAGGTACAGTCGGGAGTTAATTCTGCGGTTGTAAAAATGGACAAGTCAAAGGCTGTCGCAATTGAACAATCGGCATCTCTGGTAAGTACAGTTGCCGCATTTGATAACATCGCCGAAGTTGTTGAGAATATTAACAGTAAAATTCTTATGGTTGCTGGAAGGGCCCAAGACCTGAGTAGAAATGCCGTACAGGCTGGAGATGAGATCACCGGGATAGCCAGCGTAGCCCAGCAGACTGCTGCAAGTACCCAGGAGGTTGCAGCAGCAACAGAGGAGCAATCATCTACGGTACATCAGATTACTGAGGCTGCGGAAGGTTTAACACAATTGGCTTTACAGCTTCAGGACGGCATCAGGAAATTTAATGTTTAATCACCTGGAAACATAGACTTCAAATAAGACATTATAAAACGTGATGCCCATTGTGGGGCGTCACTTTTTTTGCAAATCGGTTATCAATAGCAACTGTTGCTGTAAGATATCCTGTGACAGCCAATCCCTTCCTGACCTTCGTAACCCGCCTGGTTATAAGTACTCAGGTAATTTATCAGCAGCTGCATTTCGCAGACATGACCAAGATTCTGAATACCATCGGTGTCGCCATATTTTGCCTTATGCAGATATTCATCAGTTAATACAATATCTATTGTCACATGCACAATCCATTGGCACATGCACTTTACTTATAGATTGATTACATAATATAATTATTTGTAATTTGTAAAATTGTACAAAAAATTGTTTGGTGATCTATAAAAACGGGCATAAATTAATAAAACAATATTATAAATTTGACATATTATCCTATAAAATGAAGAAATGTAATGTTGAGTTGTCCTAAAGTGCTGTGACATCCTGAAATACGCTAAAGGTATCGGAAAATATCTGCTTGTTGAAATAAATTAATAAAAGTTATCCTACTGCCGAAAACATATCTATTAAACCTACGTGCTATAATAGTAAAATGTGCCTGGAGGAGGGAGTTTAGATTTGAGATTTAGGAAAAGCAGCATTCAGAATAATTTTTCAGTTTATATAATATTTTTTGTTTTGACATTTACACTAATATTTATATCTGAATTTAGTACAAATGCAATGCCGACTGACAGAAAAAGTGTATTGATAATAAATTCTTATTCTGAAGGTCTGTCATGGACTGAGAAGGAAAATGACGGTATATTGGAAAAACTGAAGGATGCTGGAGAACTCCTTGACATTTCTGTAGAGTTTATGGATTGGAAGGTTTATCCTGATAATACCAACCTCAAATATTTAAGTGATTATATGAGATATAAATATTTAAAAAAGCATATTGATATAGTTATAACCACTGATGACGCGGCGTTGAAATTTGCTTTAGAGCACAGAAAGGAACTTTTCGACAATGCACCGGTCATTTTTTGCGGTGTAAATGCTCAAGGTGTTGAAACCTTAACTGCCAATGAAAGAGAAGTCGCAGGTATTATTGAAGAAGTAGATGCTGAAGGTACAATTCGGCAAGCTTTTAAAATTAACCCTGATTTGCGGGAGATATATGTAATTTTTGACAATTCTGAAAGCGGAATTTCAACCTGGGAACTTACAAAAAAATCTGCTGTGAAGGTATCTTCTAATATTAACCTGATACCTCTGAATAAAGGAAGTTACAAAGAGATCCTTGCGAGGGTAGAACAAGCGGGCAAAGACAGTATAATACTTATTACTACCTATCATAATGATGAAGAGGGAAACATCTTAGGCTTTGAGAATTTTACAAAACTTATCAGCGAAGTCAGTAAGGTTCCGGTATATCATTTGTATGAGTTCGGACTTGGCCATGGCGCAGTTGGCGGAAGCATGCTAAGTGGAAGTGTTCAGGGAAAATTGGCCGGAGAGTTGGCTTTAAAGGTATTAAAAGGGGAGGACCTTTCCCGGATATCTCTTAATAATACAAGTGCCGCTCGTTATATGTTTGACTATAAAGTCCTAAAGCAGTTTAATATCAGCACTGACCAGCTACCGGATGACAGTATACTTATCAATGAACCTCCTTCAGTTTTTAAGGAGTATAAAAATGTTATTATTTCTGCTTCAATATTACTAGTATTATTGGTTGTATTTATATTTATTCTGTTGGTTTATATTAATAGAATAAACAAGATAAAACAGGAACTGGCAAAAAGCCATGCCGAGTTATCAAAGATTTATGATGACCTTACAGCTTCAGACAAGGAGCTAAAACGTCAATATGATGAACTATCCGTGGTTAAAGAAGACCTTAGTTCCAGCGAAGCTCGCTACAGGCAGCTGTATGAAAAAATGCTTAACGGTTATTTTGTTTTTGAACCTGTAATAGATGAAGAATGTAAGCTTACGGATTTACGGTTTGTAGAACTAAATCCGAGCTTCGGCTATCAGACCAAAAGAAACATTTCTGATTTGCCCGGAAAAACCTGGAGTGAGGTATTCGGTAATATAAATATTGATCAGCATATTTTCCAAAGAGTATTGTACTCAGGGGAAACAGAACAGTTTGAAACCTATTATGCCGGTATCAATACATATTATCTAGTTAATGCATTTAAAATCAGCAGCAATCAGGTGGGTGTGGTATTTGAGAACATTACAAACTATAAACTTGCAATAAAAGAAATTCTTAAACTAAATGAGGAGTTGGAGGAAAGGGTTATGGACAGAACTCGTGAATTGCAGTCTGCCGTAAGTCACCTTGAGTCTTTCACCCATACTGTATCCCATGACCTAAAATCACCACTGCGGGCGGTGGAAAGCTATATAAAAATTATACTGGAGGACTACGGGAAGCATTTAAACATTGAGGTGCAGGAAATGTTATCCTGTGTGAAAAACATATCCACAGGTATGATAGAACTGGTGAATAAATTGCTTCTCTTCTCAACGACATCGAGGTCTGAGCTAAAAATAGAAGAAATAAATATTGAAGATAAGTTTAACGACTGCTTCAGTGAACTGAAAGTTGCGTATCCTGATCGAAGCATCGAGCTTGTAATCGAAACAGGACTGCCTTTAGTTATGGCAGATAGAATTCTGTTAAGGCAGGTTATACACAATATACTTTCAAATTCCTTCAAGTTCACAAAGGAACGGAAACGGGCGCGAATCAAAGTGGGAAGTACTCTTACTGAAAACGAGTATGTGTTTTATGTAAAGGATAACGGAATAGGGTTTGATATGAAATATTCAGGCAAACTTTTTGGGATATTTCAAAGGCTTCATACCAGTGAAGAATTTGAAGGTTCCGGGATCGGCCTTGTTACCATAAAAAGTATTATTGAAAAACATGGAGGAAGAACATGGATTGAGGGGGAAACTGGAGTCGGAACCACAATATATTTTACTATTCCATACCGGATGAGCCCTATACAGCAACTATAATGGAAACCGCTTGTAGTAAAAAATTGGCTAAAAGCTTTAAAAGCGCACATGGCCAATTAACCTCCTTTATTCGCCTCACAGCGGATTTCGAGGAAATAGTTTTATATACATTTTGTTGCCGCTATCAGGCTCATGGAGGTTAATATATGCTGAAAGTTATGCTTGTAGACGATATGGATATAGTGAGAATAGGGCTTAAGCGTATGGGGGTCTGGGGTGAAAAAACAGGTTTTGTGGTGGTTGAAGAAGCTAAAAACGGAGAGGATGCTATCAGAAAGCTTGAGAAAAATAGTATTGATTTAGTTATTACGGATATAAAAATGCCTAAAGTAGACGGAATGGAACTTTTAAATCATATCGTGCAAAGAAATCTATGTTCATGTGTTGTTTTACTCAGTGACTTTAGCGAATTCAGTTATGCTCGTCAGGGTATAATTCTCGGTGCCTTCGATTTTCTTACAAAACCTGCAAATGAGGAGGAAATGGAAAAGCTGCTTGAAAGGGCATATGAACACATAACTAACCGGAAACGGGAAGCTGAGAGAGTGAAGAAGCTCGAAGAGGTGTTTGAAGAGAGGGCGGAGGAATTTTATCAAAAGGATGATATAAATAAAATTGCGGAACTTATTCAAAGCAGAGAGCTAAAAGCAATTGACAGTATAAGGCATATTCTTGAACGAATTGGTGCCGCACTTGATTATGATGTCATTAAGCTTGAGGGAGTGATGAAGAAGGCAGTTCCCAAGGTAATGGAAGCAGTATTGTTAGAAAACAGCTGGCTTGAAAAATATATAAATACCGACTTATTAGCCAACCTTACTGTACATAAATTTACAGATTACAACGAATTGTTGAATTTTATTATTATGGATATACAGAAATTATTTGATTTATTAAAAACAATACAATTGGGATATCCGGATAAGGGAATAGTTTGGGATGTAAGCAACTATATACTCCAAAACATTGATAACGGCTTGTCTCTGCAAATGGTAGCCGAGAAATTATATATGAACAAAACCTATATAAGCGAAGTATTTAAGCAAAAGACTGGTATTCCATTTATAGAATACCTTACAATGGTTAAAATGGAAAGGGCAAAGCAAATACTGGCCATTGACGGTCTTAAGTCATATGAAGCAGCAGAAGTACTTGGATTTAAAGATTCTGAATATTTCGCAAAGCTGTTCAAAAAATATACAGGCAAGTCTGTATCTGATATTAGATTAAAAAAGTACAAGACAGGATTCACCAAAACCCGAAAAAATTCGGGGTAGGTTCTTGAATAATTCTATTCTTAATTCACAGAAAAACTTGTATTATTGGAATATAAATACAGGTTTATTTTTATATTTGAAATTATTGATGTCTTTAATTTTCTTTATATACAGGCGGCTGGAGAAAGCCTTTAGTCATAGATGGAGGGACGGTATGTTCAAAGATTTTACAAATTATATACCACTTAAAATCACAACTGTTTATATGTTGACAGGCTCTTTATGGGTGCTCTTATCAGATAAAATGCTTAGTTTTATGGTATATGATAAGGAGATGGTAGCTATTTTCAGCTTAATAAAGGGCTGTTTGTATGTTACTGTTACAGGGATAATTATATATATGCTTACAAACAACTCAATCAAGCAAATCAAGAGAACCGAGCTTGAGTTGGTTAAAAGCTGCAAAGCCTTATCAGAAGCTAATAGCAATTTTGAAATATCCAACAGACAGTTGGAAGCTTCTCAAGCGGAACTCGAAGCTCAGTATAGGCAAGCTCTTGAAAACCAGAATAAAATTAAGGAAAGTGAAGAATTTTACAGACTTATATCAGAGGCAACAAATGATGCAATCTGGCAGAAGATTAATGGTAAAACCTTTTTCTCTGAAAGATGGTTTCAAATTACCGGGTACAGCAAATCTGAGTTTGATGCCCTCGGTAATGGCTGGGAAGAATGCATTCATCCTGAGGACAGGCCAATTGTTAAAGAAAAAATGCTCCTTCATCAGATGCAAAAATCACCTTATTATAGCTGTGAATACCGTTTTAGAAAAAAGGACGGTAAGTATGCTTGGATTTATGCAAGAGGTAAAGCTCAAATAAATGAAAAAGGGGAACTTTACCGTATGGCAGGATCCTATACCGATATAACAGAACTAAAGGAATACGAACAGAGGCTTCACCATATAGCTTATCACGACCAACTTACCGGTCTTAAAAACAGATATTCTTTGATTGATAGAATAAATTCACTTATTGCAGAAAATAGTGGGGAAAAATATGCACTTCTTTATATTGATATTGATAACTTCAAATACATAAACGATGACATGGGGCATAGGTTTGGAGACCTTCTTCTGCTAAAAATCAGTGAGCGTCTTTCCAAAATGGGGATATATTGTTCTACACTTTACAGAATAGATGGTGACGAGTTTGCCATTCTGGTAGAGAAATACAATAAAAAAGAGCAGCTGGAACAGATAGCTGTAAATATCCTAAAGAATTTTAAACCCTGTTTTGAGGTTGAAAATATAAATAATTATATAACTGTAAGCATAGGTATATCAACTTATCCTGAGCATGGCACCGAAGTCGATGCATTGCTGAAGAATGCTGACATAGCAGTATACAAGGCCAAAGAAAGCGGAAGAAACAGAATTGTTTTTTATAATTCGCCAATGAACGAAGAACTTTCCGAAAGAATGTTGATAGAGAAACACCTTCGAAAGGCTTTGGACAATAATGAGTTTGAATTATACTATCAGCCCCAGCTTGATATTAAGACCGGCTTGATTTCGGGCTTTGAAGCTCTCATTAGATGGAGAAATCCTGAATTGGGTTTTGTATCTCCCCTAAGGTTTATTGGGGTTGCTGAGGCTACCCATTTGATAATTCCCATAGGGGAATGGGTGTTGAATGAGGCCTGTAATTTCCTTAAAAGCCTTGAAAATAAGGGGTTTGAAGGGTTGAATATATCAATAAATATCTCGATGCTTCAATTGTTGGAGGAGGATTTTGCCCATATGGTCATTGACAGGATTGATGCAGTCGGTATTAATCCAAAACAGGTTGAGCTTGAGATAACGGAATCTATTTTAATGGAGTCTTATGAGGTTATAGCCGAAAAATTGAAACTATTGCGCGCCAAGGGAATTAAAATTGCTTTGGATGACTTCGGAAAAGGGTATTCGTCACTGAATTATCTAAAGAATCTACCCATAACCACGTTGAAAATTGATAAATCCTTTATTGACACTATCTCCGAAGGCAATAAAGATAAATCGCTTACAAACCTAATTGTTAGGATTGGACGTTCAATGAATCTGTGTGTTGTGGCTGAAGGAGTTGAAACTCAGGAACAGATGAACTATCTGATAAAACATAAATGTAACAGAATACAGGGGTATCTGTTCAGTAAACCTATGCAAGAAGCTGACACAATTAAAAGGCTTGAACAACAGAATATTAGACTTAACTAAGTCGGGGAGGATTAAAAAATTATGAAATTAAGGGTTAAATTATCTATTTTGATGATTACGATGATGCTTTTTACAATTGGGATTATGGGTGTAATTGCTTTACTAAAGTCCACAGAAACAATCAATGATTTGACAAAATCCACAATGACAGAAATTAACAGAGAAAATTCAACAGTTATCAGTGCAATGATCGATAAGGAAAAAAGAAATATCCAATTGGTTGCCTCAATGAAAGAAGCAGAGGAAATTCTGCAAAAATCGAAGACCGGTCAGCAGATTGATGAAATACAAGTAGCCTTTGGTGCTAAGCTTACCCAGATGGTCAAGGATGCAGGTAATATTGAACATATTTTTCTTGTGACTGATAAGGGAATAATTTGTGCTGACAGTGATAAAAATCTGATAGGTACAGACATTAATGACAGAGCCTATACAAAAGAAGTATTAGAATCAGGAAATCCTGTGATAAGTGAAACTTTAAAGTCGAAATCAACAGGGGCCTACGTTGTAATTTTTACCCATCCAGTGAAGGTTAATGGTGAGGTATTAGGTTTCGTAGGGGCAGCAGTAAATGCAGACAGTATGGTGAAGTATCTTTCTGATACAAAGATTCTGAATACCAAGTCCAGTTATGCATATTTGGTTGACGAGACAGGAAATCTATTGTACCACCCTGATAACAAAAAAATCGGAAGTCCAATAGAAAATGCACAGATAAAGGCTGTTGTGGAAAGAGTTAAGAATGGTGAGGATATTGCTCCGGAAGTGGTTCAGTACGATTATCAGGGAGAATTGAAACAGGCTGCCTACAGAATTATACCTGAAACAAAATGGACGGCTGTAGTAACTAGTGATTTGGGAGAGATTATGGCTCCTTTGAACAGTATGGTTTTCTATATTCTTATGGCAGCCGGAATAATGGTGGTTTTGGCGGCAGCAGCCGGGTTGATTATTGCTTCAAGGATATCCAAACCGATTATAAAACTTACAGAGCTGATAAACAGGACTGCCGAACTGGATTTAATATATGACGATAAATATGAATATCTTACTAAGAATAAGGATGAAACCGGAATAATTGCAAAAGCAACGTTTGTAACTCGTCAGGTTTTAAGAGATATGGCGGCAAAGCTGCATGATGTAGCTGAGGTTATTATGGAAAATGCAAGCAGTATGGAGCAGCTGTCAAACAACATTCAGGAAAATGCTCATGATAATTCGGCTACAACTGAGCAATTATCGGCAGGAATGGAGGAAACAGCTGCATCCTCCGAGGAAATAACAGCCACTACAGAAGAAATTGACGCAAGCGTCAGTGCCATAGCTGAAAGAGTTAAGGACGGAGCCAATAAGTCGGAAGAAATAACCCAGCGTGCTACTATACTGAGAAAAGATGCGGTAGAGTCTGCGAAAAATGCCAGGGAGATTTACGAAGAGGTAAAAATCAAGATGGAAAATGCCATTGAAGAATCAAATACAATTACTCAAATTAGTCTATTGGCAGAAACCATACTTTCTATTACAAGTCAGACTAACCTTCTGGCATTAAATGCTGCCATAGAAGCGGCTAGAGCCGGAGATGCAGGTAAGGGCTTTGCAGTGGTAGCCGATGAAATAAGGAAACTTGCTGAACAATCCAGTGCTACTGCAGCAGGTATCCAGCAGATTGTTAAGAACGTATATTCTTCAGTTGGGCACATGAAGACAAATTCTGAAGAAATACTAAACTTTGTAGATAAAAATGTTCTTGCGGATTATGAAAAGCTTACAATCGTCAGTGAGCAATATAACAATGATGCAGAATATATTAATGATTTGATGTCGGAATTTCAATTAGCTGCAGACCAACTTGATGTTGCAGTTTCAAGTATATCGACAGCAATGAATGAAGTAGCGGCCACCATCAATGAGAGCGCCAAGGGCGTTCAGGATATTGCTGAAAAGACTAATGATATCGTTGAAAAGACAATACGGGAAACAAAGCTTGCCGATCAGAATTCGCATGGGGCAAGGGAATTACAGATTCTTGTTGAAAGATTTAAGATTTAGAGGTGAGACTATGATTCTGGAAATAGAAAACTTACGCGAAAAACTGAATGAAATTGTTGAAGACAACAACTGTGCCAGCACCGAGGTGCTGGCGGTCAGTCAGGAAATGGATGCACTTTTATTAAAGTATATGAATCACGACTCAAAGGGAGATTTAAAAGCCAATAGTCAACGTTCCTGATTTTTGCTGAAAAATTCGAATTGATGTATTTCACATTTAATTGAATCCTAATTGACATAAAATTATTATAATTTTATAATTATAGAAAGTATTAAATTGGAAATATTATAAATCTGGTAATCAATTAGGTAGAACTACCATGTTCTGTAAATTTATTATGAAAAGCATTTCAATTGAATTTTATTTTAACCTAGGGAGAGTGACAGATTTGAAAAAAGTACTTATTGTAGACGATGCTTCATTTATGAGGTTATCATTAAGGACTATGCTTGAAAATAATGGGTATGAGGTAGCGGGGGAAGCCGAAAACGGCTTTGAGGCTATTAAGCTCTACACGGAACTAAAACCCGATATTGTTACAATGGATATAACAATGCCGGAACTGGACGGAATTCAGGCATTAAAATCAATAATGGAGCTTGACAGAACAGCGAAAGTAGTAATATTATCTGCAATGGGACAGGAAACCAAAGTAAAGGAAGCCATTATCAGCGGAGCCAGAACCTTCATTGTCAAGCCTTTCAAAGAAGAGCATTTAATTCAGACACTAAATAAAATAGCAAACATTTAAATATGCTTTATTTGGAAGGAGGCGGTCTCTTGTCAGGTCAGTTTTCCGGTGAACCCATGCTTGATATGTACATATTCGAAACAACACATAATATAGAGCAGTTGGAGAAATGCATTCTAGATTCAGAAAAGTCAAGCAGGTATTCTCAGACAGCAATTAATGAGATTTTTAGAATCATGCATACAATCAAGGGCTCGTCAGCTATGATGCTATTTAATAATATATCCATTCTTGCACATTCAATAGAGGACCTTTTTTACTATCTGCGAGAGCAAAAACCTGATAATATTGATTGTTCACTTCTTTCAGATTATATTCTGACAGGAGTGGATTTTATCAAGGTCGAGCTTCATAAAATTATAGATGGAGAAAAAGCAGATGGAAACCCTTCGGAGATAATTGATAATATCAAATCTTTCTTAACCGTAATTAGAGCGCAAAATCCTGAATTAATTAAGGCGAGGCCGGAATTGATGGAGCAGCCCCGCTATTATATTGCCCCCAATAAAAATAAAATTAATAGTTATTTCAATTCCTACCAGGCTGTCCTGTTTTTTGAAGACGGATGTGAGATGGAGAATATACGGGCTTATACCGTGATTCACAATATTAAGGAGTTTACCGAAGAGGTCTGTTATTTTCCAGAAGATATAATTGATAATGATGACACAATAAGTATCATAAGGTCACAGGGCTTCAAAATTATTTTAAACACAAAAAAGAATTATGATGAATTACTAAATTTCTTTAACCAGACAGTTTTTCTGAAAGAGCTGCAACTGACTCAACTTGAAGATGATTCTGAACTTAACCGATTTTTCGAGGAAAAACAGAATGAAGTTAAAATAGAGACTGTTAAAATACCCAATGCAGATACTGACAGTAAGGAGCATCCAGGAAAAGACACTCAGGCTGCCGGAATAGGACAGAATATCATAAGTGTCAGTATTACCAAACTGGATAAACTTATGGACCTTGTAGGAGAAATGGTTATTTCGGAAGCAATGGTAACCCAAAATCCTGATTTGAAAGATCTCCAGCTGGACAATTTTAATAAAGCCGCCAGTCAGCTGCATAAAATAACCAGTGACATACAGGACATGGTTATGTCAATCAGAATGGTTCCTTTAGCTATGACATTTCAGAAGATGTTCAGAATTGTCAGGGACATGAGTAAAAAATTGGGCAAGGAGGCAAAGCTGGAACTTATAGGGGAAGAAACTGAAGTTGATAAGAATATTATCGAACACATATCCGACCCTTTGATGCATCTGGTAAGAAACTCAATTGATCATGGGATTGAAACCCTTGAAGTCAGGAAAGCAAGCGGTAAACCCCCTGCGGGAACAGTGACACTGGAAGCCAAAAATTCCGGAAGTGATGTGGTCATTCTTGTAAGAGATGACGGTAAAGGCCTTAACAAAAACAATATTATAAAGAAGGCCGAGGAAAATGGGCTGCTGCCAAGACCTGTAGCTGATATGACCGACAGGGAAATATACAATCTTATTTTCATGCCGGGTTTTTCTACAAAGGAAAATGTCACCGAATTCAGTGGCCGAGGTGTTGGAATGGATGTCGTAGTGCGTAATATAGAATCTGTTGGAGGATCGGTATCTGTAGATAGTGAAGAGGGAAAAGGGACAGTTATTACGCTAAAAATACCGCTGACATTAGCAATAATTGACGGCATGAATATTCAGGTAGGAAATTCACGTTATACAATACCAACAAAGGCCATAAAGGAATCTTTCAGACCAAACTCAAGGGATATTATTCAGGATCCTGATCGAAAAGAAATGATTATGGTCAGAGGAAAGTGTTATCCGATTCTCAGGCTTCATGAATTATACAGAGTTAAAACCGAAATTACTGAATTCACTGATGGAATCCTTATAATGGTTGAGCATGAGAACAAAACACTTTGTATTTTTGCTGACGAATTGCTTGGCCAGCAACAGGTGGTAGTCAAAGCATTGCCGCAATATATCAAGACGAAACGTAAGGTTAAGGGACTCACCGGTTGTACGTTACTGGGTGACGGCAGTATAAGCCTTATTCTGGATATCGGAGGGCTGATAAATATATAGAGATATAATTTTCCTTGAAAGGAGAAGTTCTATGACAGAGATGCTGAAAAAAGAATTAACTGAAAAAGAAATACTGGAACAAGAAGAAGATACTCAGAAGGGTAGATTTCTCACCTTCAATCTTGATAGGGAAGCCTATGGGATTGAAATCATTCATGTGACCGAAATAATTGGTATTCAACCCATTACCGAGGTGCCTGAGCTCCCTGATTATGTAAGAGGGATAATTAATCTGAGAGGCAAGATAATTCCGGTTATGGATGTAAGGCTCAGGTTCAGAAAAAGCTTCAGAGAATATAATGATAGAACCTGTGTAATTGTAATAGATATAAACGATTTATCCATTGGCTTGATTGTGGACAGTGTATCTGAGGTTATAACCATACCGGATACCGAAATAGTTGAGCCGCCAGAAGTAACAAAGGGTGGAAACAGGTATGTTAAGGGTATAGGAAAGGTTCACGGTGAAGTTAAGCTGCTTCTGGACTGTAATAAACTCTTAAATGATGAAGATACCGATAATCTATTAAATATCTAAGGGGGATTTTATATGAAATGGTTCATAAATTTGAAGATAAGAGTAAAGTTAATTATTTGCTTTATTATTCTTGCAATATTTACAGGTATAGTCGGTTTTATGGGTATCAGCAATATGGATACAATTAATACCCGTGGTGATGATATGTACAATCATAACTTCATTCCTGCAACCAGTCTGGCCAAGATACAGAAAGGGATTCTATTAATCAGATCGAACTATTTTCTAATGGTATATGAAAGGGATAATTCAAAGTTTCAGGACAGATATAACGAAATAAACACGTTGTCAGATGAAACAAACACAATTTTAGCCGATTATGAAAAAACTATCGGAAATGATAAAACCAACAGGGAGCTGTTTGAAAACCTAAAGACCAACCTTAATACATATAGGAATATTCGGACAGATCATCTTGAAATGATCAAGGCAGGAAAGTATGACGAATCCATTTCACGTATGCCTGAATTTACCAATGCCAGAGTAAAAGTAGAGGATTGTATCAATGAACTTATAAAACACAATGAGGAGAATGCACTGAGCAAATCAGCCCAAAACACTATTGATTATGAAAACCAATCGATACTTATGATTGGTATAATCGTAGCGGTTATTCTCCTCTCAATCGGGTTAGGTGTATTAATCGCCGGAATAATCAGCAGACCTCTTAATAAGCTGGTTCTTTCTGCAAATCAGATAGCAGATGGAAACCTTGACGTTTCTGTTGACATTTCGTCAAAAGATGAGGTAGGGAATTTAGCCAATGCCTTTTCAAGAATGACAGACAATCTTAATGATGTTATGTCAAATATTAATATGGCATCCGAGCAGGTAGCTTCGGGAGCCAGACAGGTTTCAGATTCCAGTATGGCCTTATCGCAAGGAGCTACTGAGCAGGCAAGTTCGGTTGAGGAGCTTACTGCCTCCCTTGAAGAAATTGCATCTCAGACAAGGCTTAATGCTGATAATGCAAATCAGGCCAATTCTCTTGCGGTTACAGCCAAGTGTAATGCTATTCAGGGAAATGATCAGATGAAAGAAATGCTCTATGCAATGGAGGAAATTAATGAATCCTCCAGTAACATCTCAAAGATAATCAAGGTTATAGATGATATAGCTTTTCAAACCAATATTCTTGCACTTAACGCGGCTGTGGAAGCAGCCAGGGCAGGACAGCACGGCAAGGGCTTTGCAGTTGTGGCCGAAGAGGTCCGTAACCTCGCAGCAAGATCAGCCAATGCTGCCAAAGAAACTACCGATATGATAGAAGGCTCCATCAAGAAGGTTGAAGGCGGTACCAAAATTGCAAATCAGACCGCCGAGGCACTTAATAAAATAGTTGAGGATGTAACAAAGGTAGCAAACCTTGTCAGTAGTATAGCTATTGCTTCCAATGAGCAGGCTTCGGGAATAGCACAGGTTAATCAGGGCATTATGCAGGTATCCGAGGTTGTTCAGACCAACTCTGCTACTTCTGAAGAAAGTGCTGCTGCCAGTGAGGAGCTTTCGAGTCAGGCAGAATTACTTAAGGAACAGGTAGCAAGGTTTAAATTGAGAAAAGCCCAGAATACTAGTCAGAGCTACAGGGGTATGGAAGAATTAAATCCCAGCATACTAAAAATGTTGGATCAGATGAATGCACGAAAAGCTACTGCCTCTGTAAATGAAGTGAATAAGGAGAGTTCCGGCCCCTCCCACAAAAAAATTGTTCTCAGTGATAAGGAATTCGGAAAGTATTGAGTTAAAAAAGCACTAATAGGATATACCCCGAAAAACTCAGGGAGTGGTGCAAGCAAAACCACTCCCAGATAATTATTTCATTTGAAAATAAAACACAATAGGAGTGCGTATTCTTTGGTAGAAATAACTAGGAAAGAATTCCAGCAGTTATCAGACTATATTAAGTCAAACTATGGAATTAGACTTAAGGAAGAAAAGATGACACTGGTCTCAGGCAGACTTCATAATGTTTTACAGCAGGAGGGGTTCTCTAATTTCACTGACTACTACCACCATCTAGTCTCGGACAAATCTGGTGATGCTGTAATTACTCTGGTTGACAGGATTACAACCAACCATACCTTTTTTATGAGGGAAGCAAGCCATTTCCATTACTTTAGAGACAAGGTGCTTCCTTACCTGTCGGGCACCGTCAAGGAAAAGGATCTCAGAATATGGTGTGCTGCATGTTCAACTGGGGAAGAAGCTTATACTTTGGCAATGTTGACTGATGAATTTTTCGGTAAGTCAAAACTGTGGTGGGATACGAAAATACTTGCTACAGATATATCTGAACAAGTTTTGGAGACAGCTAAGAGGGGGATATACAGCAATGAAAGAATAGCTCCTCTGCCCGCAAGCTGGAAAACAGCCTATTTTAAAGCCTATGATTATGAAAATTCGGTTGTTATTGATAGAATAAAAAATGAAGTGATTTATAGAAAATTGAACCTTATGGATAATATATTTCCATTCAAAAAAAAGCTACATACTATTTTCTGTCGTAATGTAATGATATATTTTGACAATGAAACAAAAAACAGATTGGTTGATAAGTTATATGACCACCTGGAATACGGGGGATACTTGTTTATTGGCCATTCCGAATCCTTAAACAGGGAAACAACAAATTTTAAGTACATATTACCGTCGGTTTACAGAAAATAATAAAGGGGTGAGGGTTTATGACCGGCAGGAGAATCCGGGTATTGGTTGTTGACGACAGTATATTTTTCAGGGAAGTAATAGCTAGAGGTATTGAGACAGATCCTGCTATTGAAGTTGTTGCTAGAGCAACAGACCCTTTTGATGCGAGAGATAAAATTCTCCAGTATGAACCGGATGTAATGACCTGTGATGTGGAAATGCCCAAAATGAACGGTATCGAATTTATCAGACGTCTGCTTCCGCAGCATGCTATACCTGTTATAGTAATAAGTACTGTCAGCTCGGCAGTATTTGATGCGATGAATGTTGGGGCTGTAGATTTCGTATCAAAACCGGAGATTCAATCGGAAAAAAGCATAGAAAAATTTCTGTTGGATGTTATTGCTAAAATAAAGATTGCAGCAAATGCAAATATAAGTGGAAGTAACCTTCCGGATATTGTTAATTATTCTTTGGGAAGAATTAACACCGAAAAAATAATAGCCATTGGTGCGTCGACAGGTGGTACGGAGGCAGTCTATAAAATGCTTAAATGCTTGCCGTCTGACATGCCTGGAATTCTTTTAGTCCAGCATATCCCGCCGGTTTTTTCCAAGATGTTTGCCCAAAGGCTGGACAGTCAAACCAAGTTAGTCGTAAGAGAAGCACAGTCCGGTGATTGGCTGGAGCCGGGGAAGGTACTGATTGCCCCCGGAGACAAACATATGAAAATAAAAAAAATAGGAGATAAATACAAAGTTGATATCTTTCATGGAGAAAAGGTAAACGGGCATTGTCCATCAGTAGATGTTCTATTTGATTCTGTTGCAAAAGAAGCAGGCAGCGCAGCTGTTGGAATCATACTTACGGGCATGGGCTATGATGGTGCTCGCGGACTTCTCACCATGAGACGAAAGGGAGCAAGGACTATTGGACAGGATGAGCAATCCAGCGTAGTGTACGGAATGCCAAAGGTTGCCTTCGAAATCGGTGCAGTGGAAAGACAGACTTCCATAAATAACATTCCCCAGGTTTTATTATCAATGCTAAAGTAGGTGACAAAATGAAATCAGTAATCGGTATCGGGGAATATGGTATATCCGATCACAAGTATGAAACCTTAAAGACCTTCGCCCTGGCCTCCTGTATTGCTATTACAGCTTACAGCCCCGTAAAAAGAACGGGGGCCATGATTCATGTGGCATTACCAAAGCCGTCAAGTAAAGAGGAGCGACTCACAAGACCATGCTATTATGCTACTTCCGGTATACCGTTAATGATTGAGAAACTCTGTTCAAATTGCGGCTGTTATAAAGGTGAACTCCAAATTCAGATTTTTGGAGGAGCAGATTCAATTAACGATAAGGATATATTTCAAATCGGAAGAAAAAATATTGAGGCAGTAATTGAAACTTTAAATAACATGAATCTAAAAATTTCAAAGGCAGATATAGGCGGTAGGGTAAGCAGGACTATCGAATTTAATTCAAATACCGGAGCAGTCAATATTACTTGCCAGCCTATAACAATATGACGAGGTGTATATATTGGATAACAACAGAATGGCAGCCATATTGGACAATATCGGTGACGGAGTAATTGCGGCAAATTTGGATGGCAGAATAGAGTATTTCAATTGTATAGCTGAAAAGCTGACAGGCTGGAAATCAGATGAGGCTTTAGGTAGCGCTTTTCAAGAAGTATTTCCGTTAATAAATATCAGGAATGAAGAAGCTTTGGAAAGCCCCATATATGAAGTGTTACGTACACATTCAGTTGTAGGGCTAAAAAGTAATTCCGCCCTTGTATCCAAAAACGGTAAGAGGCTTATTGTTTCAGCCAGCTGTTCACCGATCAGAGACAGTAAAAACATTGTAGACGGAGTTGTTGTTGTATTCCGAGATATCAGCAGAATAAAAAAAATAGAAGATCAGCTGATTGAAGAAAGGAATAACCTGCAAATGACCTTCAGACATTCTTTGGTGGGAATGCTGATCATGGACAATCAACGGATAGTTAAGCAGGTAAACCCAGCGTTTCTTGAGATGCTGGGGCTGAGTGAACAAGAAGTGTTGGGCCGGGGCTATGGTAACGGCATCAAATGTATTGGCAGCAGGGAAAAAGGCTGCGGTAAAGGTATAAACTGCGGCTTATGTGAAATAAGGAGCAGAATTTCCCAAGTGTATAAAACCGGTATTCCAAGTAAAGACGTGGTTATTCGACAGACCTTGATAAACAACGGCTTACATAAAAGCTATTGGTATAACATTCTGATCATGCCCATTCATTCTGCCGGTGAAAGGTTTGTTCTGCTTATCATAAACGATGTTACTGACAGCAAGGAACGTGAACAGCGGCTTATTGAGACAAATAACTTCACCTTAAAAATGATGGAGAATTTTCCTGCTATGATCTGGAAAACAGACAGAAAAGGCAGAAATGTATATGTAGGGCAGAATTTATCCTTGTTCACAGGTAAGAGTGAGGCTGAAATAATAAATGAAGGCTGGCTGAAATATGTACATCCTGACGATCGAAGCAAATTATCCTTTGAAGCTGTCCAGATTAGAAATAAGCAGGGACTTAACATTTCCGAACTGCGATTAAAGCATGTTAGTGGTGACTACAGGTGGATAAATATTATTATCAAGCCCTTTTATGATATAAGCGGCAAACAGGACGGCTATATTGGAATGGGGATTGATATTAATGATAAAAAGCTGACAGAGACATTACTTTATGAAAGTGAAATGAGATACAGGCATCTCTTTATGAATCTTCAGAGCGGCTTTGCTTATCATAAAGTACTTAGGAACAACCAAGGACAGCTGACGGATGTAGAATTCATAATTGCTAACGAAGCCTATATGAAGATGTTCGGAATAGAAGCGACAAGTATAAAAGGCATCAATTTAAAGGAAGTATTTAAGAATGATGTGGTTTTTGATATAGATGATGACATATTTAGAAAGGTTCTGGAGGAGGGGGAGGAAGTTTCCATTAATGAGGTATACTCTGAGGTGTACCGTAAATGGTATTCGGTGGGACTGTACAGCCCCCAGAAGGACCATTTCGCAATTGTTGTTACCGATATAGATGAAAAGAAAAGATCAGAGATTGAATTAAAAAGAGCTAAAGATGATGCCGAAAATGCCAATAGAGCTAAAAGTGAGTTCCTCGCAAATATGAGTCATGAGATACGTACTCCGATTAACGGGATAGTCGGGATGATTGATCTGACACTGCTTACCGACTTGAATTCCGAGCAGAGGGATAATCTGAAAACAGCAAAAAGCTGTGCTAATTCTCTGCTTAAGATAATAAATGATATCCTGGACTTTTCAAAAATGGAGGCAGGAAAACTGTTAATTGACAGTGTAGATTTTGATATTAAAAAACTGGTGGAAGATACCTTTCGCCAGCATTCCACCCTTGCCGAAAATAAAGGATTGGAATTTAATTACTCATTTTATTCCGGTATTCCTCAATATGTCTCAGGTGATCCAAATAGACTTCAGCAAATACTAAACAACCTTATCAGCAATGCTATAAAGTTCACCGAACAGGGCGAAGTTAATATAGTGGTCAAAAAAAATCAAACAGAAAAGGAGTTTATAGAACTGAAATTTTCTGTAACAGATACGGGAATTGGTATAAGTGATGAGGAAAAGGGCAGACTTTTTAAGACCTTTAGCCAGGTTGACAGCTCCATAACCCGGAAATATGGGGGTAACGGGCTGGGATTGGCAATATCAAGACAGCTGGTTGAAATAATGGGTGGTCAGATGTGGATAGACAGTCAAAAAGGAAAAGGCAGTACCTTTCACTTTACTGTCAGGTTTAAACCTGGAAAACCTCTGTCAGACATTATGGATAGTATGCCTAAATTGACCGCCATAGCATCAGAGTTAAAAGTTTTACTGGCCGAGGATGATGAAGTCAATCAGGTAGTGATAACAAGAATGCTTAAGGAACGAGGGTATAAGGTTGATGTTGCAGAAACCGGGCTTAAGGTACTGGAACTGTATAATAAGAATAATTATGATGTGATACTTATGGATATTCACATGCCTGAAATGGATGGACTTGAAGCTACAAAATTAATCCGCGAGAAAGAAGACAGCCTAAAGCTGAAGCATACTCCGATAATTGCTCTTACAGCGCATGCCCTTAAGGGAGACAGAGAGAGATTTCTGGAACTTGGTATGGATGAATATATAGCCAAGCCGGTTAAAATGGAGGAGATGTATCATATTATAGAGGCAACGGCTGTTAACAGCCATAAGAGATTTAAAGCGGATTTCAAGGAACTCAGGATAGATGAAAATGGGCATATTATGCATATTAATGAAGTAAATATCGGCAAGTATGAAGTAAATACCAGCCTTATTTATGAAATAGAAAATGTAGCTGCCAGGCTCGGAGAGTGTATTGAGCTAAGAGATCTGGAGCTATCAGGTAAATTTGCCCACGATATTAAGAATCTATGTAATAAAATGGGGGCAGATGAGTTGAAAAGTCTTGCCTTCCAGATAGAGCTGGCAGTAAGGCGGAATAATTTCAAAGATATTCTATACACCTATCTTACTTTTGATAAGGAACTTAAGACCTTTAAAAGTATATATGTAAATGAAAAGGAGAGATAGAACATGCGAATTCTAATTGTTGAGGATGATTTGACAAGCAGAAGGTTTCTTCAAAAGTTTTTATCACAATACGGTGATTGTGATGTAGTGGTGGACGGTATGGAAGCGTTGGATGCGTTTTTATATTCACTAAAGGCGGATACCCCATACAGGCTGGTATGTCTTGATATTATGATGCCAAAGATAGATGGCTTAAAAGTTCTGAAAACAATTCGGGAGTTGGAAATACAGAAAGGGATATTACCTGCAGATAAGGCAAAGGTAATAATGACGACTGCCTTAAATAGCTCTGACCTGGTACAAAAAGCCTTTGAACTTGGCTGCGAAGGTTTTGCAGCGAAACCTCTTGATACTGAAAAGCTGGTGGAGGTTATGAAAAAATTAAAACTAATATAAATTTTATGTAAATTTTTATATTTATTAATTGAATTTTTTCTGGTATCATATTAATGAACATACATAAATTACAACTGTAATGAGTATTTCAACTGGTGTAAAAAATTCTAAAACTTTCATGAGAATTAAAATAGTATAAAGCATATGAAATAATGCAAATTATTATTGCTGCCATATTGTGTTTAAATTAACATACAAAAAGTGAATATTTGAAGAAAATAAAGTAATACACCTAAGGAGACTAAAAAATGAAGGCAGAATATATCAACCCGTTTATTGAAGCAAGTATAAATATTATTAAGCAAACAACCGGACTTTCCGCTAAACTTGGAAACATTTTTGTTAAGGATAAACCCTATGCAAATGAAAATATTATCGTGTTAATCGGCCTGACAGGTCAGATTTTGGGTAGTGCTGTCATTAGCCTTAAAAAGCCTATTGCACTGAAAATTGCATCCTCTATGATGATGGGTATGCAAGTAAATGAGCTGGATGAAATTGCAAAAAGTGCCATCGGTGAACTTTGTAACATGATATTAGGTAATACGGCTACAATTTTTTCTCAAAAGGGAATAAACATTGATATAACCCCTCCAACTATCTTTACCGGAGATAATATTGAGTTAACCATACATAAAAGTATAGTTGTATGTGTGCCGCTTATTTTTGATGACGGAAATCAAATACAGATTGATATATCCTACCTTGATAATGAGAATAAGAAATAAAATGCTTGGGGTCAAGAGTAATGCTTGGTTTGATTTAAAATCGATATAAAAAAGGTTTGGCTTTCATGAAGAGCCAGACCTTTTTATTACATGAAAAATCAAATATTGTACTTTATTGGAAGATAAGAAGATATTTCAACAGTACTCCTTTACAAGAAGTGCTCTAATATAACCTCTGTCGGTAGAGGTTGACTCGATGTAAAAGCCCCGGCCATAATAAAATCTGATTAAATCACGATACTTTGATGCAGTATGTAGATAAACCTTTTTAATCCCTTGTGATTTAATAATTTTATCTGCCAGATTCATAAGAGATTTTCCGATACCAATGTTATGGTAATCGAGCATTACTCCAAACCTGCTTATGTAAGCCGTATTGTCAGGTAAAAGCTTTATCCTTATGGTGCCAACAGGATTACCGTCAATTAAAGCAATATAAACCTCTTTTTCAAGAATGTCAGCCTCTATATTTTCAAGTCCTTCGGTCAAAGCGTCCATAGTACCGGATAAACCTGTATCCAGCATATATTTTTTAAAAGCTTCCTGCATAATTGCTGCAATAGAAGGTGCATCCTCGAGGGTGGCTTTCCTTATAATAAATGAATAATTCATGTACTACTCCTTCCAGATACTGCCTGAGCTCAACTATTTAAGCGTTTTTACTTAGTAAGAAGAGTTGCAAGTACAGCTTTCTGGGCATGTAATCTGTTTTCAGCTTCATCAAAAATTACCGATTGGGATCTGTCAATTATTTCTTCAGTAACCTCGTAACCCCTGTATGCAGGCAGGCAATGAAGAAAAATAGCGTCCTCCTGTGCTTTTGCGAAAAGTTCTGAATTGATTTGATAGGGCATAAAAATCTTGAGTTTTTCTTCTTTCTGATCCTCCTGTCCCATGCTAATCCATGTATCGGCATAAACAACATCGGCATTGGCTATTGCTTCTACAGGATCCTGAGTCATTATAACTTTTGAACCGTTCGCTTTGGCAGCCTCTTTAGCCTCTTCTACATATATATCTGAACATTCATAACCCTTAGGAGAAGCAATAGCTATATCCATTCCGGTTTTGGCACAGCCGTGAAGAAGTGAATGAGCCACATTGTTTCCGTCTCCGATATAGGCAAGCTTCAGGCCTTCGAGTTTACCCTTGTGCTCATATACAGTCAACAGGTCAGCCAATATCTGACAAGGATGCATTTCGTCAGTTAAGCCGTTAATGACCGGTATAGTCCCGTGTCTTGCAAGATCTTCAACATCGCTCTGTTTAAAGGTTCTAATCATTATTCCATCAATATATCTTGAGAGTACATTTGCAGTATCATATATGGTTTCTCCTCTTCCGAGCTGTATATCATTTGAACTCAAAAACAGAGGATAGCCACCCAGTTGATACATTCCAACTTCAAAGGAAACTCTTGTTCTGGTAGAGGATTTTGAAAAAATCATACCCAGAGTTTTACCCTTTAGGAGATGATGCTTAACACCTTCCTTGGTCTGTCTTTTGAGCTTCCCAGCCAGCTTTAGCAGATCATGAATTTCATTGGTACTCAAATCGTTCAAGCTTAATAAATGATCCATAATTAACCTCCGGATTTCTTAATATTTTTTGTCAATTAGCTGGAGGATAATTTAGTACCTCCATAATGTAAAAAGATGCAATACAATATTAAAATTAATTTCAGCACTCCACGCATAACTTGCATTACCGGGTTGCACACAAAGCACATACCATCTGATAAGTGCTTCCGCACTAAGCTTAGCTAAATGAATCGCCCACGAAGCTATTACTTAAATTGAACTATTCGCATCAATTTAAGTAATCCTTCTACCGGGCTTCTCATTTGGCTAACTTGTGCTCGCGCACTTGAAACATAAACAGATTCTTCTAATGTGAACTATGCTTCCAGGGTGACGCAAGTTATGCTCTCGTACCTGTAAGTATTACTTAATATAGTATTGGAATTTTATATGTTCTTCCGGTTCAACCTACCCTCTGTATACCGAATATTCATCCAAAGAATATACTTCTGCCTTGTTTTCGGAGATAAGGCGTTCAAGAATACTTAACACTGCGTTTGTTGTATCCAGCGAAGTAATACATGGAATGTTGTATTCCATTGCTGTTCTTCTCAAAACAAAGCCCTTTCTCTCGGGAATTTTTCCCCTTGTGGGCGTGTTGATAACCAGAGTTATTTTATCTTCCTTGATGAAATCCAGAACACTTCCGTTATCAATATAATCAACCGGCAGTGCTGCATCACTCAATACCTTGTAAGTACCTGATGTTGCAGATAGTCTGAAGCCCAATGACAAAAGTTTATTTGCAATCTCAACGCTCTCTTCCTTATCCCTGTCTGCAACTGAAAGGAGTACATTCCCTCCCGAAGGTATCTTCATACCGGAGGCGGCAATTGCTTTGTACATAGCATTGTAGTAATCCTTGTCAACGCCCATAACCTCACCGGTGGACTTCATTTCGGGTCCAAGGAAGGTATCAACTGTTGTGAGCTTTGCAAAAGAAAATACTGGAGCCTTAACTGCATAAAAATCTGTTTCCTTTGCAAGACCATTCTTATAGCCCAGTTCTGACAGGGTTTTACCCATTATAAGCTTGGTAGCTACACTAACCATGGGAATTCCGGTAATTTTACTCATTATCGGTACCGTTCTGCTGGCACGGGGATTTACTTCTATAACATAAACCTTTTCATCATTGTCCATTACAAACTGGATATTAAACAGTCCTATAACCTTTAAAGCCTTTGAAAGACGTATAGTATAGTCTTCTATGGTATCCTTTACTTTTTGAGAAAGATTTTTTGGAGGATACACTGCAATACTGTCACCTGAGTGAACACCAGCACGCTCGATATGCTCCATGATACCGGGTATCAGTACTTCATTTCCGTCACAAATTCCGTCAACTTCCATTTCTCTTCCGATAATATACTTGTCAATAAGTATGGGATGAGCTGTAGAAATGTCCGACGCCATAGTAATATATTCCTCAAGGGTTTTATCATTATATACAATTTCCATTGCACGACCACCCAGAACATAGGAGGGTCTGACAAGCACAGGGTAACCTATTTCTTTGGCAATTTGCTTTGCCTGCTCGAAGGAGAAGGCTGTCTTTCCTTCAGGTATTGGAATATTAAGTTCTTCCAACAGCTTAAGGAACTTATCCCTGTCTTCGGCAACGTCTATGCTGTTAACCGAGGTTCCAAGAATATTAACTCCTTCGGAATAGAGGGTTGCTGCAAGGTTTATAGCCGTCTGGCCGCCGAATTGTACGATAACTCCCAGCGGCTTTTCTTTTTGTATAATATCAAGTACACATTCCTTGGTTAGCGGCTCAAAGTATAACTTATCTGATGTGTCAAAGTCTGTACTGACAGTTTCAGGATTATTATTTATTATAATTGATTCAATACCCAGCTCTTTTAGTGTTTCAACCGAATGAACACTACAGTAGTCAAATTCAATACCCTGGCCTATTCTTATGGGGCCTGAGCCGATAACCAATACCTTATGGCCTTCGGTAACCTCAACATCATCCTTTTCCTCATAGGTAGAATAATAGTAAGGTGTTACTGCCTCGAATTCACCCGCACAGGTATCTACTATTTTATAAACAGGATTAATAGGGTATTTTTCTCTTAGTTCGAGTATTTTTTCAAGAGGTTCGTTAGTCAGGTTTGCAATGTAGGAATCACCAAAACCTATTTTCTTAGCCCTGGAGTAGAGATCATAATCCAACCATGCTATTCCTGCATTTGTAATCTCTTCTCCCAACTTAACAATTTTCTTTAATTTTCTTATGAAAAAGTCATCTATTTTGGTGATTCTTACGATTTCACCAGCTGAAACGCCCTTTTGAAGAGCTTTGCAGATAGCAAAAATACGCTGATCACTTGGATGCTTTACAAATTCAACCAGTTCTTCGCGGCTCATGCTGTCAAACAGGCTTAACCCCAACTGATAGTTAAACTTAATATCGAGAGAGTCGATTGCTTTGAGCAGCGATTCCTCAAAAGTACGGCCGATGGCCATAACTTCACCGGTTGCCTTCATCTGTGTACCAAGGGTTCTGTCTGCGTTTGCGAACTTGTCGAAGGGCCAGCGGGGGACCTTTGTAACAACATAGTCAAGTGAAGGCTCAAAGCAGGCACTTGTATTCTTAGTAACAGAGTTTTTAATTTCGTCCAGTGTCATTCCAATTGCTATCTTGGCGGTAACACGTGCAATGGGGTAGCCGGTTGCCTTCGAGGCAAGGGCACTGGAACGGCTTACTCTTGGATTAACTTCTATGACTACGTATTCATAGCTGTCCGGATTTAATGCAAACTGTATGTTACAACCGCCCTTTATATCCAGAGCTCTTATTATCTTAATAGATGCTGTTCGGAGCATCTGATACTCTATGTCGGAAAGAGTCTGGCTTGGAGCAACGACAATACTGTCGCCTGTATGTACTCCGACGGGATCAAAGTTCTCCATGTTACAAATAATTATGCAGTTGTCGTTGCTGTCGCGCATAACCTCGTACTCAATTTCCTTCCAACCCGCAACACTCTGCTCCAGAAGTACCTGACTTATCATGCTGAGCTTGAGGCCTTTGCCGCATATATACCTGAACTCCTCCATATTGGTGGCAATACCGCCACCGGAACCGCCCAGCGTATATGCAGGTCTTATAATGATGGGGAAGCCTATCTCCTTGGCAAAGGCTAACGCATCCTGCATATTAGTTACAATTTTGCTGTGAGCAACTTTTTCATTGATTTCCTGCATTGTTTCTTTAAATAACTCTCTGTCCTCAGCTTTTTTTATAGAAGAGAGAGAAGTACCTAAAAGCTGTATGTTTAACTCATCAAGAATTCCATCCTCTGCAAGCTGAACAGCCATATTCAGACCTGTCTGTCCGCCAAGAGAGGCAAGTATGCCGTCGGGTTTTTCCTTATAAATAATCTTCTTTACAAATTCCAGTGTTATAGGTTCAATATAAACCTTGTCTGCTGACTGTGTATCAGTCATAATTGTCGCAGGGTTACTGTTTATGAGAACAACCTCAATCCCTTCTTCTCGTAGAGATTTGCAGGCCTGAGTACCTGAGTAGTCAAACTCTGCAGCCTGACCTATAATTATTGGACCTGAACCAATTACCAATACCTTCTTTATATTTAAATTTTTCGGCATATTAACCTCCATATCACTATTCACCATTCACTAATCACTATTAATTTTTCACTGACTTAATCCATCATTTTAACAAAATCATCAAAAATATAAGCGGAATCCTGTGGACCCGGGGCTGCTTCAGGGTGATACTGCACACTTATAAGAGGCAGGTGCTTGTGTCTGAAACCCTCAATTGTGTTGTCGTTTACGTTAATGTGAGTTATGACTATATCGTCATTAGAGCTGTTATCAATTGCATAATTGTGATTCTGGGAGGTGATATAACATCTTCCGGTTATATTGTCCTTCACGGGATGGTTGCCGCCGTGATGTCCAAATTTCAGCTTTGTCACACTGCAATCCAGTGATAAACCCAAAAGCTGATGCCCAAGACATATTCCAAGAATAGGTTTAACCCCTAGCAGCTTCTGAATGGTCTTTTTGGCTGTTCCAAGATCTCTGGGGTCCCCAGGACCATTGGACAGTAGGATTCCATCCGGATTACAGGCCATTATTTCTTCATAGGTGCTAAAGGCAGGAAGAATATGAATATCACAGCCCCTTTTTTCAAGTGAACGGATAATATTGACTTTTACTCCGAAATCCATTAATGCTACTCTTTTTCCCGGGCCGGGAATGTGAATCGGAGTTTTTGAAGTCACCTCCATAACAAGATTTCTGGGAATTGCTTTATATGCTTGAAGGTTTTTATTGAGTATATCCAGATTCCCGCATTCTGTAGAAATAATTCCGAACATACTGCCGTGCTTTCTGATGTGCTGAGTTAATGCTCTGGTATCAATGCTTTTAATACCAACGATATTGTGCTTGGCAAAATACTGTTCAGGATCTATTGAATATCTCCAATTGCTGGGAGTAGTACATAATTCCTTAACAATGAAACCCTGCACATGAGGCTTGTAGGACTCATTATCAAGCGTATTAAAACCATAATTGCCGATCAGGGGATAGGTCATGGTTACGATTTGTCCATTGTAGGAGGGATCGGTGGTAATTTCCTGATATCCGGTCATACAAGTATTAAAAACTATTTCTCCGGCTGTTTCACCACTTTTCCCAAAACCCTCGCCCGAGAAATAAGTACCGTCTTCCAATAATAAAACTGCTTTCATATTAACCTCCTAAGCCATTTATAGCTTTGGCCACAGATTGTGGCCACTAAATAGTAATCAAATAATATTGATCGCTCCCATTTACCGCTTAAATCAGTTAGTACTTTTTCTGTTTCTTAGTTTATTTCGTTTACTGCTTCTATTAATGTTGCAATAAAACTATCAACATCCTGTTTTGTTATAATTAACGGTGGAAGTATTCTTAGTATTTTGTCACCTACGTTAGCTATCAGATATTTTTTCTCAAACATCCTATGCTTTACATCAGGGGCAATAGGCTCACTCAGTTCAATTGCTATCATCAAACCTGAGGCTCTGATTTCAGAAATGACAGGAAGTTTCTCAGAGGCTTGTGCCATAAGGGTTTCCTTTATATAATCCCCAAGCTTTTGTGCATTCTCGGCAAGTTTTTCTTCCTTGAGAATTTTTAATACAGCCAAACCCGCCGTACAGGCAAGAGGATTTCCTCCAAAGGTGGAGCCATGTTCCCCGGGTGAAAAGGCTTGTGCAACGTAATCCTTTGCGCAGACAGCTCCGATTGGAATACCGCCTCCAAGAGCCTTTGCAAGAGTAAATATGTCAGGCTCAATATCATATTTCTGATACCCGAACAGCTTTCCTGTTCTGCCCATACCGGTCTGAACCTCATCAAAAATAAGGAGTATTTTATTTTCTGTACACAGCTCCTTCACTTTTTTCAGATATTGAAGATCACAGGGGTAAACACCGCTTTCTCCCTGAACAGGTTCAAGCATGATGGCGCAGGTGTTTTCTGTAACTGCTGACTTTAACGCTTCAAAATCATTTATTGGAACCTTTTTAAAGCCCTGAGTCAAAGGCTCAAAGGGTTTAGCGTACTTTTCCTGTCCTGTTGCGCTCAGTGTAGTAATGGTTCTGCCGTGGAAGGACTTCTGAAGTGTAATGATTTCGTATTTTTCGGGCATACCCAGCTTTTTGAAAAAAATTCTTGCAAGCTTTATTGCTCCTTCGTTTGCTTCAGCTCCGCTGTTAGAGAAGAATACCTTATCGGCACAGGAGTTTTCACAAAGCTCCTTGGCCAATAAGGCCTGGGATTCTATGTAATAAAGGTTTGAACAGTGTATCAGTCTGGATAATTGGTCTGTAACCATTTTAACAAAGGTTGGATGAGAATATCCTATCGAATTAACAGCTATGCCTGAGAAAAAATCTGTATATTTATCCCCATCGGTACTCCAAAGATGTATTCCCTGACCTTTTTCAAAGGCGACAGGAATTCTTTGTCCGAAGGTATTCATAAAATACTGATTATCGTACTCTTTGATTTCATTAACTAACATATTAACCTCCCAAGTATGGCTTTAAGCTGATTAGCGACCACAAAATGTAATGAATTTATCTACTCCAACATCCGTTATAAAGCGAATATTTGCAATAGAATATTAAAAGTTAAAATGAATAAAAACAATGTATAATTAATAATTATACATTGTTTTGTATAAAAATGCAACATTATTAAATTTATTTTTGCAACTAGAGATACTTGTCCCTGAGAAGATCGTAGGAGTTTTCCAGAGAGTAAAGATAGGAGTAGAGGTGATTACTGTTCTCCTCCTCCATAAATGTGAACATCATACTATATGTATAAATAGAATTATCTTTATATATCCTTAGTAATTCTCCCTTTGCATATATAGTAGAATTGTCCTCAAGGAGAATATTTATTTCACAGCTTGTTTTTATAGGTATTTCCTTGTTTAACAAAAACGCCGCACCACCAAGCGATAGGTTTGACACCTTACAAAAATAACTATTATTACCGCTGCAAAGCGTAGCAGGTAAGCAAACATCAAGACGCTGGAAGATTCTGTGGTTTATACTTTCGACAATTCCATGAATTTTTACCTTTATATATGGAGAACCTGACAGCTCTATTTTTGATATAGTACCGGTGATGATGTATTCAAAGTATTCATTATTGTACTTTATATCCACACAGCTGTCGGTAAATATACATCCCTTCATTATATCCGGAGTCAAAGGCAGATTAATGGAATCTTCACTGCATTGGGTTACAATATTCAATGACCATGAAGACTGTTTAAATAATTTAAAACTTACCAACGACCCGGGAATAATCAGTTTGGAAATACATATACTGTTCAAAGATTTTTGCCTCCTAGAACTATATAACCGTATAACAATTTACAGAAGTTACTCACATTAAGTCAAGAATGTAGACAGTAAAATAGTAAAAAAATATAGCACTTTTTTACATTATATAATAATAAGTGCTATTTAACAACTTTAAAAAGGAAAATATCCAAAAATTATATAAATTCCCTATTTTTATATCTTAATTGCTTGGGTGAATACAGGCCTTTTCCATACAATCTATAAAACTTAATATAGCGCTTCATTTTCGTGATAGAGTTTTTTGTCCTTCATTATCATGGTCCCGATCCCTTTGTATGTAAATATTTCAAGTAGAATGCAATGAGGGATTCGACCATCAATAATGTGGGTTCTGCCCACACCTTTCTCCAACGCATCAACGCAGCCCAAGACCTTGGGTATCATGCCGCCTGCGATAATCTTTTTATCAATAAGGTCATGAACTTCATCAATTGTAAGTGCCGGAGTAACGATGTCGCTGTCCTTGGAGGGCTTAACACCTTCTACATCGGTAAGAAGCATGAGCTTTTCAGCTTTTAAGGCAGCAGCAATTTCACCGGCTACAGTGTCAGCATTAATATTATAGCTCTCCCCGTTTGGTCCTACCCCGATGGGTGCTACTACCGGGATATACTCATCCTTGGATATCAAGTCCAGCACCTTGGAATTTATTTTTGTAATTGACCCCACATATCCGATATCCTTCAGCTCACCGTCTATTTCTGTCTTATATTGTTCACATTCAATAAGCTTTCCATCTATTCCACAAAGGCCTATAGCCTTTGCTCCCTTACCGTTAAGCAGAGAGACAATTTCCTTATTGGTTTTTCCAACAAGAACCATCTGGGCTACCTCGATAGTCTGTGAATCCGTTACTCTGAGGCCGTTTACAAATTCACTTTTTACATCAAACTTCTGAAGAGCTTTGTTTATGTCCGGTCCACCCCCGTGCACCAGAACCGGATTCATCCCTATGTACTTTAAAAGTGTAATATCCTCTATCACCGAGTTTTTTAACTCATCATTTATCATGGCATTACCACCATATTTTATAACAACCGTTTTACCGTACAACTTTTGAATATAGGGTAATGCTTCAATTAATATCTCAGCCTTTTTAATCAAGCTATCATAATTCATAAATAACCCTCCTAGATAAAATGTTAACTATACTTAATAAATACAGGTAGTTAAATATCTTCGTGCATATGGTTTTATTCTATAACCCAATATCTTCACCTAGCCCCAGCATTATATTCATATTCTGGATTGCAGCTCCGGAAGAGCCTTTGCCAAGGTTATCAAGGACAGATACCAGCATAATCTGGTCAGAATTACCTGTTACATATATTTCAAGATAATTCGTATCATTTACTCGTGTAGCACTGATGAAATTATTTGTGTATTCCTTTTCAATATTCAAAGGCATGACCTTTATAAACTTTTCACCGCTATAGTGATTTGCAAGAAAAGCATGTATAGCTTCCTTAGTCATTGACTTTGTAAGTAATCTCGGATAAACAGGTATACAAACGGACATACCTTTATAATAAGGACATACCAAGGGGGAGAATAATGGACTATGTTCAAGACCGCTTATAACCGTCATCTCGGGTATGTGCTTGTGAGTAAGACCGAGTGCATATAATTGTGGACTTTCAAAAGGATTTCCTTCGGGAGCCTCAAATTGAGCAATCAACTTCTTGCCACCGCCGCTGTAGCCTGAGATGGCATGGGTTGTAACAGGGTAATCCTTCGGTAGGATACCTTCCGAAACTAAAGGATACATCAAACTGATAAAGCCGGTTGCATAGCATCCTGGCACAGATACTCTGGCAGAAGCTTGAATTTTTGCTCGGTGATCTCTGCTTAACTCGGGCAATCCATATGCCCAGCTATCCTTTGTTCTGTGAGCCGTACTTGCGTCAATTACTTTGGTGCGAGGATTTTCAATGAGTGAAACAGCCTCGATGGCAGCGTTGTCAGGCAGACAAAGGAAAACAATATCCGCGTCATTCAGACACTTTTTTCTTTCATTAACATCTTTCCTTTTTTCAGCATCTATTTTTATAATGTCGAGATCATTTCTCAACGCTAATCTTTCGTTAATCTGAAGTCCTGTAGTACCTTCACTTCCATCTACAAAAACCTTGAATTTCATTGTTATCCTCCATTCCGCTGATATCAGCGAATAAATTAGTGAAAACACGAGAGGCCAGAGTGTAAAAAATTAATACCAAAAACTCTATTCTAGCCCAATTAATTATTACGATTTTATAATTATACAACTAAATGTATAAAAATTCAACAATATGTATTGATAAAATTCCCAGAAGAATAGTTCAGGTAGTATCTTATTTGTATTAAATAGTCGCTATATTTACTATATTTATAGTAACAAAAATACAGAAATTAATATTATCACTATAAAATGAAAGAGGAGTGTTTACAAACGACTTATATACAAAAAATATTATAAATAAAATATTAGTGCTAAGTAGGAAGTATATAATAAAAAAGTGGGAATAAGCCGGGATGTCTTGTAACTTATAATTGTATTATTTTATGTATACTAAAATGTATGATATATATAAATTTAATCTGTTTCAGTTACGGAATTTATGTAAAATAGATAAAGGCATCCGGAAAAGTATTATTAATACCTCATTTGTACCCAATATTGACATTATACAAAAGTACTAAAAGGAAAAAATTAATTTTGTTAAAAAGCAATATGGTTTGTACCAGGCTTGCAGTGTATCATATTAGTATAGATTTATTGATTGCTGAAATTGCAGGCAAAACAAATAGCGAGTTTTGGGGAGGTATTACAAATGGCTAGTTTAAAGCTAAAAAATATTTACAAGAGATATGCAGGTGGAGTTACCGCTGTTAATGATTTCAATCTTGACATTGAACACAATGAATTCCTTGTTTTGGTTGGACCTTCAGGTTGTGGTAAAACTACTACACTTAGAATGATTGCCGGTTTGGAAGAAATTTCAGAAGGTGAATTGTACATTGGAGATAAATTGGTAAATGATGTTGCTCCTAAGGATAGAGATATCGCAATGGTTTTCCAGAACTACGCGTTGTATCCGCACATGACAGTTTTCGATAACATGGCCTTCGGTCTCAAACTGAGAAAGACACCAAAGGATGAAATAAAGAAGCGTGTTAATGAAGCTGCTAAGATTCTCGACATTGAGCACCTCCTTGATAGAAAGCCAAAGGCTCTGTCAGGTGGTCAGAGACAGAGAGTTGCGTTAGGTCGTGCTATAGTTCGTGAACCTAAAGTATTCTTAATGGACGAACCTCTCTCAAACCTTGATGCTAAGCTCAGAGTTCAGATGAGAACTGAAATCGGAAGACTTCACAATAGACTTAACACTACATTTATTTATGTAACACATGACCAGACAGAAGCTATGACAATGGGTACAAGAATCGTTGTTATGAAAGACGGTTACATCCAGCAGGTTGACTCACCGACTTCACTTTATGACAGACCTTGCAACATGTTCGTTGCTACATTTATCGGTAGCCCTCAAATGAACCTTATAAATGCAGTTCTTACTCAACGTGGCAATGATTTACACCTCGTATTTGGTAAGAGTGACATAAAGATTCCTGAAGGAAAAGCTAAGAAGTTGGAAGGAACTGATTACATTGGTAAGGAAGTTATCCTTGGTATCAGACCTGAAAACATTCACGATGAAGCTATGTACCTTGAATCAATTCCAGACAGCATTGTTGAAGCACATGTTGATCTTGTTGAAATGTTGGGTGCTGAAACCTACCTTTATATGATAATTGAAGGTGCTGTTTCAACTGTTACTGCTAGAGTTAATGCCAGATCAAAGACTAAGACCGGTGATGTTATAAAGGTTGCATTTGATGCAAACAAGATTCACCTCTTTGATAAGGAAACTGAGCGTACTATCATAAACTAATATTTAAATTATATATAAACCAAAAAAAGGAGAGCATTTGCTTTCCTTTTTTTGGTTTGTTTCGAATAGGTGCATTTATTGCCGAAATAAAATAGCTACTTAAATCAAATGTTAAAAATAAATTTATAATATGTAATATAGTAAAAGAAAGTGTAATGGTGTATAATTTAATATATTGTGAATGGTATGGAAAAATGTTCACATATTTATACGAGCAGGAGGTAAGTATGTCTGTTAAACTATTTCAGACGCTATCGGACAAATATAGCGAAATAATAAATAAAGAAGTTGGTGTAACTGACGACAGTGGAGTAATAATAGCTCATTCCAATTTTCAGATGATAGGGCAACAGGACCCTAATACGACTGCTTTCCTACAGGAAAAACACCTTCAGGATACCATTAACGGACGGATATATAATAAAGTTGTTCTGAAAAACAAGGTAGAATTTATTACCTTTATTCAGTCAACCGAGCCGCAGGATATTAAATACCTTGAGTTGTTCACGTTAAACATACTTAACCTGAAAAGTTATTATGATGAGAAGTATGATAAAAATACCTTTGTAAAGAACATTATTGTAGAAAACATACTTCCAGGCGATATTCTGGTTAGATCAAAGGAACTGCATATTGATTACAATGCCATGAGGGTTGTGTTCCTGATCAATGCCGTCAGTGAGAAAGATATACATGTGCATGAGGTAATTGAAAGCTTGTTTCCAAATAAAAGCAAGGACTTTGTGGTAGTAATAGATAACGACAATGTAGTTCTTGTTAAAGAAGTAAAAAGCAAGGATGACTATAAGGAAGTTTACAAGATAGCAAGGGTAATCGTTGATACATTAAATGCCGAACTGATGGTAAAGGCATCTATTGGAATTGGAACAATAATTGCTAATTTGAAGGATATTACAAAATCCTATAAAGAAGCTCAAATGTCAATAATTATTGGTAATATATTTGGCGGCGAAAACAATATTTATGATTATAATAATCTCGGAATAGGACGGTTGGTATATCATATTCCTACATCCTTGTGCCAGCTGTTTTTGGATGAAGTATTTAAAGATAACTCTGCTGATTCTTTAGATAATGAAACGATGCTTACAATTCAGAAGTTCTTTGAAAATAATCTGAACGTCAGCGAAACAGCAAGACAGCTTTATATTCACAGAAATACACTTGTTTACAGACTGGAAAAGATTAAGAGGTTGACGGGCTTGGAGTTGACCAGCTTTGACGATGCTGTTATTTTCAAGCTGGCTATATTGGTTAAAAAATATTTAGCCAATATAAATGAATAATTTGTGAGGGGTAATCCAATTGGTTGAATTTATAGATGTAACAAAAAAGTATCCCAACGGCACTGTTGCCTTAAAGGGAATAAATCTGAAAATCAATAAGGGCGACTTTGCATTTATTGTAGGGACAAGCGGTTCAGGAAAATCCACATTATTAAAACTATTAATGAAGGAAGAAACTGCAACTGAGGGTGAGGTAATAGTTAACGGGTACCAGTTATCAACGTTGGAGCCTAAACAGGTTCCATATTTGCGCCGTGGTATGGGAATGGTCTTTCAGGATTTTAGATTGCTGCCCAATAAAACTGTATATGAAAATGTCGCGTTTGCAATGGAAATAACCGAATGTCTCCCCAGAGAAATCCGCAGGCAGGTACCTATGTCACTTGCTCTGGTCGGATTGAGCCGGAAAGCCAATGCCTATCCTCATCAGTTATCAGGTGGAGAGCAACAGCGCGTAGCTATAGCCAGATCCCTGGTAAACAATCCTGCTCTGCTGATTGCTGACGAACCGACAGGTAATCTTGATCCTGAGAACTCCTGGGAGATAGTAAAACTTCTTTCAGAGGTAAATCAAAGAGGGACTACTGTAATTGTTGCTACACATGAAAAAAGTATAGTTGATGCCATGAAAAAGAGAGTTATTGCCATTGATAAGGGAAAGATCATCAGGGATCAACAGAAAGGGCTTTACAGGGATGAAGATACGGAGTATACGATATATTCTTAAGGAAAGTTTTCTGAATGCATATAGAAACAGATTAATGTCATTAGCATCAATAAGTATTATTACGGCAGCACTGATTTTATTTGGTGTTTTTTATCTGATATTAATAAACTTAAACCATAATCTGGATTTATTATATCAGAAGCCGCAAATGCAGGTTTACTGTTTGCCTGAGCTTACCGATGAACAGGTAGCTGCTGTAAAAACAGAAATTGCAAACAATAAATACATAGAAAACTTTAAGGAAGTTACCAAGAAGGAAGCTTTTGACCAGTTGAAAAAATATCTCGAAAATGACAAAAAGGACCTGGGCGGTGCGGAGATATTGGAAGGCTATGATGAAAGCATGATGTTTGTATCCTTCACTGTCAAGGTTAAGAACCCTCAAGATAGCAATAAAGTTGCTAAAGAGCTTGAGGCTTTGGCCGGAGTGGACAATGTAAAGTACTCGCAGCAAACCATAGATATGATACTGAAGGTTTCCAACTGGGTAAAAGTGGTCAGTTTTGTACTTATAGGGTTGCTACTGGTAATATCCTTATTTATCATTTCAAACACAATTAAACTTACTGTTTTCGCTAGGCGCAAGGAAATAAATATCATGAAATATATAGGTGCGACAGATTGGTTTATAAGATGGCCCTTTGTTTTCGAGGGAATACTTATCGGTCTTTTGGGTGCGCTGATAGCCTTTATTCTTGTAGCCTATTTATACGGCTTTGCGCAGCCCAAGCTGGCGTCAGAGTTTGCAGGTGGGTTTGAAATGGTTCAGTTTAGCGGAGCCTGGGGGATGCTTGTTCTCATATATGCGGGAATAAGTACGATAATAGGTGCATCTGGAAGCGTAATGTCAATTAGAAAACATTTACATGTTTAGTAAATAATTTTGAAAAAAATGAAATTATGATATATAATTGTTTTAGTTATATACTGATTTAGTTTCAAAATTACATAAGATAAGTGTGGGGGGATAAAATGAAGAGACTATCAACGATAGCTTTGGTTGCTATTTACATATTTTCATGTTTAATTATACCTGCCAATGCAGCATCTACTATTGACAAAACAAAACAACAGCAGCAGAGTGTCAAAAGCGAGATGAAGAGGGTTGCCGATGAGAAGAAAGCTGCGGCTGAGAAGTTGAAGCAAAGTACTCAGGAAAAGGAATATTATGAGTCTAAAGCTCAACAAACCGAGAAGAATCTATCGCAAAAGCAAAAAGAAATAAGCAATGTTGAATTAGATATAGATAAGATTATTAAAGAAATTGAAGTAATAGAGGCTAATCACGAAAAAAAGACAGAGCTTTTTAAGACTCGAATGAGGGTTATGTATCAGAATATGAATCAGTCGACCTTAGAAATGCTTGTGGAGTCTAAAAGCTTTGGTGAGTTTTTTTCCAGGATGGAACTTTTGTCTATTGTAAAGAAAAACGATGAGAAGCTTATACAGGAGATAGCTCTTAGTAAAGAAAATACTGAGCTTCAAAAACAGAATAAATATCTGGAACTTGAAAAAAAAGAGGCTGAGTTACAAAGACTTGGCGTAAAGGCCTCAGAATATAAGACCTCAAGGGCCAAGGCAGAATCTCAAATAGAAGCCTCAAAGAATCAGCTTAAACAGACTGAAAAAAGAGAAGATGAACTGATTGCTTTATCTAAAAAACTGGAAAAGCAGCTGGCTGCCTTAATGGATAAAAACACTAAATACGCCGGTGGTGTTATGAAATGGCCGACCCCTGGATATACAAAGGTTTCTTCACCTTACGGAATGAGAATTCACCCTATCTATAAGGTAAAGAAAATGCACACTGGTATTGATATAGACGCGCCATCCGGAGCAAAAATAATTGCGGCCAATGGTGGAAAAGTAATAATGGCGGGCTGGAACGGTGGCTATGGCAATTGCGTTATTATTGACCATGGAGGCGGATTGGCTACACTGTATGCCCATCAGAGTAAGATATTGGTTAGTGAAGGGGATAAGGTTGAAAAGGGACAAACAATAGGCAAGGTGGGAAGTACCGGTTTGTCTACCGGACCTCACTTGCATTTTGAGGTACGTAAGAATGGATCCACAGTTAACCCTAAGAATTATGTTTAATTAATTTTTTCTATATAATTTAGAGACCTTTAAACCCGCATACAAAAATGCGGGTTTAATATTTTATTATTAAGCATATCAATATATATATATAATAACTCGTAATTTACTTTGTAACAGTTAACGTTTTGCTTAATTAGAATGTTCAATTCTTTTAATAATTTTTAGATTAGGGGTGTATCATATTGAATTTCGACAAGAAGGAATCGAGGCAAATTGCAGGAGTAGTAACAATAACCGCTATTATATGCTTTACAATATCAGCTTTGTATTTTATGGGAGTAAACTATATTAACGGGAGGTATTCCCTTTCTTTTGAGAAGAGTAATGTAAGCCGGAGTTCAGTACAAAAGTTTAATGAGGCAAGAAGTATACTGCAAAATTCCTTTTATGAAGAGATAGATACCAATAAGCTTTTAGAAGGTGCAATATCAGGTATGGCAGACTCACTGAAGGATCCCTATACAGTGTATTATAATAAAGAACAGATGAAGTCATTTACCGATATGCAGAGAAATACCGAGAACGAATATGTAGGAGTAGGACTTCCTATCATACTTGATAAAAATGGAATAATAACTGTTCTTGAACCTTTTGATGATTCTCCTGCTGAAGCAGCGGGTATTAGGCAGGGAGATAAAATATTGAAAATTGATGGTAAGGATATTACGGGGATCAGAGATGAGGCTTTAGTAGCAAATATGATTAAAGGTCCCGAAAATACTTCAACGGTGTTAACCATACTCAGACAATCAGAAAACAGTACTTTTGACGTTACTGTCGTCAGAAAGAAGATTAAGGCAAAACTTAACATTAGAAGTGAAATGCTTGATAACAATATTGCATATATCAAAATAAAATTGTTCGATGAGAATATTAGTAAAAACTTTATAAGTCAGCTTGACAAGCTGGTGGAGCAAGGTGCCAAGTCGTTGATAATTGACGTTAGAGATAACCCCGGCGGGTTATATAATGAAGTTGTCTCACTGGCGGATAGAATTCTTCCAAAGGGCACTATAGTATACACGGAGGATAGACAGGGTGAAAAATCCTATCAGAAATCAGACGATACACAACTGGATATTCCTATTGTAGTTTTAACAAATGGAAACAGTGCAAGTGCGTCGGAAATTTTGGCAGGTGCAATAAAGGATATGAAAAAAGGAATACTGATAGGCACAAAGACCTTTGGAAAGGGTTTAGTTCAAACTACTTATAGCTTTGATGACGGAACAGGCATAAAGGTAACTATTGCAAGATATTTTACTCCTTCCGGTGTTTGTATTCATGGTGAAGGTATTAAGCCTGATATTGAAATCAACCTACCTGAAAAATACAAGGATACTCCAGCTTCTGCTATTCCGAGAGAAGATGATCTTCAGCTTATAAAGGCTGTTCAGATTCTGGAAAATAAGTAATATGCTTTTTAAAATGAATAAATGAAATTAGTTATTACCCCATAAGACTTGACCTATAAAAATAAATATTTTTCAGCTGGTTAATTTTGTGGTATAAAATGCTGATAATATCCACATAATACCTATAGGAGGTGTTATTGGTGGATGAAAATGAGAAGTTAAAGTATGAGATTGCCAAGGAACTAGGATTAATCGAGAAGGTTATGAAGTATGGCTGGAAGAGTTTAAGCCCAAAAGAGACAGGAAGAATTGGCGGTCTGGTTAATAAAAGAAAAAAGACACAATTACAGGAAAGTCAGCAGATATAATTTGCTGACTTCTTTTTATTGTAACTGAGACTGCTTGATTGGTTAGTATCATGTACTATAAAATTTTATCTATAAATAAAATGCAAATGTGATAAAATACTTTTTAGCTAGTATATTAATTGACAATATAATTATAAGAAGTTAATACCTAAGAGAACAAGACGGATAGGAGTGTTTTGCGATTTATAACAATTTTGCTAACGTATATGACAAATTGACATTGGATATAGACTACGTTAAATGGGCTGATTATGTTGAGAAAATAATTCAAAAGAATAAAGTAAAAGCTTCAATGATACTGGAACTGGGATGTGGTACAGGGAGTTTTGGTATTGAGATGGCAAAAAGAGGGTATGAAATGATTTGCCTTGATTTATCCAGTGACATGCTGGACAGGGCCTCAGAAAAAGCTGCCGAGGCCGGTACAGATATACTGTTTTTAAATCAGGATATGAGCAGTTTTGAACTGTATGGTACAGTTGATGTGATTGTATGCCTTCTAGATAGCTTTAACTATTTGATAAAGCCTTCCCAGGCTCAAAAAATGCTAAAGCTGGTACATAACTATCTGAATCCCGGAGGACTATTTATATTTGATGTAAATACTGAGTATAAGTTTGAAAATATTTTATGTGACAACTTATTTTACGAAATCGGTGATGATATAACCTATATATGGGAGAATGAGTATGACCCAAAATCGAAAAAAGCAAGGTTTGATTTGACTTTTTTCGTAAGAGAGGGTCAGATATACAGAAGATTTGATGAAACTCATTATGAACGAGCTTATAATCACGAGGAAATAACGCAATTAATTGAAAAATCAAGTTTGCAATTTGTGGCAGTTTACAATCATTTGACATTAAGAAAGCCATCTGAAACCAGTGAAAGAAGCTTCTATATTTGCAGAAAAGATATATGACGGGGTATCAAATAATTTGGCTTATAATTATAGGAATAAATGTAACTCAATGAGGTAAAATAATTCTACGTAAACAACACGAAAATAAGTACTTTAACTATATTATTGGATCAAATAAAATTTGACAGGTTAAATTATATATGTTAAACTTCTATATGTTGTTACAAATTAGCGACTTGCGTCGCAGAAACAGTTTAGTTATATTTCAGGAGGAATTAATCAATGGAAAAGGGAAGAGTTAAGTGGTTTAATGCTGAAAAAGGTTTTGGATTTATCGAAAGAGATGGCGGAAATGACGTATTTGTTCATTTTTCAGCAATTACTATGGATGGATACAAGACACTTGAGGAAGGCTCAGAAGTTGTATTTGAAGTTGTAGAAGGAGCTAAGGGTCCTCAGGCTGCAAATGTTCAGAGAGCATAATATTTGCTTTTAAATATATACTCAAGTAGCCAACAATCACCCCGATATATTTTATATATCGGGGTTTTCAATATTTCAGGCACATTAATATTGGTAGAAACGGAGGGAATTATGAAAGATTACATTGTACGTGTTACCGCTGCAGAAGGTACTGTCAGAGGTTTTGCAGCCGTTACAACCGAGCTTGTTGACAAAGCCTCCAAAATACATGACTTATCACCTATAGCTACTGCAGCTTTGGGAAGGACTTTAACAGCTGCTGGAATGATGTCCAGAATGCTTAAAAATGATAAAGATAAGTTAACCATCCAGATAAAGGGGGATGGGCCGCTGGGAGGCGTAGTAGTAGCTTCGGATTCCAAGGCTAATGTCAGAGGCTATGTCCACAATCCAAGTGTGGAGCTGCCCTTAAATGAGAGAGGAAAGCTTGATATACGCACAGCAATGGGTTATGGTTACATTAATGTTATTAAGGATATGGGTCTTAAAGAGCCATATATTGGTTTTGCTGATCTGGTTTCGGGGGAAATAGCTGATGACCTTACCTACTATTTTGCAACCTCAGAACAGGTTCCGTCAACTGTAGCTCTGGGTGTGCTGGTGAATAAGGATGGTGTAACAAGCGCTGGTGGTTTCATAATCCAGCTAATGCCCGGAGCAGAAGAAGAAACGGTTGAAAAGCTGGAAAAGAGGTTAATAGGCTTTCCATCCATTTCAAAGCTTCTTTCTGAGGGTTCCACACCGGAACAGATTCTTAATATGCTTTTGGAGGATATGAACCCAAAAGTAATTGAAAAGGTACCAACCAGCTTTACCTGTAATTGTTCCAGGGACAGGATGGAGAGAAATCTTATCAGCATCGGAAAGGAAGATTTATTGGAGATTCTCGAAGATGGAAAAGGTGCAGAACTTCAGTGTCATTTTTGTAATGAAAAATACAATTTTACACACGAGGATATTGAGAAGCTGTTAAAGGAAAATACCTAGACATAACATAAAAAATTAGTATTATAAAAGTTAATAAATGGCGATTTTTAAAGTATTACAGAGATTTTGAACGCCTGTCTATAATAATTTTAAAAAAAAAGCAAAAATGTTATTGACTTTATACTATAAGTTGTATATACTATCAATTGTCGCTCACGGAAATAACCTTGGGAGCTTAGCTCAGCTGGGAGAGCATCTGCCTTACAAGCAGAGGGTCATAGGTTCGAGCCC
>JAEZKZ010000056.1 GCA_023415305.1 Bacillota bacterium
TGCGGTAGCTACAATAGCAGCCTCATAAAAGCCCATACCTGCAGCAATACCAACACATGATACAGTCCACAAGGTTGCAGCTGTAGTCAGTCCTTTTACATTTGACCCTTCTCTAATAATTGTTCCTGCACCTAAGAAACCTATACCACTTATGACTTGAGCCCCTAGCCTTGCTGGATCAAGATTCGTAATGCCTCTATAAAGGTTAAATATATACTCTGAAGACACCATAGCCAGAGCAGCTCCCACCGAAACAAGTATATGTGTCCTGAAGCCTGCAGCACGTCTTCGGTTTTCTCTTTCCATTCCTATAAGTCCACCAAGTATTGTCGCTGTAAATAACCTTAAAACTATAACCTCTATTTGCATTACAAATTCCTTTCAACTTATACTTTGTATTGCTTACAATCTTAATTCTTCTGTGAATTCTTTAATATTTATAACTGCTTTATCTACTCTAGATTTTTCTGCCGCAAATGCCATTAGGTGACTCTGTACTGAGATATCTGCCGAAGTGAGCCCGATACCGGCACCATTGCTTCTAACAAGGGCTACAAAATCACTCATTATGCCCTTATCTCCACCACCATGAGCATCTTGGGTATGCGCTGTGGTAATAACCTCTTTATTTCCAGAGAGAAAGTCTATAACTTCTATCTCGTTTTTTTCCATGGCTCCCCGTATTTCTCCCCGTGTCCCCATTAGCTTTATGGTCCTGGTACAGTCCTTTGTAAAGGCAGACAAGGTAAAGGCTGCTGTCACTTCGTTGGCGAACTCAATATTGACCACCTGATGGTCAACCACATCATTATCGCAATGATAGACACACCTTCCATAAGGCCCTTCCTTCAGTGCCCTGGTTCTGGCTTCAATACTCATGTCATTACTGATTGACGCCGTAGGCCACTCAGTATCTTCTCCTAAATACTGATTGGGTGCATAGTATTGGCATTCTGCTGCTACAGGGCATCCATCAAGACATCTTTTAGGCGCACCTACTGGCGCATTTTCTATTTTAAAGTGAGACAAGGACCCAAAAGAAGAAATATTTATACATTCAGCGTCTGCAAGCCAGAGGAGGATATCCATATCATGACAACATTTAGCAAGTATCATCGGACTTGACTCTCTGGAGTTTCGCCAGTTGCCTCTTACAAAACTATGTGCCTGATGCCAGTATCCAACATTTTCATTATGCTGTATGGATACCAGTTTTCCGATTCTTCCACTGTCCAGTAGCTTCTTGACAGTACCAAAAAATGGTGTATATCTTAGTACGTGGCAAATTGAGAAGACCCTGTCGTACTTGGAAGCATATTCGCCCATAATTATGCATTCCTTGGGATCTGGAGACATCGGCTTTTCAAGCAGCACATGATATCCTCTCTCCAAAGCCTTGATAGTAGGGTGGAAGTGCATCCTGTCCTGAGTACAGATAAGAATTGCATCTGCAAGTTTAGGCTTTTCAAGTAGCTCCTCCCAGCTTGAAAAGCACATATCATCTGAAATATTATGTTGTTCTTTAAATATCCGCCTTCTTTCAGCATCCGGTTCTGCTACTGCAACAAAGCGCAGCTCATCGGGATGATTGAGTGCGTAACTGGCGTATGCATGGGACCCTCTTTGTCCGGCACCCACTAATACAGCAGTACATTCTTTCATTTTACTTCCTCCAATCATATATGTATTTTCATTATTGGGTAAAGGCAAAGTTGAAAGGCTTTAATCCCAATCCCAACCGTTTATTTTTGCCAGTCGGCCGAAGGCTTCAACAACTCCAGGTGCGAAATCCATACTGCCAACCACGCCTTCCATTTCCAGTACTCTCTTTTTAACAGCCTGAACTGAATTATTAGGGCATATGGAATATTTGGCCACATCAGGTGTCATCATACTTAGATCCATCTCCTGGTCACCAGCTACAATAATATCTTCAGGAGTCAATTCCATAAGTCTTGAAATCTCCCTTACAACAACATCCTTTGTAAGAAAAGCAGGAAGTGCTATAATTCTTTTTTCTTCATATACTAGTTGAATTGTTAGTTGTGACCTGTCTGGATATTTTTCTTCAATATATGCATATAACTCCTCTACCTGTTCCTTTTTAGGAGTAAATGAAAACCAGGACTTGTTATATGATATAAATGTTGAATCAAATTTTGAGCATATATCCTTGATAAATGAATTCATACAGGAGCAATGAACCTTCTCCAACTTTTCTTGCATAATGTCCGTATATGGCTGTACATTCTCAAACTTACCGTCCTTTAAAATGCAAAGATCAAGACTGACGGCACCAGATACATAAGCTGGAATACTTTTCATAGAACTGCCTTTGATCAAGTCAAGCTCGTCTTTTGCCTCCCATGCAGTGTTTGTAGCCCATTTGCATCCACGTTTATCCAGTTTGTCCAAAAACTCGGAAAATACATCCGGGAACCTGGAGTAAGGGCTAAACCCGCCAAGAGCCGTGCCATCAAGATCAGTTATAAATAGCTTTGGAAATCTATTTTCATTTCTCATCATATACCTCCTTCATATAGTATTACGGGAACTATTATCGAAAATAGTCCCCGTTGTACTATAATTTTTAACTGAGCACCCTTACTATTTGATACCCAATTTTGCAGCTTCTTCATTTACTTCTTTTATTACATCATTCAATCCCTTGTCCTCATATCCTTTGACAATATTGGCCCACTGCTGTTCTACTGGTGCACTATCATACATGATTTTTATAATATCATCGTTTGCTGTTATCGTAAATTTATCCTTTGCGGGAGTAGATAGAAAAGTTAAAGCAAGATTATAATCAGCAATTTTCAAATTCTCTAAACCCCAGTCAATATAATTCAGAGCCATATTAAAGGAACGTGGAGTAGATATAGCACTTGAATTGGTAGGATCCCAGTAAAAGTCAGCTCCCCATGAAACAAGATTACCGATACTCTTCTTCGAAGCGTATTTCTTTTCCAGATCAGTGTTTGGGACATCAACATCCTTGCCATCCTGTTTATAAACTATCTTGTCACCATCTCTTACATAGTCCACACCTTCGACACCATATTGATAATATGCCTTTCCTTCGTCTGAAAGCAGATAATCGTATAGTCTCATAATTCTATCCATTTTTTTGTCATCAACTTTTGCATTGAAATAACTCTCAGAAGAGGATGCACCATCCACATACTGATACCTATTACCATCTTCAGAAGGCCACATCTTAAGTATTTTTACACATTCATCGATATTTTTATCAGGATATGTTTTAATAAATTCATGTTCTTTTATGGAGTTGGTGATTGTTGCACCTGCCCTACCTGAATAGAATTTGTTATCGCCTTCCTTGTATTTAAGGATAGCCAAATCTTTGTCTATAACCCCCATCTCAAACATATTCTTGATAGCTTGAATACCCTTAACTGTTTTCTTTGAGAAATATGCGGGAATATATTGTCCATCTTCTTTTATCCATTTGTAATTTGTATTCTCACCATACGTAGCTGCAGCATTATATGGCATAAGTAATCGGTTTGTCATTACTCCTGGATCCTTGAAAGTAAGACCTACTGTACCTTTTCCTTCAGGGTCTTTATCAACAAATGCCTTGAGCATATTCACAAATTCATCATAGGTCTCTGGTTCCTTCGTTATTCCTAATTGTTGTGCCCAGTCCCAACGATAGAGTATAGTATCATCCATCATGCTATATTGTAAATTGGTATAGTTTGCACGAGGTACACAATAGAACTTTCCATCACTTGATTTCATTGCTTGAAATGAATCACTCTGCAAGTAATTTTCCAAATTTGGATATTGACTCAAATCATCAGGAATAGCTCTCACTATGCCCTGCTTTGTCCAATTGCTGTAGTTTTTGCTTCCGAATGCATCCATAGCAAATACGTCCGGCAATTGACCTGAAGCTGCCCACATCTGAATTTTAGTTTCATAATCGTCCCAGGTAATAGGCTGCATTTTAATTTTCAAATTGAGTTTTTTTGATATTGCAGCATATATTGGCTCTGTTTTCTCATTTACTGAATCATCTGAGCTATCCCACATTGCTACAGTTATTTGTACGTGCTCCTTAAAAGGATCCTCAGCAACAGCCGACGAAGTTGCTGTAGTACTTGATTGTGAATTTTCTGCAGTACTGTTACCCTTGTCACTACCACATCCGATTATGCCACTACTCACCATGAGTAACGATATCAGAAGAGCAACGATTCTGAAAAGGTTCTTTTGTTTTACTTTCATCATAATCCCCCTATCTTATTTGTCTTGTTTTTTATTTATAACAGTATCCACTGTTATATTTTTACATCATTCCTTTATAGAACCAATCATGATACCCTTTACGAAATATTTTTGAACGAAAGGGTAAAGACATAAAATCGGTACTAAGGTGATTACAATTGCAGCCATCTGAACGCTTTCTTCATAAATTCTGGTCTGGCTTCTTTCAAGTGCCACCCTCATTTTGTCTGAGACCATTACATTTACGAGTATTTGTCTTAATACAATTTGCAGGGGACGTATATTCTCGTCACTTATGAAAAGTAAAGCATTCCACCACTCATTCCATCTTTCGACAGCATAGAATAATGAAAAAGTTGCGATGATAGGTTTTGATACAGGTATAATAATTCTGGCCAAAATTTGAATGTCATTAGCGCCATCAAGCCTTGCTGATTCCTCTAAGCTGGTAGGAATAGTATTAAAATAATTTTTCATTATTATCATATACCATGTACTAATCGCGCAAGGTAAAATCATACTCCAAACTGAATTAATCAACCCTATGCCGCTTACAACCAGGTAGAAGGGTATAAGCCCACCATTAAAAAACATTGTAAAAAGTATTAATGTTAATATTGCATTTCTTCCTGGTAAGCTTTTTTTAGATAAGGCATATCCACAAAGTAACGAAACCAACATACAAATCGCAGTACCTACAACTGTAACAAATATAGTCACTCCAAATCCCTTATAAAAACTCGACTCACTAAGAACCATCTTGTATGAATCCAATTGGAAAGATACTGGAAATAAATAGACAGAAGATGCTATTAAATCCTCGTATTTAGCAAATGATGTAATAAAAACGTTATAAAAAGGATATATCATTATAAGAGACATCAATCCTAGAAATATTGTATTTACAATATCAAAAATGCTCCATTTTCTTTTTCTACATACTTTATTAGCCACAATTAACCCCCCTATGTATAAGTTACTTACCTTCCAGATGATTGCTAAAATAACCCATCTTCTCCCAAGGATGTAACTATTTTGTTCGAAATTACTACTAACAACATGTTTACAACGGATTTTATAAGGCCAATTGCTGTAGAATAACCGTAGTCCATACCCGCAGTAAAGGTTTCACGATATATATAAGTATCCATGGTATCTGCAACTTCATAAACAGGTGAGCTATAAAGATTAAAAATCTGGTCAAAGCTAACGCCACTCATTAATTGCCCAATACTTAATATAAGCAGAATTGCAGTTGTACTCTTAATACAGGGCCAGGTGATATGCAAAATTCTTTGGAACCTGTTTGCCCCATCGATACTGGCAGACTCATATAACTCAGGATTAATACCAGCTAGGGCTGCCAAATATATAATTGAATCCCAGCCCATCTCCTTCCATATATAACTAATATATATAATAGGCCTGAAATGTTCTTTATCAATCATAGGAGAGACACTTTGAGAGACACCCACTAGACTCGATATTTGACTGTAAATTCCATTCTGTGAAAATATGTTTACAATAACACCAGATAATACAATCCACGAAATAAAATGTGGAAAAGTAAAAAATGTTTGATATACCTTCCTCAATCTATTTTTTGATATTTCATTTAGCAGAATTGCAAGTATAATGGGTGTTGGGAAATGGATTAGAAGTTTACATATGCTCAATACAACCGTATTCTTTAAAGCCAACAAGAAGCCTGTATCACCCATAAGTTGTTTAAAGTGGTCAAAGCCAACCCAGGGGCTCCCTATAATACCTTTACCAAAATCATAAGTCTTGAACGCAAGGGACACACCAGCCATAGGCATATAGCAAAATATAATGTACCAGGCAATAGCCGGTAGTAACATCAAATAGTAATATTTATGATTTACTATTCTTTTCAATAGAGGCGAATTGGATGCCTTTGATTTACCGATAGAAATGTTCATTCCTTTACTCCCTCAATTATAATTTGTTTAAATTACTTTGTTTATCTAATAATGTATCAGAACAATAGCGTAACTAAATTATAGAACGCTATGCTCATTAAATACATGTAGATTTATTTAGATTTTAATTTGTAAATCTATAAGAAGGAGTTGATTGGTTACATAAAATGATTTAGCCAATAAATTAGCATAGAAAAACACAATAATTTTTGTAGATTACTACATACTAATTTATACCATTATCTGTTTTCTCTAAATTCATCTCTGTATTTTGAGGGAGATATGCCTTTCATACTCTTGAATATACGGATGAAATAAAAGTAATCGTTATATCCTACTTTTTCACCAACCTCCTGCACCGAATATTTTGAGTTCTCTAAAAGATCACAGGCATGTGCAATTCGAAGCCTGGAGATATAACTTTTTATGTTTTCACCTACGGCCTTTTTAAATAGAAAGCTTATGTAATTAGGACTGATAAAAAACTTTTCAGATAGCTGCTGGACAGTGATAGCCTTATAAAAATTATTGTTTATATAGTCCAGAATCTGCTTAACTACAGCATTATCCACTCCATCCAATTTATCATTGTTTGACACTGTATACTGTTTAATTGTTAATTCTTTTAGGTTCTCCAGCATAGCGTATACATTATGATAATTTGAGACAAGCTGTTCATAATCATCTATTGCAGCATCATCATCCTCATTCTGGAATCGTAATAATAAAGCCGTAATCAAATTGTATACTTTAAAGGCACCCCTTATATTCAAGGAACCGCTCCCGAATAAATCTTTCATAGTATTAAAGCAATCCTCAACAACGATAGCATCCTTTTGCAGACTAGCCTCCTCCAATACTTTAAGACACTTACAGAGTGCTCCTGTGTCACTTAACTTTGCAGTATAAACCCCCTTAGTACCTATGATAAAAAATTGGTAAGCAGCAATAACGGCCTCAATTATGGAGTTTTTTAAAGCATCCATTTGTTTTACTCCTGAAATTAGACCAATACTAACAATATCCTCTGACAATTGTCCAGCAAAATGTTCCTGCAGTTCTTTGACATCTTGAGCTTGAAGAAGATATATCCTTTTATTGAAGTCAAAGCCCAGCTGAATATATCTGGTATCTTTAGTCATAGATAGTTTACCCCGACCTATCGATGCTACGACGGTAATTTCTCTATTAGCATCAATGGAAAGACCCTCGGCTTTTAAGATATCTATTACCTTCTGCTGATTGTCTGAAGAAAAAAGATCAATTATTTCATGCTGGGCAAAACTTTCGCTATACCTTCCCTTATCCCAAATACTTTTAGCTTTTGATAATACACTTAAAATTTCTTCTTCTTCAAAGGGCTTGAGACAGTATCCTAAAGCATTATATTTTATTGCTTTCTGTGCATAGGCAAATTCTGCATAACCACTGATAATTACGAACAAAATATCCGGGTTGATTTCTGAGGTTTTCTTTATCAGTTCAATCCCGGAAATACCAGGCATCCTGATATCGGTGAAGACAATATCGGGTTTAGACTCACGGATTAGTTCCAGGGCATCTAATCCATTCAGAGCACACCCTATAATTTGAAAGCCTTCCTTCTCCCAATCAATACTCACTTTAAGGCTTTCAATAATCAAGCTTTCATCATCAACGATTAAGACCTTATACATAGCCATCTCTCCTTACAGGAATCTTTAATATAACCTCAGTGCCTTTACCAAGTTCGCTATTGATGCAAATACCAAATTCCTTACCCCATTTCAGCCTTATACGGTTGTTGACATTAATAATACCAATGCCTGAAGTAATTTTCATAGGATTATCTATGTCAATATTGGATAGTTTACACCTGGTTTCTTCTAATATGTGAGCTTCCATCCCAACACCATTATCCTTAATGGTAATTATCATGACATTACTATCGTCAAACTCACTGTGAATTACCAAGCTTCCCTTCTTCATGCTTGGCTCCAAACCATGGAAAATAGCATTTTCCACCAAAGGCTGGAGAATCATCCTGGGGACCAGACTATCCAATGTTGATGGCGATACATAGTCATATACCTCAAATCTGTCTCTAAACCGTACTTTTTGAATCTGTATATATGCCTTAACAATGTCAAGCTCTTCAGACAGCTTAACCTCATCGGCCCCTTTTACTCCATATCTAAGAATCCTGCTTAAAGCTTTGGTCATATCACAAATCTCATTGACTCCTTTAATAGCTGCCATCCCTCTAATGGATTCAATCGTATTGTATAGAAAATGGGGATTGATCTGACTTTGTAAAAAACTCAGCTCTGATTGTTTTTTTTCCAGCTCTACCTTATAAAGTGTAGAACTGGTTTCCAGAAGTCTGTGTGTTAATACGTCTATTTCGTCCAGCATTTGGTTGAATTCATCGGCCAACAAAGTCATTTCAGAGTAACCCTCTATATTTATCCTCTTCTTAAGATTTTTAAGGTTGCCGGTCCTTATGCTTTCCATAAAATCCATTAATTTTTTTATTGGATGTAAAACATTGTTTACTGTAATAAAAAATGGTATGGAAATTAATACAAGCGCAATGACCGATATCATCAGTATTTCTTTACGCAGGCTATACAACTCCTGTAGCAGGCTTGCTTCAGGTGTTATACTGATAATACTGCCATTAATGCCCTCTAACGGTACTATCTGGACAATATTTTTTTCTCCGTCTATGGGCACTATGGTTTGCGTATTTGCTAATATTTCATTGCGCTCCAACAGATCAAACCTCGTTCCATTTTCCTTCATACCGTTATTAGCTATAATATTCATATTTCTATCCAGAAGGTAAAATTGGATAGGTGTCTTATTTATTTTTTCGATACTTGCATCAAAAATGTTATAGTTTAATATAAGGGCAATAATGCCAACACTGTTCTGTGAAAAGTTGTCGGGGTTAGTTGAATATACAGGCATACCTACTACAAAGCACATCTTATCCTGGTATACTCCGCTGTTCAGCAGCTCTATACCTGTATAGCTAGGCGTCTTTTGCTTCTGAATAAAGGATATATGTCCTTTAATAAAGTCTGTGCTTCCACTCATAGAATAGAAATTGCCGTTTTCACCAATAACCACAATATCCAGAATCCCCTCCCTGAGATAGGTAATATTTCTGAAAAGGTTATCAAGAAGCTTGACCAAAGCAATTTTTTCGGAATAGTCATCTGTTGTCAGATAATTTTGAACAACAATATCATATGCTACACTGGTGGCTATTTTGTCAATCTGAGCACAATTTGAATTGATGTTTTCATTAGCCTGTAGAATCATATCGGAAGTGTATTCTTTGTTTTTCATTATAAGGATATCCGATGTTTGGTAATAAGCAACTAAAATTATGAGTCCGAGGATAAACACTGTCAGAATTGCAATGGACAGCATCTGATGCTTAATCAGCATTTTTTTAAAGAGCACTAAATTTTCACCCCAACAATAAAAGAATATAATATCATTTCACAACGTCGAACACTTTTACCGTCGTCCATAAGCACTTTCCATTTACATTATTAGATTAACATAATCCATAAAGCCAATCAATGAGTGATTATGTAAATGATTTAGTCAAATTACTGTAGGGAAATGAAAAATAGATTATCTATGAAGTTAACAATAACGATGTTGTGGACTTTCGATATGAAAAAGCAGGAGAATAATAAGCGACAATTTCTACTGACTGCTTCCCCATGTAACAGGCTCTCCCTGTCTCAAAGTACTATCTGTCAGTAAGACTTACCGACGAATCATCGAATCACCCTCACTGTTGTTGACCAGACTTACACTTGTAAGTGTGCTCCAGCTTCACTGGACGTATCAACAAATAAAATGCCTCACCATTAACAAAGGATTAGCTTATCAATTGTTATATGGTGAGGCTACGTTATTTATTTCTTAATTCATATCAGCCGGAACAAGCACATATGTCTTTCCGCCCTCAGCCGGGAATGAGAAGCCTATTTCTGTTTTCTTAGTCTGTACCTGTGAATCTCCGCAGATAACCTTGAGAGTATCTCCAACAACCTCAATTGTTCCTGTGAATTTGGGTCGTACAACAGCTTCTGTAAGCTTCCCTTCATCCCATTTCAGGTCAATCTCTCGAGCACCACGTGCAACAAGCCCCTTTACGCTTCCACTCCTCCAAGAGGTTGGCAGGGCTGGAAGGAAATGCAGTGCAATATGGCTCTGAAGCAGGCACTCAGCTATTCCTGCAGTAACACCAAAATTACCGTCTATTTGGAAAACCAAGCTAAAATTAAACAGGTTTCTTGAAGAGGAATCTGTAAGCATTGCTTTGATGCCTCTGTCTGCCTTCTCTCCGTCCAGTAAGCGTGCATATATATTGATAAACCAGGCTAATGGCCAGCCACCATTTCCTGCCCCATTGTCAACCCGGAGTTCCAGAGATTTTCTCACTGCCATCATTAATTCCGGTGTATCGCGCCAATTAATCTGGTTACCCGGATAACATCCAAACAAATGAGAAATATGTCCCATACCCGGAGTGAGCTCAGGATACTCCTTATCCCATTCCAGCAACTGTCCATTGGATCCGATTTTATCCTCAGGAAGGAGCTTAATCATCTCTACCAGCTTTTCAGAGAATTCCTTGTCCACACCTAAAAGTCGCTGTATTTCTATACATGCTGCAAAGAACTCCCGAAGTATTTGATTATCCATTGCAGGGGCAATGCAGATTGGAGTATCATATCCGTCAGGCAATATATACCTGTTTTCAGGAGATACCGACGGACAGGTAACAAGCTTTCCATCAACTTCCATCAGGAAGTCTTCATAAAACAGAGCCATGTCTCGTAATACCGGATACATTCTTTGAAGTATACTTATATCCTTTGTATGCAGGTAATGCTCCCAGACATGCAAGCCAAGCCAGGCTGACCCTGTAACCCATGGCATTGCAGCCATATACCAGTCCTGTGGTGCACAGTCACCGTAAATGTCGGTATTGTGATGGCATACCATACCTCTCATACCATACATTACTCTTGCTGTTTCTTTTCCCTTTTCGTGCATCTTCTCCAGCAAATCCATTAATGGCATATGCAGATCTGACAGATTGCATATCTCAGCAGGCCAATAATTCATTTGCAGATTAATATTTATTGTATACTTACTATCCCACATGGGTACAAACTCTGCATTCCATATTCCCTGCAAATTCAATGCCTCGCTGTTTTCTCTTCCGCCAGAGACCATAAGATAGCGTCCAAACTGGAAATACAGTGCAGCTAACGCTGGATCATTTGCCCCGTTGCGAAGTGCTGAAATCCTTTCGTCTATTGGCAAAGAAGGTGCCGATCCTAAATCCAGTGTACATCTATTCATTAGTGCTGAGAAATCCTTTACATGCTCAGCACGCAAAGCTTCATATCCCTTTTTACGTGCAGCCTCCAGCTTCTGAAGCACATCTGAAACGGGATCCTCAGAACGGTTTGATGTGGAGGATGCCAGATAGATAGTTACCTCTGTACAATTTCTAGCAAGAAGCTGGGATACAGGATTCAACAGTTCACCATCACATTCCATCCACAGGGCTGTAGCAAACTCTACCTGTGAATCATTGCCTTTCATTAAAATCGTGTTCTGGTTGATTGTACGAATGGAATCTGCACTGGGTGCCGGCCATCCGCCTCCGGTAACCTTCCTTCCGGGTCTTCGGTCATCCATGGCAACGGCATCTGATATTCCAATTCTATTCATCACAACGTCTAAATTAATTGTACCTGGAGTCTCACTAACAAGACGTAGGCACATCACTTGCCCAGGATGGCTTATAAACATCTCCCTCTTGTAGCTGACACCCTCCTGCTTATGATCAATACTAAGTAAGCCGGTCATCAGGTCAAGGTCAGCACAATAATCTTCTGCCCCCTCACTGTTTGGCATTGCCCCTGAAGCGAAGGGCAAATGTTGATTTAATGCAATATCCACCTCACCTAATAGGGTGTAGTGACGCATACACGCAGGAGTTCCCGCCATATATTGCATTATAAGCTCCTCAGCATGGTATATGTTTCCCGAAAGTACTAATCGTCTGATTTCAGGAAGCTTTTCCTTTAGAGATGGATTGTTTCGATCCATGAAGGCTCCATACCATAAGGAATCATCATTTATTTGGATACGGTCAAGATTCGTGTGCCCATACACCATGGCTCCAAGTCTTCCATTTCCAAGGGGCATTGCGTCATTCCAGACATCTGCTGCAGTATTGTAACGAAGATGAAAATTATGCTCCATTATATTCACTCCTATTTATATTATTTATTTAATAATTTAGTTATTGCAGTGTACCGTTATTGTTTGCCCAGCCTTCAAATTCACTCCGGATAGAGCTTTTCCTTTAAAGGATACCATAACGCTCTGGTCAATATCTGACATGAGCTCAGACTTAATTTCATCCTGATCCCAGTAAATATTCACGGTTATTCTTCCTTTTGCACAAAGTCCTTTAACTCTTCCTTTTTTCCATTGGGATGGCAGGGCAGGAAGCAAATAAATCCTGTTGTTACAGCTTTGCAGGAGCATCTCTGCTATTCCGGCGGTTGCACCAAAGTTACCATCAATCTGAAAAGGTGGGTGTGCGTCAAATAAGTTTATATATGTACCCCCTCCATGATTGTATTCTGTCTCAGTATCCCGAACTACTCTGAGCTGTCTGTTCAATAGCTTTAGTGCTCTGTCTCCGTCAAAGAGTCTTGCCCACTGGTTAATTTTCCAGCCTATACTCCAGCCCGTACCATCATCACCTCGTATATCCAGCGATTTTCTACAGGCCTCTGCCAATTCCGGAGTATCCTCCAGAGTTATTTCATTCGAAGGATATAAGCCATAAAGGTGGGATATATGCCTGTGGTATGTCTCAACCTCCTCATACTCCTCATACCATTCCAAAAGCTGGCCTTTACTTCCTACTCTGTAGGGGTAAAGCCTGCTGAGCTTTTCGCTGAGTTCCTTTGCAAACTCATAATCATATCCCAGTATATTAACAGCACTTATGCAATTCTTATAGAGTTCTCTAATAACTGTCATTGTCATTGTTGATGTTTCAGATATACTGCATTTTTCTCCATTATAAAAAAAGTTGTTCTCTGGAGAAGTTGAAGGACAGGCTATAAGATAGCCCTCACTATCCTCAGTTAGCATATCCAATAAAAACTCAGCCGCACCTTTCATAATGGGATAGGCCGTTCTCTCTAGAAAATCCCGGTCAAGGGTATACTCATACTGTTCAAAAAGGTGTCTGCACAGCCATCCGGCAGATATATTCCAAAATGCGAAGCAGGCTGATCCCTTCCATTTATTGCCCACTGGAGATGTAAATCTCCAAATATCCGTATTGTGATGTGAAGTAAAGCCTCTGGCTCCATAAACCTCTTTTGCTGTAACTCTCCCATTGACAGCCAGCTCACTAATAAGCCTTACAAGTGGCTCCTGAAGCTCACCAAGGCCACAGGGAAAAGCAGGCCAGTAATTCATCTGTGTGTTAATATTTATTGTGTAATTGGAGCTCCACGGCGGGCGCAGCTCAGAGTTCCATATACCCTGAAGGTTTGCAGGCTGCGTCCCCCTCCTTGAGGAAGAAATAAGGAGATAACGCCCGTACTGGAATAATAGCGCATAAAGCTCAGAATCATCATTTTGAAGTCCCTGAAATTGATACAGACGCACATCAGTGGGAAGCTCCGATGCCTTATTATGACCAAGGTCCAGCTCCACTCTGTTATAAAGCATTTGATAATCGGATACATGAGCAGAGCATATCTCTTCGAAGCTCTTAGAATATACGGCCTTCAATTGCTCAGAACATATTTCTTCATATTTCCTTCCACTGAGGAAGGGCTGTACATTGAAGCCGTCAAAGCTGGTTTGTGCATTGATGAATATTAGTGCTTCATCTGCATCCTCCACTATTAACTCATTAATACTCTGCTTTATGCTTCCACCCGACGCTTTTATGCCTGCCATTGCAGTAAAAAGCATTCCCCTTTCCTCGTCCTTCTCGGAATATATAACAGGATTCAGTAAATCATTACTATAGCTTGGCTCCACGTGGGAGGGTGCTTCACCCCTTAAAACAAGTAGATTTTCTTTAACCTCTAGTGTTGATTTCAACTGACAATCAAATGTAGCGGAAAAGCTAATCTTTCCTTTTTGATCGGAGGAAAGCCTTATGGCAATAATATCATCAGGAGCAGAAGCCAACAGCTCTCTTCTGTACTTAATACCATTTAAAAGATATTCTACTCTTGATATTCCCGAAGCTATATCAAGCTCTCGAATGTAGCTCTCAACATTGCCCCTGTGACTGAAATTTAGCTTGATATCCCCCAAGGGCAAATAAGACTGTCCCCACCCTGAAGTAAGCTGTTCCTCTATCAAAGTCTGGGCTTCGTGGTATTTCTTCTGCTTTATAAGAGTAACTGCTTTTTGAAAGTACTCTGCTTTTCCATAGTTATTCATATCCTTAGGGTATCCAGACCAGAGAGTATCCTCGTTTAGAGATATTACCTCCTCAAGAGTTTTACCAAATATCATTGCCCCAAGCCTGCCGTTTCCAATTGGTAAAGCTTCTACCCAGGAATCTGCCGGCTGCTTATACCATAGCTTCATGTTTTACTCCTCCGTCACATCAGTTCTTCTCTAATATAAATTCTGTGCTCATTGAGCATTGTTTTTTTCTTATAACTTAAACTACTAATGAACATAGCACATACAGTGTAAAAGTCTGTATGTTGACAGATTTCAAGAAGTATATACCACACTATGTGTGATAAGTTTACATAACTTACATACTTTGCAAATCTTTACTTTCAGGGCTTTAATCTGTATGTGACAATTCCCACGGAATTTTCGTTATTATATCAAACAAGGCTGCTCAATGGCAGCCTTGTTTGTAATTAACTTTGCAAAGATCTTACTTACCCTGTTTCTTAGCAACATCCTTCAAATGGTTCTGTGTCATAACATCCTTAACCTTTTCAAGTCCTACATCTTGAATTTCCTTCATAGCTGCTTGATAATTGGAGTCAAATTCTGCATCATTCTTCGCAAGAATCATCTTTGACAAATACTTGTTCCAGATATTCTTAATCTTTGCATATGCAACACCTTCATTTGACGCTGTATCAGGATCGAGGTTATCAAGACCCATATCCCAAATGTCAACACCATAATTCTTTACAGAGTTCAGGTAATCAGCATATGCCTGAGGTGCCATAGCAATTTTCTGCCAGCCTGCCCACTTGGATCTCCACATTACAGCCCTTGACTCAAAGCCATACTTGTTTGCAAAGTTTGCAGCATCAGTATCAAGCTCTTTCATAATTTCTTGCTTGTACTGTGGAAGTCCATCCACCATTTCGAAAGTTTCGCCTTCTTTACCAAAGAGGTTAGTTATCTGTCCTTCGTCACTCCATAAATACTCGAAGTATCTGATAATACGCTCAGGATTCTTAGCATTCTTAGTTACCATTGAACCAACCCAGCCTGCGCCTCTACCGCCGGCATATTGTGGTTCCTTGCCGTCATTCTTGAAGAACTCAAGTGGCATATAGGTCTTTGATTCATCATTTGTCAGAGTCTTAATTCTTGGATTATGAGTCTTCCAAACATCAATCGGGAAGCTTCCGGTTACTGCAAACTGTGCTGAATCAGTAGTCTCACCGAAGTTTTCATGCTTCATCATAAGAGTGTCTACACTTATGAGACCTTCATTGTATATCTTGTTTAAGAATCTAACTGCTTCAACATAGTTTGGATTCTCGAATATCATCTTTATCTTGTCATTTTCAAGATATTGATCCTTAGCTAAGGTTTCAGGTGCGAAAATACCAGCGAAGTACTGTAATGTATAGCTTCCTGCAAGACCCCATTGATTTACATCAACAGGAGGTTCAATAGCAAATGGCTTAACATCTGGATATTTTGCTTTTATATCCTTTAACAATTGAATGAATTTCTCAGGTGTATCTACTTTTGGGCTTCCCAAGCCTTCGTATATACCCTTCTGAATGAATAATGGTCTTGCATTATGCTTTTCCAAGCTAGAGTCAAATTCTTCCTTTGAGCTGAAGAATGATGGCAGGTAATATAACTTTCCATCATCTTGCTTGTGGTATGATTTTACTTCACCAGGAATCATATCCATTAATTCAGGAGCAGATTGTGCTGCCAAGTCATCAATTGCATGAATCTTGCCTGACTGGATAAGTTTCTTGGTTTCAGGTTGGAACCATTCTAAAACCATTGCATCAGGAAGGTCATTGGAGGCAATCATTACATTCAGATACTCTTTTTCATTTCCGGTCGGAATAATGATGTTTGGAGTAACTCCGGTTGCTTCAGTTATGTACTTTTCAACAACACTGCCTCTCCATGGATATCCGGTTCCCCAGGCACCAAAGAAATACATGTCAAAGCTAAATGGTGAAGTATCCTTTTGCCAGGACAATTGAGTGGCTGTTGAAGAATCTGTTGTAGTCTCTGCTGCAGTGCTGCTTGCCACCGGTTCCTTTGTACTTTCCTGTGCAGAATCATCGGACCCGCCACAACCGGTCAATACGATAGACACAGAAATCAACAAAGCCATAATAGTAGCAAATACTTTAAATTGCTTTCTTTTCATAATATTCTCCTCCGTAATTATTTATTTTATCCAGGTGCTAAGCCCGGGATAATACAAAAATTAACCTTTTAACGATCCTATCATTACTCCCTTTACAAAATATCTTTGAAGGAAGGGATATGCTAGAACAATAGGGAATGCTGTTACTACCATTGTTGTCAACCTGATAGAGGTTGAGCTTATGCCTGTGTTTGATACATAGCTGGCAGCTTGTGCACTGACTGTTGCCGATTGAATAGATTTAACAAGATACTGCTGGAGGGTCTCAAGCTTTCTTCCACCGTAAAGCAGAGCATCAAACCATGAATTCCAATGGAAAACACCGTTGAATAGAGCTATTGTGGCTAAAATAGGCATTGATACTGGAATAATTAGCTTGAAGAAGATAATTAAGTCATTAGCTCCATCAATTTTTGCCGACTCCTCCATTTCGGAAGAAATTCCTCTGAAAAACGACATCATTATGAATGCATTAAAGGCATTAAACAGGTTTGGTATAATAAACACCAGGAAATTTCCCTGAAGCTTAAGGCCATGGGCAATCAAGATATAGCTTGGGATCAGTCCTCCGCTAAAATACATTGTTACCAAAGCCATACCAATGAAAAACTTACGCCCTAGAAGCATCTTCTTTGAAACACCATATGCAAATGCCGCTGTAAAGAGCACTGCGGTGGCACTGCCAATCAAGGTTCGAGACACTGTGATGAAAGCAGCTCTCAGAATATCCTTATCTTGAAAGATGTAAACATAATTATTCAACGACCACTTTCTAGGGAGTAAATATACTGGTCCCTTTAACAAATCCATAGGATCATTCAATGAAGATATTATTACATAATAAAATGGATACAAGGTTATTAATATAATAAAGCACATAAAAATTAAATTGCAGACATCAAAAATACGGTCACCGGAAAGCTTACGAATTTTTTGCATGATTTTTCCTCCCTTAGTATAGACTCTCGCCGGTTAATTTCTTTGAAGCAAAATTAGCACCGGAAAGAAGAATAACTGCCACAACCGACCTGAACAAGCCTACCGCGGTAGCATAGGAATACCTTGATAACACTATTCCCATTTTATAGGTATAGGTGTCCACAATCTCGGTTGCATCCTGAATCATTGAGTTTGAAAGGAGATACATCTGTTCGAACAAACCAAAATTCGCACTTATGAGTCCACCTATGTTGAATATTAGCAAAATTACAATGGTAGGCTTTATGGATGGTAAAGTGATGTATCTGATTTTTGCAAATCTTCCTGCTCCATCCACCGTAGCTGCTTCATACATAGTTGGATCAATATTGGTAATGGCTGCTATATAGATGATAGAGTTCCACCCAAAGGATTTCCATACCTGAGATAGTATGACTATTGCCGGAACATATTCAGGTGTTGCCAGGAAGGGTACCCCTTCATCAACAATACCGAGCTTCAGCAAAATACCATTTATCATACCATTATCAACAGCAAACATAATATATATGAAACCGATTACAAAAACCCAAGAAATAAAGTGAGGGAGATAACTCACTGTTTGAACAAACTTCTTAAATTTTGTATGTACTAATTCATTAAGAAGAATTGCGAAAATTATTGGAAAAGGAAATCCAACAAGGAGATTCAGAACACTGTAATAAATTGTATTCCAAAGGGAATATAGAAAGTACTTATCTGAAAATGCTTCAATAAAATGATCTAAACCCACCCAAGGACTTTTAATAAAGCCATCAAGAGGACCCAGAAAAGGATTATATTCCTTAAAAGATATTACAAGACCCAGCATTGGAATGTAATTGAATATAAGCATCCATAGCACTACAGGGAGTACCAGAATCATCAAATATCTTTGTTCATAAAAAACTTTCCGGAATGCTCTCTTTGGTTTGCCAGGAAGTTCATTGTTGGTAACGACGATTTCTTGCTTCATTGTAACACACCTTTCCGAAAGTTGACATAAGAATGAATAAATGTATCGGTTTACATATATAACAGGTACAGAATACACACCTTTTAATTACTTACAAATTTATTATAGGTGTGATCTGCCGCCTGTTCAATTTTCTAAACCAATTCCTATATCAAAAATTCGGAAACATCGGTGATTTTGGTATTACAATTCTAACTGCACAGCCAATACCGGGCCGGCTTGCAATTATTATATCGGTTTTATCTCCATATACTGATTTTAATCGTTCCATTATATTATGAATGGCGTAGCCGCTTTCTCGGTTCTTGACCATCTGTCCATTTTTGATGCTCTCCAATGTACTTCTGCTCATGCCTATTCCATCATCTATAATTGTAAAATACAGATTTTCTTCGTCCTGACGAAGCTTGACAATCATTGTTCCTCTACACTCCTTATGGAGAATTCCGTGATTAATAGTATTCTCTGCAATAGGCTGCAGAATAATTTTTATCATTGTATATGACAATGCTTTCTCATCCAAGTCATACTTAACATCCAGCATATTTTCAAACCTGATCTTCTCAATTTCTACATATGACTTTAACAGATTTATTTCATCCTCAACTGTTATAACAGACTTGCCCTTACTAAGCACCAGCCTGTAAAACTGAGACAACTGAAGGGATAAGTGGTCGATATTATCTGCCTTTGCCTTTCTGGCCATCCAGGATATGGTTGACAGGGTATTGTATAAGAAGTGGGGATTGATTTGGGCCTCCAAGGCCTTAAGCTCAGACTCCTTCTCCATAATTTGAGCCTTGTAAACCCTTTCAATCAAGCTATGGATTCTTTCTGTCATGTGGTTAAAGCTTTGGGCCAATTCACCAAACTCATCATGGGTATCCACCGGCATTTTTATGTTAATATTTTCATCTCTGACTGACTTAAGTCCTTTGACCAGCAGCTTTAATCTTCGGGTAAGTCGTTTGGTAACCAGGTAAATAATTACTCCAAATATAACTAGGGCAGCTATAATAACACCTGCAACAATAAGAGTATAATTACCGTCGCTCTTAATAAAGCTTTCCAGCGGGATAATCCCCACCAGGCGGCATCCAATATTCACCAAAGGTATAGAATATATCAAAAGCTTTTCATTATCTAAAGTATATACTCCTTCCATTTCATCCTTTGATATAGTTGGAATTAACTCTGTCTGGTATTTTTGAGGCATGAAATTATATGTATTATGGGATACAATCTTCCCTTCCTGATCAAATACAATAAAGTACTCCCCATTGCTTGGGTCAACAAGATTTTCAAATAACACCTTCTCGGAAATTTCTATCTCCAGTAAACCTATACAGCTTTTATCATTGAAGGATATTAGCTTCTGGCACAGAGAAAGAACCTTGTCCCTGCCAATGTTACCTGTAATTTTTCTGGTTTTAGAATCATGTAACGAACTCCATTTTTTCAGTGCAGAGTTGTCGTCCAACAAATCTGCATACCACTCGTCTCCCATAATATCCGAGACTTGAAAGATGTCATTCCATCCCCTAGGGAAGGAGCTGTTATCAAGATACAGCATGGTTTCATATATATACTTGTTCTGAATGATATAGTTCCTAAACAGAGGTGAAAAGGTATAATTATATTCTTCAAAGCCCTGATAGTTGTTTTTGAAGGTATCCTCTACATACTTGAGAATCTGAGGATTATAAGCTATAGATATTGATGTTCTTTCAATACTTTCGATTTTTTGATTGATAATCTCTCTTTTTTGCATAAGGTTCTGTTTGGCCAGCAGTCCTGCCTGATGAATAACAGCCTTATTTGTACTGTCATTTATATATAATCCGGTTCCGATAACAGGTAATGCAATAATTATAAAATACGCAAGTGTAAACTTCCATACCACATGCATGTTATTAAAAAAGTGACGCAATCTTTTTACTATTTTCATCGAAACCACCTCGGAAATTTACGTAATCTGGTGCCTTTTCCTATAATCCATGGGACTTACTCCATAGCGTTTTTTGAAAACCTTGCAGAAATGTGAAGCATTTATATACCCGGTACTTTCAGCTATATAATTAAGTGTTTCATTTCCGGAAATCAATAGCTCCTCTGCTTTTTTCATCCGAATATCTGTCAAGGTTTCAGTCAAGCTTTTTCCTGTATATTTTTTAAATAAAGCACCAAGATAGTTTGGGGACAGCTCCAGCTTATGTGCAATAGTCTCAGCACCTATACTGCTGTTATACTCGTTATTAATAATCTCCATAATCTTGGAAACAATATTTTCTTCCTTATTATTTTTTTTATCGTATATACAGCGGTTGGCATGCTCCAGCAGCTCCTTAAACCAATCCTTCATATGTTCAAGCTTAATGAATTCATACAGTGTAGCAACTATATCCTCACTTATCAGTCTGTGAGTAAAGGATATATCATAACTGAACAGTAGCGTAGATATTTCACCAACCAAGCCTGCAATAAGATTACATACTGCGCTTTTATCAATCGTTTGCCCCTCTATCATATCAAACAACTCATCAGCCACAGTTGATATACCCTTTGAATCCATTGAAACTATACCGTTTAAAACCTTTTTTGAATACTCTACTGCGTATGAATACAAAGCGTAAGTATCTGGTCCATTTACCTCTGACATTTCGTATATATCTTCGTAAAAGAGGATTTCCTGATCTCTTTTGAAAAAAATATGCTCTAATGCGCTCTTAGCCTGTGTAAAGGAGTCAACGAAGCACTGAGGTGTTTTTACAAAAGCTCCTACCCCGACAACAGCCTCCGGCATATTTGCTTCCCGGCATTTCAGGCTGATCCTTCTGATAGTATCCTGAATGTACATTCTGTCATTTACAGAATTTATAATACAAATAATAAGCTCGTTTGTCTCATTGTTATTTCTTGCTACTATTCCCTCACTTCCAATAGTCCTGGTTATCCTCTGGAATAGCTCCTTTTGGTAAATTCTCTTTTCACTATATCCCTTTCCGTGAAAGGATGAAACAAAATCAAAACGTAATATAATGGCTAGAAATCCATATGACCCTGTAGTTAACTCTGACAAACCAATAATTCCAAAATCAACCTGTCCTCTTTGCTCATCCTCAATTAGGCTTATCAAGAAGCGTTCTCTTTCTTCATACAGGCTTTCGCTTAATTGATGCTTTAGGCTTGAAATATATTTTGACTGATTTCGTTGCTCAAATATTTTCTGAGTAGTGAAGGTTACCGCATTTACCAGGTGATGCTTTTGCACAGGCTTGAGGAGGTAGTCATAAGCCCCCAGACGTATAGCTTCCTTGGCATATATAAAATCATCATAGCCGGTAATGAATATAAACTTGCAATCAGGCAGAAATTGGCCTACCTCTCTTGCAAATTCAATTCCATCCATTAAGGGCATTTTTATATCTGTAATTACTAAGTCAGGATAGTATTTCCAGGCCAATTTCAGTCCTTGAACTCCATTTGCGGCGGCACCTACAATCTCTATCCCCAGTTCTTCCCAATCCAGATAGTCAATCAGCCCTTCTCTCTCCCATTTTTCATCTTCAACAATCAGCATTTTTATCATATTAATGTCCGCCCTTCATGATTTCTTTGTAATCCCCGGGACTGATTCCAAATCTGTTCTTGAAAAGTGAGCAAAAGTAAGAGGTATTCTTTATCCCCACTGCTTCTGAAAGCCGGGATACATTAACTTTACCGGTTTGCAGTATTTCCTTTGCTCTGTCGATTCTGTAATCACATAAATACTGATTAAAGGTCTTTCCGGTATTTCTCTTAAAAATACTCCCAATATAATAAGGTGTCAAATGGATAACCTGAGATATACACTTTAAATCCAGTTCTTCTGAATATCTCTCATCAATTATTTTAATAACCCTTTGTGTAACCTCCGCATCTGCGTTGCTGGATTTATTCATTGTATTGGCGGAGATGGCTTCTAAGAAATCCATCAGATAATCCTTGGTTTGATCAATTGTGTCCATTTTTGAAATTTGCTCCTCAAACCTGCCTTTATCCAATATGTATACTTTAAAGTTTTCAGAATTTTCGTTAAAGGCGGCAGGATTTATAATGAGCATTGCCTGAGTAAAAAATTTACTCAGCATTAATTTGCTTAATGGTGATACTTCTCTTAAGGTGGTAAGGAAGCTATCCAGTAATAATCTCCATTCCTCCCTTTGGTTCTTCTGGGTTGCTGCCATCAGCTTATTGATTATATCATGAGCCCTTATTACAATGGGGCGTGCAAAGTCCAGATTCATATAATTTTTCTCTTTTACTTCATTATAAAACAAAATGTCCCCATATTGTGCAAGGAATCTAAAGCTGTAGGCTTCCCTTGCCTGAGAATATGAGGCAGCGGCCTCCGAAAAACCACTAACTGCTTCTCCCACTGATATAATAGAGTCTATATTCAGCTCAGCTCTGAGATAAACCGCCAGCTCATGTAATTTATCACTGAGTTCCTCTTGGGTATCAGGTGCTTCCAAGCATAAAACAGCCTCCTTAAAGGGCTTTGTTAATGAAAAGGTCATTCCTCTTTCCTTCATTATTGCTTCAAAGCGATCTGTAATAAGCCTGCTGCTAATAAATGAAGCACTGTTCATTGTTAGTACAGCAATGACTATCTTTGCTTTAGGATCGGATAATCTAATAGGAAAACCCTCTGGAGCAAACTCCAATTCATTTCCTTCAAGTATTTTAAGCAGGAGGCTATTCTTATTTTCAGAGAAATAATCCATCAATTTGCTTTTCAGCGTAACTCTTTCGCTTTCAATATTCCTTTCACTGTCAAGAGCTGATATAGCACGTAATACCACCTCTAGTATGCTATTCTTATCAACAGGCTTTAAAACATATTCAAAAGCACGAAATTCGAAGGTTTGTTTTGCGTATCCAAAATCATTATATCCGCTTAAAATAATTATTTTTGCACTGGGAAGAAAGCTGCGGATTTTCTTGGACATTTCAAGTCCATCCATTTTAGGCATCCTAATGTCAGTGAGAATTATATCAGGATGGTTTTGCTCCGATAGGGTCAGGCCTTCAATACCATTGTTTGCGCAGCCTACCACTTCTATCCCCAGACTCCTCCAATCAAGAAAATCCCTTAGCCCTTCTCTTTCCCATTTTTCATCTTCTACTATTAATAACCGGTACATAAATCAGCTCCTATAAGTTAATTACTACCAATTGAAAGTGGGGTAGTCTAGTTTTGAGGTTTAAGCCTGTTTGATAGTATATTCACTATCTGCAAGACCTTATAACCTATAATTATTATGGTTAATGAAGTTTGAATAATAGACTAATTAATTGGTTTACAAAACAATTGTCGCTTGAATAATAGACTAATATAAATGGTTTACAAAACAACTACCACTTGAATAAAATTTTGCTTACAATGACGCCCTTCTGAGAATTAACCCTGCAAATGGTAGAGCCCATAACTTCTATATAAGTATTAGTAAATGAAAATCGACTTAAGCTGCCTCAATAACATATTAAGCCGAATTCATTTCATGTTATATATAACAAGCCTACAGGTTTGGTTAACATAAGCCTGTATCTAATTAGAATGGATTCTCATTCCTGTACAGCATCCCAGTAGGCTGATTGAAGGCAACGTCATCAATGCCCAAGAGTTTCATAGCTGCAAACAGTACTTTTCCATTATGCTTGAAAGTAACTCCACCGTGATGAGGATATCTCCTCTTCAGCCACATGTCTCTTGGTATAATATAGTTTATGTCAAGTAGAGTTGCAGGCATTTTTGTTGCGCAGGTTATTATGTATTCATTTAAAGCACTATATATATCTGTTTCACAGGCAATAGGTATTCCTTTTGCTGCAAATTTGTAATTTACATAGCAGGAAACAAAGCCAAACTGAGTCTGATATGCAGGCCAGCATTTATTATCAAATAGCATATTCAGATAACCAAGGTTAGCATCCATCCAGTCCTGAAGTGTCAGCTCATACTGAGCAAGTCGTGGCAAAATTCCGGGGTAACCGTTACCTTCACCAGTTCCTGCTCCATTTCTTTAACAACCGAATGTCTTAAAAATCAGATATCATCGGAACCAACTCATCGGGATTTCCTACCGGGCACTCAGGAATGTGTGCTTTTATCCCTCAACTCAAGGCTGTAGGATGCATTGAGCATACAGCAGTATGCATCTTCGCGACCACCCACAAGCTGTTTTCAGCTTCTTCAGCAGCAGCTCTTCTGGTTGCGCTGAGCTATATAGGGAAACAGTCCCTGCTAACAGCAACAATACCCAGCATAACTACAGGAATATTTGAAATTGTTAATCCTCCTATTTGATATTATGTTTTGATTATAACATTCCGGACTTGGTATGTACAAGATAAAAACTCCTTATAAGGAGCCTTGGGTAAAAGTACTTTTGTATTTTATCTCCACTTTTAAAATTTTAATTTGAAATTCTTACTTCATTAATTGTATTTGAAGAATTAAACAGGTTGGTCTTATAAGAAAATAATTTAATACTAGAAAGATATTTTAACATAAGGGAATCTCTAGAATACCCGAGGTATATGTTTTAAAAGGGATAATTGATATAAGATTTGTAATATTATCAGTTAAAATCGAGTAGGAGGCGGTGACTAACCGCCGTCCTCTCACAGCACCGTGCGTACCGTTCGGTACACGGCGCTTTCAATAGTTGACGTGCACAGACTGATAGACGCTGTAAAAAATTTTGTGTATGGAACATAGGAAATACTCCTTTTTGGTTAAGAATTTAAGTATTAACCAGAGAGGAGATTTTTTATGAGTGCTCTACCAAAAGAAGTGATTCAGGAAATAATT
>JAEZKZ010000097.1 GCA_023415305.1 Bacillota bacterium
TCAAGATGAGATATCCCACCGTAAGGGTAAGACCCCATGTAGACTACATGGTTGATAGGTCAAGAGTGTAAGTGCAGTAATGTATTAAGCTGATTGATACTAATAGGTCGAGGGTTTGACCCAAAAAAGGGAATTAAATTCCCAACAGGTATTTCAAAAGTAGATGGTCTTAAAATCTATGAGTTAAAAGCTTCAAGTCTTCTTAACTTCGATACATTATTTAGTCCTTAAGGACAAAAATTTTCTGGTGGAAATGACGAGATGGCCACACCCGTTCCCATACCGAACACGGCAGTTAAGCATCTCAGTGCTGATAATACTTGGCTGGAAACGGCCCGGGAAAGTAAGTCTCTGCCAGATTTATATCAAGGCCTTAAGCAGAAATGCTTGGGGTCTTGTTGCGTTTGAGGAAGAAAATTGAATTAATACTTTTTTGTTAACTCAGCACCATACAATAATTGTATTTATCTCCTTCACAGATTACGCTTTCTTGCTTGCTTCTTCTTTTGCATATAACATCTGTTAGCATATTGGACAGAAATAATTTTCTGTTGCACTATCAACGATAATCTCAAAGGATGATCATTATCGTCGTTTAGCAGTTCCCCGCCAAGGGAACATGGGCACCAGCAGTACTTCCTGTGTTTCAAACACGTACTGGTGCGGTTACTTTAGGTCTAAAGCCGGCGTGGACGGGTTACAGCTTTACTTCTCCAAGTATTAATAAAAAATATCTGCCAAACTAAGGCAGGTATCCCCGGTTCAGTATTTGACGATGGCGTTCTCTGTATTGTAGCGGACTGATGTTCTCTTTCTTCTTAAATAAAGTATAAAAATAAGTCTCATTCTCAAAGCCTAAATCAACAGCTATCTCTTTAATACTTTTGTTTGTGTCAATCAGGCTTTTTTTTGCACAGTTGATTTTACAATTATTTATATAATCAGTAACATTAACCCCCAATATTCGTTTAAATATATTGCATAAAAAGTTTGGGCTTAACTCAGCCACTTTTGACAATTCCTGCAAGCTGATACTTTTTTGAAGGTTATTGTCAATATATTTCTTAACATTTATAACCTTGGGGTAGTTGGTGAGTATAGATCGACTGGGGCACTGCAGTACCCTTGATTTTGTCCACTCTGAATAGGTATGCATGAGAATCTGCATCAGAAATGTTCTTAGATAGAATTGACTTTTCCAACTATCATATAAGTAGTACTGGTACAAATTTCTAAAAATATCCTCAAGCATTGAGTCTTGTGGAAAATTCATTATATAAGGTAAATCATACTCTGTAGGACACGTTAATGCACTAAATGTACCATTTATGTCATTTAAACAATCGGGCTCAGCATATTCACTTTCCTTTTCTGGTGAATATACAAAGTCAAATACTATTAAATAGCAATAGTAGGGCGGTATCCCCTGTACCTTCATACCGGGCCTCCGAAACAGCAAGTCCCCTTTTTTTACAGCTAACTTCGCACCTTCTGTAATGATGTACCCTTCACCCCATAGAATCAGTTCCAACTCATACCACTTAACCTTGCGTTCTTCATATAAGGTACCGTATGGAGGACAATTTGTCTCGTTAGTATGATTACACGATATAACCTTTGGGAAAATGTCATCTAGTTTAATAAGCTTCATAGTAATATGCTCTCCTCATTTTAATTATAACAACTTTGAGTAATATAGTGAAGTAACTATTAATTTATATAATTGCTTAGATTCTAAGAATCAAATATTATTGTATATAGATAATTAATAATAAAAATATCTATATTAAAATGAATTAAATATTGAAGGAGGCGTAAATTAAGATGGTACGTAAATCGTTAACTAGGGAAGAAGTTATTAATGTCATTGAACGTAAGGGTTCGTCAAAAATACCTGTAGTATTTTATAAATGGTGGGGTAATGGACTGGAAGGAAAATTAGGTCCGCAACTAAACGCTATGGCTGAACAATACCCAGATGATATTTTTACTGCATGGTATAATGAACCCGGCTATGAAGTATCCTCAAATGGGAATAAATCTTATAGGTTAGGCTATAAGGATAATTATGATAGTGCGGAAAAGCATAGCATTAGTAATTCAGCTGTATTGCTTCCCGATTGGTCAGATCTGGACAAGTTTCTGGAGGACTTTCCTGATCCTAATGAACCTGGAGTTTTTGATGAAGTAGAAAAATCTCTCTCCTTGGCTAATGGACGTTACAAACTAGGTTGTTGGTGGAGGTTGTTTCACGAGCGTTTTTGGACTATTCGCGGCATGGAAAACCTTATGATGGACTACTATGACAATATGGATGAGCTAAAAATTATTGGTAATAAAATACTTGAATTTTCAAAAGTAATTGTTAATAGATACAAAGCTCTAGGCTTTGATGGGATTTTCACTTCGGACGATTTGGGTCATCAGACGGGTCCAATGATGTCGCCGTCAATATTTGAAGAGTTATACCTGCCGCTTTATAAGGATTTCATAGCACATGCTCATAATCAAGGAATGCACGTATTCCTTCATTCCTGCGGAGATAACACCAAGCTTATGGAATATCTAATTGAGGCTGGTCTAGATGTTTTCCATCCTGTTCAAAAGGGCTGTATGAACCAGCTTGAGACAGCTAAAACCTTTGGTGACCGTATTTCCTTCCTGGCCGGGGTTGATGTACAGCATCTGCTACCTGAAGGTACTGTTGAAGAAGTAAAAAAGGGTGTACAAGAGTTGATTGATACCTTCTATAAACCTGAGGGCGGTTTGCTCCTTGCTATGGGTAATGGAATAATGCCTGGAACATCATTTGAGAATATTGAGGCAGCCTTTAAGGAAATGACTCTTTATAAATAATGAAGGACATGTTGTAAATACTAACAAAAGACTAAGTGCTCACAAAATGACATAAACAGCTTACCACTAAGGTGGGGTGTAGCTAGGGTCATTTTGAGGAACTTACATAATTACCTTTTTGCTCTTGAGGCCTTTGGCCTTGAGCGTAACAGCTTGAGACTTTCTTTATATTTCGGTTCAAATTAGTAAAAACGGGATAAAATTAATTCAAGGCTTTAATTCCTTAAGTATATGCCTATTTACTAACTACAGTAGAAAGAATTATTCTACGGGAAATAAGCTCAAGCATAAATATTTTAATGAGATCTATAAAGACGCTCTGTGACGTTTATATTAAAAACATGTTAACATAATCATATAAGACAGCTTTTCTATGACATACTTATTTAATGCAAAGTGTCAAGAAAGCTGTTTTTGTTATATTACAATATAAAATTACAGTACTTTTTGTAGAATAAAAGATTTTCATTTTAATGATTATGTAATATAATATTAAAAGATTGTATTAATTTGGCATAGATGCAGTTCCTTCATTCTTAAATGCAGTAGACTGGACTATACAGCGGAATTTCAATATTATTTGAATATTATGAGACAACAGATGTAACCTTAAGATACAAGTGGGAGTACTTCAGTATTCGGGTGGGTACACAACCAAGGTGCTTTATTGACACCTCTGCCTCGTAAAAGGCCATAGAGGTAATTATTTCTTCCAGTCGAAAGGTTTAAAGAATGGTAAAAAGTTCTTTAAGCTGATGCATTATAAAGAAACAGACTTGAGATGTAAATAAGCTAGTTCTCTCAATATATTAAGCTCAGATAAAAAATAAGTTGGAAAAATATTCTAAATTGCATACTTATAGAATAAATATTACATTAGATAAATCAAAAGAGAGACACAACAGCAAAAGAGAGGAGTGGAGGGAAAATGGTCGGGAATGTAATAGAAAACAACGTAGTGACCATTTCAGGAAAAGTTGTTTCAGAGGTTGAATATAGCCACGAGGTCTATGGAGAGGGTTTTTATTCATTTTACTTGGATGTTCCTAGATTAAGCGACAGCAGCGATAAAATATCTGTTACATTTTCAGAACGTCTTGTGCCTAAAAGTAAACTGCAAATAGGTGTTTCCTTGGAAATAGAGGGTCAATTCAGATCCTATAACAGTTACAAAAGTGATTCTAATAAGCTCGTTCTGACTGTATTTGCCAGAGAATTGATCTTTACTGATGAAGAAAAAAGAATAAAAAATCCAAACCAAATTTATTTAAACGGATATATATGTAAAAATCCGATATACAGGATGACACCATTCGGAAGAGAAATCACCGATATTCTTGTAGCAGTAAACAGGCCCTATAACAAATCAGATTACATACCATGCATAGCCTGGGGCAGAAATGCCAGATATTCTCAGAATCTTGAAATAGGTGATAACATCAAGATTTGGGGAAGGATTCAGTCAAGGGAATATCAAAAAAAGCTTGAAAACGGTGAAACAATATCTAAAACTGCTTATGAAGTATCAGTGTCAAAAATGGAGATTTCCGAGGAGACTCATAATAAGGAAGACGAAATTGATTCAGCTGATTCAAGTAATACGCAAGAATAAACAAACTTCGAAGATATAGCAAAAAGTTAATATAGTTTTATACATATAACAGACCTCAGTATATTATTTACTGGGGTCTGTTTGACTATCATTTTCCTAAGTGGCAAAAAAAGCAGTCTTTATTACAATATCTCGCGACATAATGAATATATCTTATAAAGTTATAAAAGTGACAATTCGAGGGAAAAATTCACAATGTAGCGACTTGATATTAGAATGCATATTTTGAACAATTTATATCAGCAAATAAACCAATCGGGGGCTGTTGAATCTGAATAAGATATATGGATGAAAGTGGTGGTTGTTCCTATGCTGAAAAAAGGTGATGTAATTCTAGTACTTCTAATAGTGTTTGGGATTTCATTGACAGTAATATGTAATAACGGAAATAGTACAGAAAGTCTTTCAAGCTGGGATAATTCAAAAAATCCGGAAAAAAAAGATGTTTACGCCATAATAAAAAAGGATGATAAAATTATCCGAAAAATTAACCTTTCTAGTCTTAAGGAGAGAGAGGTTATAAGAATATCAGGGCGATTTAATGAACTAATTGTTGCTGATCAGAAAAAAATCTGTTTCATGTCAGAAGACTGCCCTGACAGATTATGCACTAAATCTGGGTGGCTGAGCAAACCTGGACAAATAGCCGTCTGCCTTCCAAGCAGAACCCTGATAAAGATAGTAAGAGGTAACAATAGTATGAAATAGTAGTACTTTGGATGGTGTGGTGATATAGAATAAAATGTATTTAAAAAGAAATGCCAATATTAAGAAAGTCGCATTTATATCCATTTTGACAGCCCAGGCTATTGTTCTTGCTGTTGTAGAAAACCGACTACCTGTATCCGTGGGTGTTTTGGGGATTGAGATTGGCCTTGCAAATATCATAACCTTGGTAAGTCTTGTCTTCTTCAGTTTTTACGATACAATACTGATTGTACTGATCAGATGCGTTGTTGCATCGCTGTTAATGAGTGGTCAGGTGTTGTTTATGTTCAGTTTCTTTGGAGGGCTGTTAAGTGCAGTAATTATGTGGTTTATGCTTAGATTTACGAGAAGATTTTTCAGCTTTATAGGAATCAGTATAGCAGGTTCAATTTCACATAGTATCGGTCAGATACTAGTAGCCTGCTTCATAATTAGTGATTTATCGGTGGTATCATATCTGCCGGTGCTCATGGTATCGAGCATTCTATATGGATGTTGTACAGGTATCTGCAGTACCTTTATGGTTAAGATGCTAAAAAAGTTGAATTTATTCGAATATATATAATGTCTTTATAAATACATTGCATTTAAATAGAGTTATTTAATAGAAAGTTCTGATTAACCAGAGCGTTGTTTATTTGATATGTAGTTTACAAGTTGATATAATAAAACTCGGAATAAAGAACAATTAATAAGCAATAATAAATATTTTCCGGAGTGTAAAAATGTCTTTAATAACAGCCTCTGTAGCTTTAATCAATACAACAAGAGCGTACGATAAAAAATATACATATATAGTTCCTAAAAGCTTGGAAGAAAAGGTCTGCATCGGCTGCCGGGTCCTTGTGCCCTTTGGCGGCGGAAGAATGGTCAAGGAAGGCTTCGTGCTTGATATAAGGCCTTTTGAAGCAGACACCCTTAAGACTTCCGGTAAAAATTTTGAATATAAGGCAATAAAGCAGGTAATTGAGCCATTTTCCTTACTAAAGGAAGACAACATAAAACTTCTGGAGTGGATGAAAAGGCAGTACATTTGTACATACTCCGATATAATTAAATGCATGCTTCCTCCAGGGATAAATGTTAAGGCTGTAAAAACAGTTAAACTTACAGGTGGAGAGAAAAAAGAGTTCAGGAAAAAGGACTTGAACAAGTTAATTGACAATTTGAATTGTTTGGGCGGAGAGTGTGAATACAATGAACTCAGGAGTATGTGTAATATAAAAGGTTTTGGCAGCGTAATACGCCAGTTGTGTGAGTGCGGTGCTGTTACCATGGAAGAATGTTATCAGCAGAAAGTCAATGCGAAGTCAGTTAAAGGTGTAACTCTGGCAAGACCCCGTGAAGAAGTGATTGAGGAGCTTGAAAATAATGCTGTAAAAAGGATTCAGCACATTAGAGTTCTGGAGATATTACTGGATAACGAGTTGGTTTCAGTTGCGGATATACAGCGATTTGCAGGTGTTACCGCCTCTGTGCTGGATACTCTGAGTAAATATGGTTATATTTCCTATAAGAATATCGAACTGCAGAGGAACCCTATAAAGGACAAGTATTATGAAAAGACAGAACACCTTACTCCGACAAATGAGCAGGCAGAGGCTTTAAAAAAGCTGATTGGTCATCTGGACAGAAGAGTGTTCCAGGAAAGCCTTATTCATGGAATAACGGGAAGCGGAAAAACAGAGGTATATCTTCAGCTGATTTCACATTGCTTCGATCTTGGAAAAAGGGCAATTCTTCTTGTACCGGAAATTTCTCTTACTCCTCAGATGGTAGAAAGATTTGTTTCCAGGTTTGGAAAGCGAGTCGCTGTAATGCACAGCAGGCTTTCTCTTGGAGAAAGATTTGATCAGTGGAGATTGATAAGTGAAGGCAGGGTTGATGTCGTCGTCGGGGCTCGTTCGGCGATTTTCGCTCCTATGACCGATCTGGGACTCATAGTAATAGACGAAGAGCACGAGGGGTCCTATAAGTCGGAATCCATGCCAAGATACAACGCCAAGGAGGTTGCAAGAAAAAGATGTGAGATAAATAATGCTCTTCTTGTTTACGGGTCTGCTACACCGTCTGTAGAAACCTATTATAAGGCCCTTCAGGGAAATATCGAGCTTGTAGAAATGAAAAACAGACCCAATACTGCAGAACTTCCGGACGTTGAAATGGTTGATATGCGGGTGGAACTTGAAAACGGGAATAAGACTCCATTCAGCTATCGCCTTCAGGAGGAACTGAAAAAGAATATTGAGAATGGTCAACAGAGTATACTGTTTCTTAACAGAAGAGGCTTTTCCACATTTGTAATATGCCGTAACTGTGGTTATACTATGAAATGCCCGGAATGCAATATTGCTCTGACCTATCACACAAAGACTGAAAGACTGATTTGTCATTATTGCGGCTTTACAGTAAAGAACCCTTCCAGTTGTCCTTCATGTGAAAGCAAGCATATAAGACATTTCGGTGTTGGAACTCAGAAAATCGAAGAGGAAATAAAGACAAAACTGCCTCATAGTTCAGTTATTCGAATGGATATAGATACAATTGGTTATAAGAATGCTCATGAGGAGATACTTAACAAGTTTAAAAGTGAAAACATAAATATTATGGTCGGAACCCAAATGATTGCCAAGGGCCATGATTTTCCCAATGTAACGCTGGTTGGTGTATTGGCTGCAGATAGTATGCTTAATACCGGAGACTTCAGGGCAAACGAAAGAACTTTTCAACTACTTACACAGGTTGCAGGCAGAGCAGGAAGGGGCGAAAAAGCAGGAAGGGTAATTGTTCAGACCTATAATACAGAAGAATACAGTATTTTGGCTGCCTGCAGGCAGGATTATATAAGCTTTTACAAACAGGAAATATTAATTAGAGAACGTTTGGAATATCCGCCCTTCAATAACATAGCGGTTGTTACTTTCAGCGGGAGGAAGGACAGAGGGGTATTTGAGGTTGCGAGGGATACTAAGCCTGAACTTGCAGCTGAGAACCAGAGCCTTGATATGTCTGAAGATTTTGTAGTATTAGGACCGTCAAGATGTCCAATTCCAAAAATTGCAGGAAAATACCGATGGAGAATGGTTATAAAAGCAAAAGAACTTGAGATTCTGACAGATAGGTTAACTATCATGTCGGATACTTCCTGGAAAAGAATAAAGGATGAGGATATTTCTATGAGCATAGATATAAACCCTTATAATATGCTATAATTATCAAAACAGTAATATACACAGTAATATAGAAAACATATTATATAATAGTATTTAATATAAAAGGATGGTGGAGGTTATTATGGCATACAGAGAAATCAGAAAAGACGGTGATGAGGTTCTTAGGAAAATGAGCCGTCCAGTCGAAGCAATAGATAAAAAAATCCTTACACTACTGGATGATATGGCAGATACCATGTACAAGGCTGATGGGGTAGGATTGGCAGCTCCTCAGGTTGGGATACTCAAAAGAATAGTAGTTATTGATGTTGGAAACGGACTATTCGAGATGATAAATCCTGTAATACTTGAACAGAGCGGAGAGCAGGATGGTATGGAGGGTTGCCTTAGTGTTCCTGGAACTTCAGGGGAAGTAGTACGTCCTATGCATGTTAAAGCGAAATATACCGACAGGAATGGTGAAACAGTGATAATTGAAGCAGAAGAACTTTTTGCAAGGGCAATCTGCCATGAACTGGACCATCTTGACGGGATACTGTACAAGGACAAGGCCCATAAAATGTATACCGCTAAAGAAATTGAAGAAATGCAGGGATAGGGAGGTCTTACTTTGAGAATAGTGTTTATGGGTACTCCCGATTTTGCTGTACCAAGTCTTGAAATGTTAGTTAAAGAAGGATATGAGGTAGTTGCTGCCGTTACACAGCCTGATAAGCCAAAAGGGAGAGGTAATAAAATGGCAGCACCTCCTGTTAAGGAAATTGCATTAAAACATCAAATTAAGGTTTTACAGCCTGAAAAAATAAAAACCCCCGAGTTTATAGATCAGATAAAAGCATTAAAACCAGACCTCCTAATCACTGCTGCCTATGGGAAAATACTTACCAAGGAGCTTCTTGAAGTACCGGTATATGGATGTATAAATGTTCACGGTTCACTGTTACCGGCATACAGAGGAGCTGCACCTATAAACTGGGCTGTAATAAAAGGTGAGAAAAAAACCGGAATAACTACCATGTATACTGATGTTGGAATTGATACCGGTGATATGCTCCTTAAAAAAGAACTTGAAATAGGGCCTGATATGACAGTAGGTGAGCTGCATGACAAAATGTCTGTTCTTGGAGCAGAAGTCCTGCTGGAGACATTAACAGCACTAAAAAACGGTACACTTCAAAGAATCCCGCAGGAGGACTCAGAATCTTCCTACGCACCTATGATGAACAAGGAACTGGGTCATATAGATTGGAACAAAAGCGCTCTTGATATACACAATCTTGTAAGAGGGACAGACCCATGGCCGGGAGCCTATACCTTTCTTCTAGGTAATAGAATGAGAGTATGGAAAACCTCGTTGGTGCCTGAAAAGTCAAATGCCGAAATTAATAACGGAAAAATACTTAAAGTAGATGATGAAGGTATTCTGGTAAAGTGCCCTGATGGAAACCTTATGATTAAGGAAGTACAATTTGACTCTTCAAAGAGGATGAGTGTTTGTGATTATATAAGAGGACATGAGATAAACGCAGGTGAAACCCTTGGAAAGTAACATTAAGATTTTTGTAAGGACAACAATAATAATACTTACAGTATTAACTTCACTGCTGATAGTGTTAAGTGTAGTTTATGCCTATGCTTCATTAAGAGCCTATAATATTGTACTAATAGCTATTATTGCTGCGATTGGTATAAGTCTGTTGATGCTTGCGGTAATGAGTTTGTCAATAATTTATACCTACAGGAATAAAAAAGCAAAAGGCTTTATACTGCGGATAACTCGAGCCGGTATGCAGGTAATACTGCCACTGGCCCTTTTATTTGCAAAATCCAATAGTAATTTTAAAAAGAGTATAAGATTGTTTTATATAGAATTGAATAATATTGTTGTAGAGTCTGATAATATAAAATATAAGACCGAAGAAATAATGCTTCTTTTGCCCCACTGTCTCCAGAATTGCGAGTGCAATTTAAAGGTAACCAGCAATCCTGAAGCGTGTAAGAGATGTGGAAGGTGTAAAATTGGTCAACTATTGGACTATTCAAAAAAAAGAAATATCAGTATGTTTATAGCTACAGGTGGTACAGTTGCAAGGGAGATAATAAGGCAAAATAATCCCAAGCTTATAGTTTCTGTTGCGTGTGAAAGGGATCTTATGAGCGGTATACTGGATGTTAAAGGAATACCTGTTATGGGAGTTACCAATAAGCAGCCAAATGGTCCGTGCATCAACACTGATGTAGACATATCGGCTATAGAGAAAAAAGTGGAACAGCTAACGAATTAGATTGTGCCTTATCGGTGCTATTGTATTGCTGCCATTAAGCGGAAGGAGATCAGTTTACTATGGGATTTTTTTATATGGATCAGTATTACATTATATTGGTTGTTCCGGCAGTTATTATATCTATAATAGCGTCGTTCCGTGTGAAAGGAACCTTCAATAGATACAGAGAAGTAGGAAACTCTAAAAATATGACCGGGGCAGAGGTGGCAAGATATCTGCTTCAGGCTAATGGAATTTATGATGTCCGCGTTTCACGGGTACCCGGGGAATTAACCGATCACTACGATCCTCGAAAGAAGGAATTGCGTTTATCCGATTCAACGTATTCAAGTGTATCTGTAGCTGCTGTCGGTGTAGCGGCCCATGAAACCGGACATGCTATACAGCACAATGTAAGCTATGGACCCTTGGCCTTGAGAAGTTATCTGGTGCCGGTGGCCAATCTGGGTTCTCAGGCCGGGCCTACTCTGGCCATACTTGGATTGGTAATGAGTTGGTCTGTACTGATAAATATCGGGCTTTTGCTTTTTGCTGCGGCAATACTTTTCTACCTTATTACTTTACCGGTAGAATTCAATGCCAGTAGAAGAGCCATTGAGAGTCTTGATAAACATAATATTTTAATAGGTAATGAATTAAATGCCGCAAGGAAGGTACTCAGCGCCGCTGCTTTAACATATGTGGCATCTGCCCTTGTGGCCATCGCTAACTTCCTTAGGTTGCTGCTGCTTGCAGGGAACCGGAGAAACAGAGATTAAGTTTGTGCAGGCAAGCAAATGTACAAATTTTAAATAAGAACAATCAGCCTTCTCATAAGAAAAGGAGAAGGGTTAAGAAATATATATAATTGAGGAGGTACCTGGCCCATGCCATTTCTATCAAGAGATTACGTATTTTCTTGAAGTTATTGTGCGAAATGCTGGGCATGGGCATAAACATGGCACTTGATTTAGCAAGAGAAACTGCCTTAAAAATTTTATATGAGGTAACCGAGAATTCGGCTTATTCAAATATAGCAGTAAACAAATATCTTGAAGGTGGAGAGCTCAGGGAAATTGACAGGGCTTTTGCTACTGATCTGGCGTATGGAACTGTCAAGTGGCTTATTGAGATTGACTATATAATTGGCAAGTTCTCCAGTGTGAAATTAAGAAAATTATCTCCCTGGATAAGGAATATTCTAAGATTGGGCATATATCAGCTGCTACATACCGATAAGATACCTGTATCTGCTGCCTGTAATACTAGTGTCGACCTGGCAAAAAGGTATGGCCATCAGGCTTCTAGCCGATTTGTCAATGCTGTTTTAAGAAATATAGCAAGAAGCAGCGGAAGCATACCTTATCCGGATAAAAATGATATTGCACTATATCTGAGTATTGTATATTCTCACCCGAAGGAGCTGGTTGACGGCTGGTTGAACCTATTTGGAGCAGAGTTTACGGAAAGCCTTTTAGAGAGCAATAATCAGGTACCGGACTTTAGTGTAAGGGTTAATACTCTTAAAACCAACAGTAAGGCTTTAATTGAGGCACTTAACGAAGAGGGCTGTAAGGCCGGAGAGGGCAAATATCTGGAAGAGGCAGTAATACTGGATAATCCTTCTTCCATAACTAAACTTGATGCCTTCCAAAAAGGATACTTTACAGTACAGGATGAGAGCTCAATGATGTCGTCGGTGGTGCTTGAGCCGGCAGAAGGCCAGCTGGCAGTTGATGTGTGTAGTGCTCCTGGCGGCAAAGCGACACATCTTGCTCAGCTTATGAAAAACAAGGGAACTGTGCTTGCGCGGGACATTCATCCCCATAAGCTGAAGCTTATAGAAAGCACTGCCGCCAGGTTGGGGATAGAGATAATTAAAACTGAATTATTGGACGCTTCTAATCTGGATGAGAATCTTATTGGAAAGGCAGATCGGGTACTGGTAGATGCACCTTGCACAGGGTTAGGCATAATCAGAAAGAAACCCGACATAAAATATTCAAGGAATCTTTCAGAGCAGAAGGCCATAGTCGAGCTTCAGAGACAGATACTGGCAAATGCCGCTAAATACGTTAAACCGGGCGGATACCTTGTTTACAGCACCTGTACCATTCAACCCGAAGAAAACCTGGAAAACGTAAAGGCTTTTCTTGAAGGAAACAAGGAATACAAGCTTGTAGGTTTTGAAAAGCTGCTGTCTGAAACCCTTGAGGTAAAAACGGCTCAGGAGGGATATATGCAGCTGTATCCAAATACAAACCAGACAGACGGCTTCTTTATAAGCAAATTAGTTAGGCTTGGTAACCAGTAATGAGAATTTGGAGTAATAAAGTGCAGGAGCTGGAAACATTTTTATTAGAAAACTAGTTAAGCTTTGCAATTGGCTTAAGCTTAGTAATTGGCAGTAAGCAATCTGATAAGCATATTAATGCATATAAATACAAATAATACAATAAAGTAAGGGATTACTATGAATAACTTAATGGATATGAGTCTCGAGGAGCTTGAACAAATGCTCTCAGGGATGGGTCAGCAAAAATTCAGAGCTAAACAAATATTTAAGTGGGTAAACAGTGGAATTAAGTCAATAGATGACATGACCAACCTGTCAAAGCAGTTAAGGCTGAATTTAAGTCAGGTTGCTAATATAAGCAGGATAAGACAGGTGAATAAGCTACAATCCCAGATAGATTCTACAGCAAAATACTTGTTTGAACTCGAAGACGGGAATATAATTGAAAGTGTACTTATGGAATACAAGCATGGTTTTACAGCCTGTATTTCCTCACAGGCAGGCTGCAGAATGGGCTGTACCTTCTGCGCCTCAACCGGCGCCAACTTCTCAAGGAATTTAACTGCTGGAGAAATGCTGGATCAGGTTATGTCCATGCAGGAGGATTCAGGAAATAGAATTGGGCATATAGTACTAATGGGAATTGGAGAACCCCTTGATAATTACGACAATGTAGTTAAGTTTTTAAGACTTGTAAACCATCCGGATGGTTTAATGATTGGTCTTAGAAATATTTCTCTGTCCACCTGCGGAATAGTTCCAAGGATTCTTCAGCTTGCACAGGAAAACATACCGATAACCTTGTCGGTATCACTGCACAGTGCAAGGGATGATAAGCGGTCGGCCATGATGCCTGTAAACAAAGCCTATTCTATTGACAAATTAATCTCAGCATGTAAGATATATACTGAGAGCACAAAAAGAAGGATTACATTTGAATATGCAATGATTGCTGGTGAAAACGATTCAGAGCTGGATGCCAGAGAGCTAGCAGGTTTGTTAAAAGGAATGCTGTGTCATGTAAACCTTATTCCGGTTAACACTGTTCAGGGAAATGGATATAAAAAAAGCTCAAGAAATCAGATAGAAAAATTTAAAAACATTATGGAAACAAGAGGAATTGAAACTACTGTTAGAAGAGAATTGGGCAGTGATATTAATGCCGCCTGTGGTCAACTTAGAAAAAACAGGCTAGACAGTAATGGAAATTAGGCTTTTGGAATATTTCGGTGTTTGGTTCAGGAGTGATTGTTTTGAAGTACGGTATAAGAACTGATAGAGGACTTAAAAGACAATTAAATGAGGATAACTGTAATGTTTTGGTTGGATACCCCGGCTTACCGACCTGTTTTGTCATTGCCGACGGAATGGGTGGACATAAATGCGGAGAGGTTGCAAGTAAACAGGCAGTCGATTCAGTATGCAACTTATTACTTAAGGCAGACTGGGAGACTGAAAATATTTCCGACTTGCTCAGAGATATCGTGTCAAGCGTTAATGACGAAATATATAACTACTCACTTCTGGATGAGGCTACCCAGGGTATGGGAACAACACTGATTATAACTGTGCTTAAAGGTAGAAAGCTTTATATCGGTCATGTTGGAGATAGCCGTGTATATATTATCAGAGGCCATCATATAGAAAAGGTTACCTGGGACCATTCCTTCATAGAGGAACTTGTTAAAAACGGGTCAATTACGAAGGATGAGGCAGTTAATCATCCAAAGAGAAATCTTATTACCCGTGCAGTAGGATATGAACTGGAATTACAGGTTGATACATATGAAATTGATATCACAGATGATGATATTATACTCCTTTGTACAGATGGCTTGACTAATATGCTTACAGAGGAAGAGATTCTGGATATATTAAAAAATAATGAAGATCCACAGGCTGCATGTGATACTTTAATACAAAATGCTAATAATAAGGGTGGAGAAGATAATATTACCGTGATTGTCGGAAAAATATAGATTGAGGTGAGTTATGGAAGGTCAAGTATTGGGAAATAGATACCTGTTACTGGAAAAAATTGGCGGCGGCGGAATGGCTGTGGTTTACAAGGCTAAATGCACGCTTTTAAACAGATTTGTCGCTATAAAAATATTACGTTCGGAATTTATTAATGACGAAGAGTTTGTTAAACGCTTTAAGGTAGAAGCACAAGCTGTTGCAAGTTTATCTCATCCAAATGTTGTTTCAATTTACGATGTAGGTCATCAGGAGGATATACATTACATTGTAATGGAATACGTTGATGGTATGACTTTAAAGGAATTCATAAACAAACACGGAGCCATAAACTGGCAGGATGCTATAAAAATTACAATTCAAATTTGCTCTGCAATCGAACATGCACACAAGAATAATATTGTACATAGGGATATAAAGCCCCACAATATTTTGTTGACCAAGGAAGGAATAGCGAAGGTAACAGATTTTGGTATAGCAAGAGCAGTTACTTCCTCAACTATAACAATGGTTGGCAGCACAATTGGCTCAGTACACTATTTTTCACCCGAGCAGGCCAGAGGGGGATTCATTGACGAAAAATCAGACTTGTATTCACTTGGAATTGCCCTGTATGAAATGGTTACGGGAAGAGTACCCTTTGACGGCGATACTCCTGTATCGGTTGCTTTAAAACATATACAGGAAATGCCTGTAGAGCCACATAAAATAGTTCCAAGCCTGCCATATGGCGTAAATGAAATAATTATGAAGGCAATACAAAAAGAACAAAATCTCAGGTATCAGACTGCCACCTCAATGATAAATGATTTAAACAGAGTTTTAGTTCAGCCACAGGGTGGTTTTGTAGGACAGGAAAATATTAATGGACAGACAATCCGTATGAAGCCTGTTAACTCATCCAGACCGGCTAATGCACCAAGAAATAGCCAATATAACAATAATAACAGTGAAGCCAAGAAGACTAAGAAGAAAAGCAATGTTGCGTACTGGCTTGCTGGTATTACAAGCGTACTTGTAATAGCTCTCGCTATTTTTATGGTTTTCAGTATATTTACCAAGGGAAATAAAACTCCTACCTTCCAAATGGATAACTATGTAGGAAGAGAATATGAAGCTGTTAAAGCTGAGCTGGAACAAAAGGGCTTCAAAATTACCCCCAACATGAAGGTCAGCGAAACAGTGGCGAAGGGGATAATAATCGATCAGAGCATACCACCGGGAACAGATTACAAGAGCGGTAATTTCACCTCGCTGGAGCTTACTGTGAGCAGTGGGCCTAAAACGTCCAAAGTACCGGATGTAAAAGACCGTGAGTATAGAGAAGCAGAAAATGAGATGAAAGCCAATAATCTAAAATCAAAAATTGAAAAGGAATTCAATGAAGATGTTCCCGCAGATTATGTAATACGGACTTTACCCGCAGCAGGAGAGGAAGTCAAGGAAGGTACAGAAGTAGTTATTTACGTAAGCAAAGGCAAGGAAACCAAAAGAATAAAGGTTCCTAATCTTGTTGGAAAAACAGAACTTCAGGCACAAAAAGTACTGGCCGAAAACAAATTACAGCTTGGAAATATATTACCACCGGGAGTAACCAAGGGCATTGTCAATAAGCAACTGCCAGAGGCTGATTCGGAAATTGCTGAAGGTGAGTCTGTAACCATCTGGCTTACACCTGAACAGGCACCGGCTACCGATACCTCCCAGCAGACTGCACCGGCTACAAATACCGCTGGTGATGGCACTGAAACTACAGCGCCATCTAACTCAACTACACCTGCAGAACAGGTTGATAACCCAAACAAAGACGATAACAATCAAGTTAACAATAATATAGTAAATTAGGAGGTAACTTATTGCCAACAGGAGTAATTTTAAAAGGGATAGGAGGCTTTTACTACGTAAAAGATGACGTTAATAGTGACGTATATGAATGTAAGCCAAGGGGAGTATTCAGAAAGGATTCCATTATACCGCTCCCCGGGGACCGGGTAGGCTTCAGTGTGCTTGATGAACAGGAGAAATTAGGCAATATCGATGAACTACAAAAGCGTACGTCAGAATTAATACGCCCTGCAATAGCCAATGTTGATCAACTGGTTATAGTTGTGGCTGTTAAGGCACCAAGCCCTGATTTTATGCTGTTGGACAAGTTACTTATAACTGCAGAAATGAAGAATTTAGATGTTCTCATCTGCATAAATAAAATAGACATTGACGATGGAAATGCAAAACTCATAAGGGATGCATACACATTAGCAGGCTATAACTGCATAGATGTGAGTTCGGTAAAGAATATAGGTTACAGACAGCTGAAGGAAGAGCTTAAGGATCATATCAGTGTATTTGCAGGTCAGTCTGGAGTAGGGAAGTCTACCATCCTGAATCATATCATGGACTCCTGGGTAATGGAAACCGGCAGCGTCAGTGAGAAAATTGAGAGGGGTAAGCATACTACAAGGCATGCTGAAATTATGGAACTGAAATATGGAGGCTATGTTGCTGACACTCCGGGTTTTAGTTCCTATGAGATTACAGATATGATGTATAGCGAGCTTCAGAACTATTATCCTGAATTCAGACAATATCTGAATACCTGTAGATTTACCTCCTGCAGTCACATCACCGAACCTGGCTGTCCCATCCGTGAAGCGCTGGAGCAAGGAGAAATCGACAAAAACAGGTTTGAGAGATATTCGCAGTTATATAAAGCCTTAAAAGATATACCGCAATACAAATCAAAAAAGACAGATTCCAGGAGAGTGATAAAGTGATAAAGATTGCACCATCTATTTTAGCAGCCGATTTTTCTCGCCTTGGTGAAGAGATAAAGAAGGTTGATGCAAGTGGGGCCGATTTTATTCATATAGATGTAATGGACGGTCATTTTGTTCCAAACATAACAATAGGTCCAGATGTTGTCAAGCATTTGCGAAAGGCGACAATTAAACCCTTTGATGTTCACTTAATGATTTCCGAGCCTGACAAATACATAGAAAAGTTTGCTGACGCCGGAGCAGATATAATTACTGTACACGCAGAAGCGAGCCTACACCTGAACAGAACAATTCAATTGATTAAAAGCTTGGGCAAAAAGGCTGGAGTTGCTTTAAATCCCGCTACTCCCTTGTCTGTTTTAGAATATGTTTTGCAGGACCTTGATATGGTACTTGTAATGACAGTTAATCCGGGATTTGGCGGACAATCCTATATTAATTCTTCCACAAGAAAAATTGAAGAATTAAAAGGTATGATAAATAAACAGAAGCTTTACATAGATATTGAAGTGGATGGCGGAATTGACGTAAACACTATCGGTTTGGTAACAAAGTCCGGAGCAAATGTAATAGTAGCAGGTTCAGCCGTTTATGGAAAGCCGGATGTTGGGGAGGCTATAAAGCAGTTAAGACTTAATGCTGTTGACAAAAGTACATTGTAATTGTTAACTGGTGACAGGCTAAACAACCGGATTTTATTTGAACCGGTTTACCCAAAATATAAGAATTGGTTTACTTGGTGAAGGAATGAAAGCAGTTATTGTATGCAATGGTTCAATTAAGGACTATGATGATATAAGAAAATTTTTTGATAAAGCCGATTTCATAATTTCAGTTGATGGAGGGGCAAGACATCTTCGGAAGCTGGGAATAAAGCCTGATGTTCTTCTTGGGGATTTTGATTCTGCAGATAAAGAGGACATCGTATATTTTCAAAATCAGGGGATAAATGCAGAAACCTTCCCTGTGGAAAAGGATATGACTGATTCAGAACTGGCCATGGAAAGAGCTTTGGAAAAAGGGGCAGATGAGGTCATCTTTATTGGTGCAGTAGGTACCAGGTTTGATCACTCCATGGCAAATATCCTTTTACTGAAAAAGCTATTGGATAGAAAGGTTAGTGCTTATATTGCTGATGAGCATAACCGGATTTATATGTTTGACTCAACCTTTTCACTTCAAAGGCAGGAAGGGTATAAGCTGTCACTAATCCCCGTTTCCAACAGAGTAACAGGGGTAACAACAATAGGGTTAAAATATCCCTTGAGTAATGCGACAATGCATTTGGGAACGTCATGGGGAGTCAGTAATGAATTCAATGAGGACACAGCGACAGTTATAATTGATGAGGGTATTCTTTTAGTATGTCTTTCCAGAGATTAGGTTAATAAAGTATTTTTATTAAACTAAAAGGAATATCTATATCATGGGATACATATAGCAAGGGATACCTACAGCAAAGCATAGACAAATACTTAGAAGGGACATCTTTTTGTATATTGTAAATACAAAAACTGCAGCAGGACCTATAAATGGGAAATATAGTAGCAGATACAACTATCTATACCGGGAAACCTGAGAATAATAACAGACTTAAAAAGGAAATGGATTCCTACGAACTACTTGAGAAGCTCGGGATCAGTTATTACAGACTTGATCATGACGAGGCAAAATCTGTTGAAGATTGCCTCGAGGTGGAAGAACTTTTGGATATTGAAATATATAAAAATCTATTTCTCTGCAACTCATCAAAAAATGAGTTTTTCTTACTTACAATGCTGGGCAATAAGAAATTTGATACAAAAATCGTGTCAAAGCAGGTTGGTTCATCAAGACTATCCTTTGCCGGCCCGGAAGACTTGGAAGAGTATTTAAATTTACAGCCGGGTTCAGTAAGTGTCCTGGGTCTTATGTTTGATAAGGAGAGGAAGGTTAAACTGTTGATAGATAAGGATTTGCTTGCTGATGAATACTTTGGCTGCCATCCCTGCGTCAATACCAGCAGTTTGAAAATAACGACCAAGGACCTGCTGGAAAAGTTTCTGCCTTATACCGGGCATACACCTTTGTTTGTTGATTTGTAAGCTAGGGTTACTGTAGAAATATATATAAGGCAGGATAATGGGATTTACTTTCAATTAGCGATATGTGAGATATGAGATTATATGCAAATAAACAAATGTAATTAGAAATAAAACTATTAGAAAATAAATTTTTCAAGATAGTTGCACGATATTTTGAATCGTGTTAATATATCATAAGTGGAAATTAATATGCGCTTTAAGGACATATTGATGAAGCAAGGACATGTTAAAGTTTGTGGGGCATTAGCGCAGCTGGGAGCGCATCACACTGGCAGTGTGGGGGTCAGGGGTTCGAATCCCCTATGCTCCACCAAATGGAATGAAGATACTTGTGGTTTGGACTAGTGTCTTCATTTTTTATTGGAATTAATTAGAAGTGCAGTATTTATGCGTCGATAAGTAACTTCTAGAACGAGGATTATCGTTTTGCAACCTTGTCTACTTACATTTCAGGCCGGAAATTCGACATTTCAGGCCCCAAAAAGCTTTATGTCACTTCTTTCTGATATTATAAAGGCATAAAATATTCTGAAAAGAGAGGAGCAGACCTGTATGAGTGTCACTAATGATATCGTATTTTTGATTTGAGCACGTTTATTTGGCTATGCTGTGGTTTGTAATGCGCATAAAGTACTTTACAAATATAGAGACGCAACCTACAAAGCAAGAGAGGAGTTGAAGCTACACCAATACAGCTTCAAGGAAAAACGACAGTCCCGAGGAACTCACAGCTAAACATATGCTTGACACAAGCTCTCAAATCTACGACTAGATTAGGGCGGCTTATAATAAAACCTTCAAGAACCCGACTTGTCGGGTTACCTGCTTTTTGATTGAATTTTAGAATATATAATTAAATGATAAAGGAGAGTTTTTTAGATGAAAAAAATAATGACAGCTTTATTGGCAATGGTGATGATGATTGGTATGCTAACAGGATGCGGAAGCGATCCTGTGGCAGAGGAACTTGAAAAATTTGTCAATACAGATATGGTAGAGGTAAATAAAAAATATGAGGATTTGAAAGCAGAAATGTCAAAGTGGCAAAGCTTAGAGGACGATGCAGCGCTTATTGCCAGCTTGAAAGACACTGTGTTGCCGAACATTGACGAATCCCTTAATTTGCTTTCAAAAATCACTCTTCAAACCGAGGAAGTAAAGGAAATTAAGGGAAAGTATACTAAAGTACTTGATACATATAAAGAAGGGTTTAAAGTAATGCTTAGCGCTGCTGAGACTGGTGATGAAACAGGTTTAAAAACCGCTGATGAAAAAATCGCCGAAGGTCTTAAGCTTTTAGACGATTATAACAAAGCATTGGAGAATCTGGCGAAAGAAAAGAAAATGGAGATATCCTATTAAAACCTTATACTGTTACAACCACACTCCTATCGAGGGACGTATTTGTCGGCACACAATGGAGAAAACGTAACGATAACGTGTTAATACAGATGTTATTAAACATACTATGTTAGTTCATTATTCCCATGAAAACACGTAAGCCTTAATATTGTGCAGGCTTACGTGTTTTTTAGTCCTCACATATTCTGGACTCCGGATTCATTCATTTTATAACTTTCCAATCTTATGATAATACTTTTCAATAATAGTTTTGAAGTATATACTATAGATTATATGCTTCTTAACATAATATTTATGGTGAGGGACATTTATCAAACTATCAGATAATGATTCCATGGCTTAGATAGACTAAAATTTTAATTTACTTGGGGAGATTATTATGCATTTGTTTAACGCCAGTTCAATGTTCAATGAGAACGATATGAGAGAAATATTAAGTATTGTAAATAATCAGGAAGAATTGAAAAACAGATTAAAATCAGCAAAGAAAATGCTCTTAAAAGCATATAATTTTAAAGCTTATAACCTACCAGAAGATTTTACTACTTCTTCCTACATAATTGCATCCAACCACTTAACCGATTCTGATGGTCCACTTATAATCAGTTATTATTATGAAATTATGCATAGAGTAATAGATACTTATCCGGAACTATTTGTTTTCGCTAAAGAAAATTGCTTTAATGGTGTTTCCATACCAAAAGAATTAATGCCCATATTAGAGTTGGAGAAAGTATATGCTGTTGACCGTAATAGTTTTGGTGGATCTATGGCTGCCATGAGAGCCGCAGGAAAGTGGTTTGCTGAAGGTGAGAAACCAAAGCATTTTCTGATTTTTGCTCAAGGAACAATATATGATATAAATAAGGATAGTGCAGAAGATATTGAGCAAGGAGCATTTTGGTTAGCAAGGTTACTGGATATTCCTGTTTTACCGGCTTTTATTGAGCAAGCTGTGGAAGGGGCCGAGAATCGTTTGGTATTTGGAGAGCCAATTATTGTGCCAAAAAACTGCCGGGATTTTGATGCCTATAAACAATTGTGGTTGAAAAGAGTAATAGAAGCACAAAACCAATTAGTGACTCTTACAGGAATTCCAGCAAGAACTGCCATACTTGATGAAGAACATAAAACAAGAAAAAGATTAAAACCAATTAATAAATAATTAGTTAATTGTATAGATTTCAATTGTTATAAGTACAATTGATGAGACCGAAAATTCAAATATAAATATACTACCAAAACTCATATTTATCATGAAAAATACGAGAAAATATAAGGAAGTACTAGAAGTTTTACCGTAATTGTTCTAGTACCAATTCGGAGAGGATTTTAATTCCTTGACTGATTTCTTCTAGTGTTGCATTGGAATAGGATATACGTATATGCTGATTTGAGCGCAACTCGTATAAATCTCCCGGATTGACCAGAACCTTACGATTTAGTGCTTTTAAAAAAAGCTGATACATTGAGATTGGATGATTTAACTTTAGCCATATGAAATAACCGCCTGTAGGGATGTTCCATGTGGCTATTTCATTAAAATGCATATTAAGTGCGGTAAGTGCGGTATCTCTTCTTACTTTGACTTTTTTTCTTAAAATTGAATTATGTTCTTCATATAAACCACTGGCGAATAATTCAGCAGCGACATTCTGGGAGAGGGAACTTGAGCCATAGTCAGACTGCATTTTAATGTCAGCTAGCCTTGCAATAACCTGTTCCGGTCCAACTACCCAGCCAATTCTAAGACCAGGACTTAAGTTTTTTGAAATGCCTCCGATATATAAAACAAGACCATTATTATCAAGTGCTTTCAACGGAGGAGGTGGAGGATCTTCAAACCAGATTTCCCGATACACATCGTCTTCGATGATTGGCAGCCCTTCTTTCCCACACAAATGAATCAAATCTCTCCGATTTTCCATTGGCATAACTGTTCCAGTTGGATTATGAAAGGTCGGGATAGTAAATAGGATAGAGCCTCGTTTACTTTTATGCCTCTCAGACAGGGCCTTCAGATTAATTCCTGTTTCTTCATATGGAATTCCCAATAACTGCATCCCAAAGGATTGAAATATTCGTAACGAATACAGATAGGACGGCTTCTCCAGATAAACAATTGAATTGGCATGTAAAAGACCAAGGGAAATTAGCTGCAAACCCTGCAAAGCACCCGAGGTAATTAGGATAGAGGATGTATTTGCTTCAATTCCGAGGGTCTTTAAGTAATTGCAGATTTCTTTCCGTAAAGAGAGAGAGCCTCTTGGTTCTTCATACCTGAATGGCTGTGATGAAACAGATAACTTCTTTAAAATTCCTTGTATTTTATCATGGGGGATTAATTCTGAAGCAGGTTCGCACGAACCCATTCGAATCATGGCAGGGTCACTCTCGGCCTCATTTATTTTCTGAATAATCATAGGGTTTGGTTGATGGCTTCCCGATGAAATATAACCATTCCAATTATAGCTTTGCTTTAATATATTCCAGGTATTGTTAATAATTCTTGTTCCGCCACCGGTGTTGCCCTGAACAATTCCTTCGGCTGCCAACTCATCCATTGCTGCAAAAATTGTACTCCGATTTACTCCGAACACTTCTGCAAGAGTTCTTTGACTAGGTATTTTTGTGCCGATCGTCCATTCGTTTAATGCTATTTTTTCTTTGATATATCCGACAATTTGCAGATGTAATGGCATGGGATAGGTTTTATCTGGTTTCCAATTGATTTCAAGCATAAAATTTCCTCCTGTCATATTAATTAAATATACCATTTGGTTGGGTGAAAAACAACCATTTTGGTTGGAGACATTAGTATTATTTTTAAGTATAATGATGTCATATATAGAATCTGGTTAATAAAAAGGACGGTTTAATCATGAATTCAATAAGAGTTATAAGTGATGATGATGTAGAGAGCATATTAGACCTTAAAAATACGATTTTGTGTGTGGAAAATGCATATCGACAGAAGGCTAACAATCTTGCAACTTTATTGCCGCTTGTCTCTGCTGATTTAGTTGAGGGAAGAGCGGATATGGATATAAAATCTGGAATTTACAAGCCTGGAAATTTATTCGGACTTAAACTCGTTGCCTGGTTCGGTGAGAATGAAACTCAGGGACTTCCGGCATTAACAGGTATAACAATGGTGTTTGATTTGAAAAACGGCTTTCCGAGAGCATTGATTAATTCTAGACACTTAACAGCTATGCGTACTGGAGCAGCAGGTGCGATAGGAATTAAATATCTTGCGAAACAAAATGCAGAGGTTCTTGTAGTAGTAGGAGCAGGTCATCAGGCAGTCTTTCAAATCGCAGCAACCTTGACAGCTGTACCAACGATTAGAAAAGTTTTTCTATATAATCCAAGAAATCATGAAAAGGCACGATTACTACAAGAGTCCATACATAATAAATTAGCCCGGATAAGAAATGATAATTTCGACTATAAAAACGAGAACTGGCTTCAAAGAATAAAAACAGTTGAATTTTCTGCAGTAGATATTATCGAAGCAGCCCTAAGTGAAGCGGACGCAGTAATCACCATTACTCCTTCACGTCAGGCATTAATTAGAAAGGAATGGGTGAAACAGGGAACACATTTTAGCTGTATAGGGGCAGACCTGCCAGGAAAACAGGAATTAGAAGAAACAATATTTTCAAATGTAAGAGTATTTGCAGATGATATAGGTCAGGCATCTGAGGTTGGTGAAATACAAACAGCATTAAGGTTAGGAATATTACAGAAAGAGTCGATAAATGAAATAGGAAATATAATAAACGAAAGAGAAAAGGGGCGCTTATCTGATAAAGATATTACAGTGTTTGACAGTACGGGGATTGCTTTGCAGGATCTTGCTGTTTCGGAATATATATTAAAAATAGCAGAAGAAAAAAATATCGGAAATATTATTAATTTATAAGGAGAAATTTATTATGAAAGTAAAAGTATATATATTAAGTGCATTTGCTAAAACAAGAGAAGGCGGAAATGCAGCGGGTGTTGTGACTAATGCGGATTCATTATCTGAAGAGGAAATGAGAAGAATTGCTGCAAATCTAGGATTTAGCGAAACCGCTTTTATATTGCATTCAAACGTAGCAGACTTTAAAGTGAGATTTTTTACGCCAAATGAAGAGGTTGATTTATGCGGCCATGCAACGATTGCAATCTTCTATGCACTTGCAAGTCTGGGATTGCTGAAACCAGGTATTTATAAACAGGAAACCAAAGCCGGAATCTTGGGAGTTGAAATCAAAGAAGATAACTCAGTAATGATGAATCAACCGGTTCCCGTATTTTCGGAAATTATAGATAAAAATGAACTTGCCGAATCATTGAATATTAAAGCTTCGGAAATGCCTGATGATTTGCCGGTCCAAGTGGTATCAACAGGTATTCGGGATATTATGGTTCCTGTAAAGAGTATAAGTATTTTGAATGCAATAAAACCGGATATGGAAAAAATCAAAAAGATCAGTCGAAAATACAATGCAGTAGGCTATCATGTTTTTTCCTTAGAATCCTTACATGGTGCTTACGCTAATTGCAGAAACTTTGCTCCGTTATATGACATTCCAGAAGAATCGGCAACAGGAACATCAAACGGTGCACTTGGCTGCTATCTGTATCACTATGGGAAAATCAACAATGAGCAGGCGACGAACATTGTATTTGAACAAGGTTATTCCATGAAAAAGCCATCTGAAATCTTAGTGTCGTTAAAAACAAAGGAAAATGAAATCCTTGAAGTCAAGGTGGGGGGGATTGCAATGAATCTAACTTTATCAGAAGTTGAAGTATAGAAATGGATCAAATATTATTGAATACGCATACCATCGCAATCTAGAGGCTGTCAATATGGTAAATAAATATTATGGTAGGGACTGTAAATAATTTTGTGTATGGAATTACTTTTTGACTCTTTTGGGTTAAGTATTCCTAAGTACTAACTTGTAAAATTAAATATTATATTTAAATTATTGCCAGATTCTTGGAATTTTATGC
>JAEZKZ010000048.1 GCA_023415305.1 Bacillota bacterium
GGCTGATAACACTTGGCTACAAGCTTCCGAAATATGGAGCTGACGGCAAGTGGAGTGGCAGCGGGGAAACCTACAATGCTATTCTGAGTTTCCAAACCTATTGTAAGAATACATATGCCGGAATTCAGCAAGGGACTTCCGAGAATAGAAAGCAGTTTGAGCACTATTATTGTGTAGCTCCCACAGGAAAACTTGATAAGACAACGTATAACGCGCTGGAGAAGGAATTACTTAGAAGGGTTAATGCAGGGAAGGAGGAGAAGGTAGAGAAGAAGGAAGGTCCCGAGAATGAGCCGGTTAAGCTATCAAAGGAAAGAGAGATAATAAATCAGTATCGGCAAAGATTTCTGAATGATAAATCCATCAAAATGGATTTAGATACTCCTGAGAAAAGATTGGAATGGTATGATAGTGTATTAAAAGAAGAAAACATAAGCTATAAATTTTATCAAATTGAAGGAGAAGAGAGATACTACTCGAATATAATAAATGGCTACGGAATGTGGCTTAACTCGAGATATCACAATCCTGTATTAGACGCTGTTGGTCAAGGTATCGTAGATACAATTATAAGTAACATTGAAGGTATTACAGCTTTACTAGATCCAGATACGTGGTACGCATTGTATCTCCTGTTTGCAGATTTTAAGTATCTATCAGATGAAGAAAAAATCTTAAAAATAGAATTACAAAATCAGATAGTAAATAGTGTAAAGGAAGCTGCAGAAGAATTCTGGGATGGCGATGCCAGCGTAAAGGCGTATTACATATCAAGGCTATTAAGTGAAGTTGGAATTAGTATTATTGGTAGCAAAGGGTTAGGTAAGCTTTCTCAAATAGCAAAGGCAACAAAATTAAAAATAGCTAAGATACCAATTAAGCAGCCTAAAGTAAAGAAAAAAATCGAGAACTCGATAGATGAGTTTCTGAAGGGTTCAGATAAGATAGACGAAGTTGTTGAGGGTGGCTCTGGAACAATTAATGGTCTGAAAATCATTGATGGAAAAGTAGATGGAAAAATCCCATTGGATGAATATCAGAAATACAGGCAAATAAGTGTTCATAATGGAACTGCAGATACTATGACTTTAGGTAAATTTGATAATGGTGGACCAACCAGTTATACAAAAAAGGCTGGAGATAGTACATATTTTGATTTAGGAGATGAGTGGGATAAAATTACTAAAAAATATGGATTAGATATTCAAGGAAAACAAATGTTTGAATATTTTAACAAGCCAGCCTTAGATGATGCTGTGAAAGCTGGAAAAAAGATTAGATTTTCGCATAATCCTGAGATATATGGGGATTGTACATTATCTTGGGAGTGGAATTATTTGAAAAGCTCATATGGGTATACAGATATAATTAAGAAAGGAGATTTTTGGTATGCAGTTAAATGAAACAGAAACAATGGCTATGGAAATTAGTAAAATAATTAGAGAAAAATTAAAGGGAAAAGTTTTTTCAACGGAGATTTATAATGTTATCGATGATGTTAATCATCGTCAATTTAAAATAAGATTTTTGGCATATGATTATTTTTACGTTGTTTTTCAGTATGAAAAAGATATTATTGGATGTGCTATTGAGCAAGGAAATAATATATATATTCCATTATTGAAAGGGCAACATTGTTATTCAAGTGAGAATTTAGGTAACTATTTTAACATGATGGCAGATGAGTTAGAGCTTAGAATTCCAGATAAATTTTTGAAAGCTCGTGGTTGGTTATAAGATTTATTATATTATGGTTATACTTTAGGACTTCCAACTACCTAAATCCCAGTCTCTTAATTCAATATCATGGCTCTCATGAAGTGACGTAATCCATGATATGAATTAAGAGACTTTAGTAAAAAAATTGCCTTGGGTATACAATCGGATTTTAAGGTGTGATTCCAATTAGTTCATATAAACGTACTGTTTGTAATAAAAATTTGTTGCAAAAGGTGCGTTTTATTATTCAAAAAAATGAGTAGATTAAAAATCAGCTATTCTCCATGAGGATACCGGAGTAAAATTTAACTTCCCAGCCTATATCTTAAAAAAGTGTTTTTTGCAAAAGCAAACGGGTCACCGAACTGGTTAAACCACCGCCTGTACCCGCTTTAAATTAAATGATATAAGGAACTCCGTCAATTCAGGTGTGCTATTAATTTCTATGCTGCCATTGCAGCGATTAATTTCATTTTGAACGATACTAAGGCCAAAGCCCCGGGTTTTCGAAGGGTTATCCTTTGTTGAATATCCTGCGTTAAATATTTTGCTTTTATCCGTCTCAGATATCATAGGCCCATTGTTTGATATCGATATAAAATAACGATCACTCTGAACATAAGTCCTGAGTAAAACAAACTTATTATCTTTAATAATGAAGTTCATTGCTTCAAAGGCATTTTCTATAATGTTTGATAAAACGGTTACAGCAACATCCTCCTGAATATTGGCCGAGGGCAAGGGTTCTTCAAAAGCTGCTTTTAACTCGATACCTTTTCTCAGGCCGTTGTTATACTTGACATTTATTACAGCATCCACCAAGTCGTTACCAGAATCAATAGATATGTTTTTGGTGGAAGAATTATTTGCATAATTGTTTATATAATGCTTTATTCTCTCGTTTGTGTCGGGCTTGTTTAAAGTACATAAACCGAAAATTGTATTCAGATGATTCTTGTATTCATGGCGCTCTTTGGCCACCAGTTCATTAAAGTCAATAAGCTGCTGGATATTCTCTTTTTGCATTTCATTGGCATACTGAAGAAGCTCTAATTTAGAGCCTTCGCGGAAGGCTGAAACTAAGGCTAGAATCAGCATTAAATATATGAAAAAGGTAAATATGTTAAAGATGAATGCCTTTTCAAGGGAACTTGTTAAATAAACATTTGTAGCAATCATAAATGCAATTGCAGTTGATATTAAAACCAATACAGACTTATATCTTGACCTAACAGGAGTATTACCATTGAGCCAGGATAGATTATAGGAATTTTTACGCATAATTAATATACACATAAGTTCAATTGCTTTAGCAATGATACTGCAAATAAAAATATAATAGTTATTTTGTAATAGTTTATTGATAGGTATATTTGTTATTACTAATCCGCATATTGATATAAGAGTTTCAATAATTGAAATTGCTATGAAAATTAGAAAAGTCTTAATTATAGTTTTGAATATAGCCGAATTAAATGTAAAGTTAAGCAAAATAACTGTTAGTAAAGAAATTAGTATTGTATGAAAGCCTAAAGGCATAAAATATGAAATCCAATATGTATACGTAGTGTATACAAGAACAGATAATAGAAGTTTAATTATATTTTTTTTACGGAATTCTTTATAGCCAGACAACAAAGCAAAAGCATACATGAAAATAAAGCCTTCTAAAATTGTAAATAATAGTTCACTAGCAGTAAACAACATGGACACCCCTTCCATGACAGTAGTAAAAACCCATAAATACTATTAGTATTTGTGGGTTTTTAAGCACTAAGTAGGTATGTTAGCAACTATGCTATTCCTTAGGCTCATAATAGTACCAAATTTTAGCTGCGCCTGCAACTAAGCCAGTAATAAGTAAGGAACATAACCCGATTGACTTAAGTAATTTTTTCTTCAATAGAATCACTCCTTTCCTGTAAATTTGGATATACTTCTAAATAAATAATCCCTCAAATTTACAAAAAAGTCAATAAAAAATTAATTTATAATAAAATTACTTATGTTCCAGTAATTATTTTATTCTTAAAAAATTGATATAAAGTAAGTAAATATGTACTAATTACCGACAATTCAACGATTTGAGCGGGTATAAAAAAAAAGTCGATAAATAACGTTAGAGATGTCAAAATAAATGTAAGAATTTTATAGTTTCTTTTCTTTTCTTCTACCTTTTTTGTCCGTACAGGGGCTATAGCAACACCTATTAAGGGCAGCAGTACGATAAATATTATTTCAATAAAGTCCGGTAATAGGTTCATTCTACCCACCACAATACTTAGTATCATTGTAAGGAAGGACACTATAATGCAAACGGGTTCGCTCTTGGCATGATATCCCCCTATGAAGGGTCTGAGGAAAAGAACCGCAATAAAAGCCAAAAGGTATTCTTTCCATAATGAAAAGAGAGAGAAAGCTATAAGCATCAGTAGAAACTTATACAAATCCGAAAAGATACATATCAGGCCATAATTTATTCTTTCGACTTCAGATTCCGAATACTCACCGTTCTTTACAACTGCATCAGCTACTTTATTGGCAAGCTTTCTGTAAAAGGTAATCTCCATAAATACCCCCCCAAAATCACTCATAATTTCACACAACTACTTAAATATTACCATAAAATTCAATATAAGTGAATTTCGGGATATTGGCATTTGGGGATATCGACAGAGGCCGGTGTAATGTAATATGGTGTCACCCGCAGTCATGGATGATGGCATAATTATAACAATTGGTCAAGGACCTTTTCAGGAACAGTATTAAATAAGGAGCTTATGGACTGTCTCATTTGAATTCTTATAATACTTTCTGCAAAAAGAGGTGCTGCTGAAAGCATATGAATTTTTTTATTATCAGCAATAAGAGGACTATAGACGGTGTCAGTTGTAAGAAGCTTTTCAATACAGCTCTGATTTAATCTCTCAAGACCTGTGGGATTAAGAAGAGTATGGGATACACAGGCAAATATTCTCTTTGCTCCATGGGTATTAAGCATATTGGCTAGAGCAATGAGCGTTCCCCCGCTGATAACAAAGTCATCTACAATGACAGCATCCTTACCCTGAACGTCACCGATTAATTCGAGAACTTCTGCATTCTCACTATGATCAGTACGGGTTTTATCACCAATTACAGTGGGTACGTTCAAATATTTTGAGTACGCTCTTGCCTGCTTCGCAAACCCCGCGTCGGGAGATACTATCACATAATTGTCGAGGTTAAGCGACTTGATATACTCGCAATGCAGAGGCATTCCTGTAAGATTGTCCACCGGCTTCTTAAAAAAGCCCTGTACTTGGGGACTGTGCAAATCCATTGCTACTATTCTGTCTGCTCCGGCAAGTTCAATACATTCGGCACAGACCCTGGCACGGATTGATACGCGAGGCTCGTCTTTTTTATCCCCTTTTGCATATCCGAAGTATGGGATAATAG
>JAEZKZ010000052.1 GCA_023415305.1 Bacillota bacterium
ACTTATAGGAATGGAAAGAGAAAACCGAAGACGTGCTGCAGGCTTCAGAACGCATATACTTGTTTCGGTGGGGGCTGCTCTGGCTATGGTGTCCTCAGAGTATATTTTTAACCTCTATAAAGGTATAACAAATCTTGATCCGGCAAGGCTGGGGGCTCAAGTTATTAGTGGAATAGGTTTCTTGGGAGCAGGAACAATTATCAAAGAAGGGGCAAATGTAAAAGGGCTGACTACAGCTGCAACCCTGTGGACTGTATCATGTGTTGGACTTGCTGCAGGTATGGGCTTTTATGAGGCTGCTATTGTAGCTACCGCAATAATATATTTGACCTTGGTTTTTTTAAGGAAGTTTGAAAATGTAATAAATAAGTCGGATAGCACTGTTAAATTAAGTATGAAAATAGCTCAACCGTCAGAACAATTTGCAAAGGTAGATTCACTAATAAAAAGTACAAAAACAAAAGTAAGAAAAATGGAGATTATAACTCAGGCTGAAGATAATGTATATCTGCAAATTGTTTTACAAATCCCAAAGAGACAAAACAAAGAGAAAATTATGAGGGATATTCTCAACTTAAAAGATGAGAACATTAGTGCTACTTAAATTAAACAATAAAAAACTACTATTAAGGGGGATAAAATGAGTTTAACTTACAAAGAAACTATGAATCAATACGAGGCATTGAAGAGAACATTTGAGTATATATATAGTCAAAAGGTTAGCCTTCGCCAGTTCATTGAGACTCACAAGCCCAAGTCAATCACTTTCGTAGGAAGCGGATCGAGCTATTATATTTCTCAATCCTTTGAAATGATGGCAAAGCTAAGAATGGGTATCGCTGCCTCATCTATTCCAGCAGGAGACCTAATGCTTCATTACAGGAAATATACTAAGATGTTGGAGAACACTTTACTGGTTGTAGTATCAAGATCGGGAAGTACCTCGGAGATTATAAATTCGATTAAATATATAAAATCAGAACTAAATGTTCCAGTATTAAGCGTTAGCTGTGTCGCAGGATCAGAATTGTCAAAGCTTTCAGACATATCCATAGAAATCCCATGGGCATTTGATGAGAGCGTATGCCAGACAAGAACTGTCAGCAACATGTACGCCGCCATTACCCAGGTGATTGGTTATTGGAGCGATGACAATACAGTAATAAATGATTTGAGTACTGTAATAGAGGCTGGAGACACATTCCTCTCAAAAAATGAAGCTGGACTTAAATCAGTTGCCTGCATGGAATGGAAGAAAACCGTATTACTGGCTGATGGAGAGCTTCAGGGAATTGCTACAGAGGGTTCCCTGGCATTTAAGGAAATTTCCCAAATCCCCTCCAATTGCTATCACCTGTTAGATTCAAGACATGGGCCTATGGTAATGATCGATGAAGATACTCTTGTTATTGCATGTCTTACAAGAAGTGACATAAATACCCAGATAGCTTTGGTGAAAGACATAGTATGTAAAGGCGCAAAGGTTGTTGTATATACTGATGAGCCTATTCCAAGTATTGAGGGGGTTACTCTTCATGTCACCTCCGGACTGTCCCTGGAGCATGCTGTACAGGGAATACCCTTCATTAATTTATCGCAGTTGATTGCGTATTATAAGGCTGTTGAAACAGGCAGTAATCCGGACCAGCCAAACGGGCTGTCTGCATGGATTAAACTATAATTTATGTGAGGATTTAAAATGAGAGAATTTGATGTTCTTGCAATTGGTGAGCTGAATGTTGATATGATAATGACGGGTATGAAAAGTATGCCGGTGATCGGCAGGGAGTTAATCGCAAAAGATTGCTCGGTTGTGCTTGGGAGTTCAACGGCTATTTGTGCCTGTGGAATCTCAAGACTTGGGCTGAAAACAGGGTTTATCGGTACAGTTGGAAAAGACAGTTTTGGAAAAATTGTATTGAAGAGCCTTGAACAGTATGGTATTGATCTTCGGCATGTTAATGTCAGTGAAGATGTCAAGACAGGTATAACCGTTTCACTTAGTACAGAAAAGGACAGAGCCTTGGTGTCTTACCTTGGCTCTATTGATTACCTTACACGTGAAGACATTGATTTTGAATTACTAAAAAATGCAAGGCATATTCATATTGGATCATATTTTCTTCAGAGCAGACTGAGACCTGGTATCCCTGATATTTTTAAGGTAGCAAAGAGTTATGGTGTAACAACATCGCTGGATTCCGGCTGGGATGATACTGGGAATTGGGAATATGGAATATGGGATGCACTAAAATATACAGATATTTTTTTCCCAAATGAAGTTGAGGCGCTAAATATTACGAAAAGTAAAACAGTTGAGCAAGCAGCGGATATACTCTCAGAACACTGTGATACTGTTGTGGTGAAGTGCGGAAATAAAGGAGCCGTGTCAAAACGCGGTAATTTAATCATAACAAAACCAACGTATGATATAAAGGCTATTGATACGACTGGAGCGGGAGATTCATTTAATGCCGGCTACATATATGCATTTTTAAATGGCTTTGAGCAGGAACAATGTCTGAATTATGGAAATGCCTGCGGATCTATTAGTGTAACAAAAATAGGAGGCGCTTCTTCCTGTGCAACGCTGGAAGAAGTAAAAGCACTGGTTGGGTAGATGACTTAATAGTTATTCCAGGACTGGCAATATAACGAGGCAAGAAAATGTCTCCCACTTCTATAAGTGGCGGGTAGCACTTTGGTTATCAGGTGGTGAGAATATCTCCCGCCTCGTTGAAACGCCGCTGATGTAATGAAATTTTTCTACAATCGAAAAATTTCATTTTGAATCTAGGCGTTATAATGCTTGTTTCTAATAGAACTATAATAATTGGGGGATATCATGTCGAATAGGTTAATTAAAATTTTTGATGCTTCAGTGGAAGCTATCTTGTCTACAGTAAATAAGCCTGATGAATGGAGGACATTGGAGCTGTCATCCGATACTTTCTGTTTATTTCACAAAGGGATAGCACTTGAATTCAACACAACGTTAGAGAGTCGTTTGCATGCAATAATAGACGGCCGAGTGGTAACTGTAGGAGATTTTATGGACTCTCACTACATCATCTCCGACAATGTGAAAGAAAGCTTTGAGGCAAAAAGATTAGAAGGTTGGGAAATCGAAGATGAGTTTGGCTGCGGAAAACTATACTGCGTGAGTGGATGCAATAAGGATTTAGAGCAAAAAATAAAAATAAAGGCCTATGACGCGTTCCCCTCTGTAGTCTTTGTTACGGTATCCTATACCAACACGGGTAAAAACACTATTTCCATAGACCGTTGGATAAATAACAGATATATGTTATCCCAAATTGGAAACAAAGAAGAGGATATCCTGTTCTGGTCATATCAAAGCGGTTCGTATGAAGAAAGGCCCGATTGGGTGGTACCGTTAAAAGTCGGATTTCATCAAGAAAACTATATGGGGATGAATAATTCGGATTATGGTGGAGGTACTCCCATAAGTGATGTCTGGCGCAGAGACATAGGTATAGCAACAGGACATGTGGAACTCCTGCCCAAGCTGGTATCTATTCCGGTTTCATTACCTGATAGTCGAGGTGCAGTAATTTCAATTGAAGCGAATGTGAAAACCAGTTTAGAGCCTGGTGAAAGCATGGATAGCTTGGAAACCTTTGTAATGGTTCATAGAGGTGATTTTTATCCGGCGTTAAAAGAGTATAGAGATATTATGATAAAAAAAGGTATCCATTTTGATGGTATCTCTGAACAAGCATATGAACCAACCTGGTGCGCCTGGGGCTATGAGCGTAATTTTACAATGGATATGATTTACGGTGCACTTCCTATGGTGAAAAAGCTGGGGATCAAGTGGGTATGTCTCGATGATGGCTGGCAAAGCGAGGAAGGGGACTATACCCTAAATAAAGATAAATTTCCTAATGGGGAAGCAGATATGAAGAGGTTTGTCGATGTATTGCATTCTCAGGGCTTTAAATTCCAACTGTGGTGGATTCCTCTGGCTATAGACCCAAAATCGCAACTAATGAAGGAGCATCCTGAACATTTACTACTCAATAAGGACAAGGGCACATGCGAAATTACTTGGTTCGACAACTACTATATGTGTCCTGCAAGTTCTGATGTTAGAGAGCACACAAGGCAAGCACTAAAAAAGATGCTTATAGACTGGGGTGTCGATGGCCTTAAAATAGATGGGCAGCATCTAAATGCTGCACCTCCATGCTACAATGAAAAACATATGCATTCCCGTCCGGAAGAGTCTTATGAACAGATACCGGAGTTTTTCAAAATGGTGTATGAGTTAGTAAGAGAGATAAAGCCTGAGGCGACTGTCATGTTTTGTCCATGCGGGACAGGGTATTCCTTTTTCACAATGCCTTACTACAATATTCCTGTGGCATCAGATCCCAGCAGTTCCTGGCAAGTCAGAACCAAGGGAAAGGTTTTTAAAGCCTTAATGGGTCAGAACGCTGCGTTCCATGGAGATCATGTAGAGCTCAGTGACAATGAAAATGATTTTGCGTCCACAGTAGGTATTGGCGGTGTAATTGATACAAAGTTCACTTGGCCAGTTGGGTCTGCACCAGTATCCATTCTAAAACCAGATACAACATATGACCTGAATGAAGTTAAAGAACAAGAGTGGGCTAAATGGCTGGATATATACAGAAGGAAAGCACTTTCCAAAGGTGAATATATAGGCGAATTATATACAATGGGCTTTGATTTGCCTGAAGGACATGCTATTAAAGTAGGTGAAAAGATGTACTTTGCATTTTTTGCTGAGGAATGGAAGGGTGAAGTTGAGCTTAGAGGGCTTGATGAGAGACGGTATTCTGTTTATGACTATATTAATAACGTTTTCTACCCTTCAGTTCAAGGTACCACAGCAAAGCTTGATACCGAGTTTACCCGCTATTTGCTTCTTGAGGTCAGTCCTATATAACATCCCCGAAAAAAATTACTTTAAATTTTATTAACTAATGCAGATAAATTCGTGTATGGAGGTTGCTATGGGCATCACACATCCTTTAAAACAACTCGTAAGAGTACAGAAAATGGGTATTGCAAAAGGTGCTTATTCAGCGTGCAGTGCAAATGAATATGTAATCGAAGCAGTCTTGCAAAGGGCTTTGGCTTCAGATATGTATGTGTATATTGAAGCGACTGCAAACCAGGTAAATCAATTTGGTGGATATACAAATATGACTCCCTTCAATTTTAGAGATTTTGTTTATTCAATAGCAGGGAAACTAAATTTTCCAATAGAAAGGATTATCCTTGGAGGAGATCATTTAGGGCCTTTAACATGGAAGAATGAAAAATCTGAAATTGCTATGGAAAAATCCATTCAACTAATAAAGCAATATGTTAGTGCCGGATTTTCAAAGATACATATTGACACCAGTATGCACCTTGCTGATGACAATCCGGGAACCAGACTTGACACAAGGATTATTGCTGAAAGAAGCGCAATTTTGTGTCAAGCCGCTCAGGATGCATATGCCGAACTGTGTTTACAGAAGCCGAACACACTTGAGCCAGTCTACGTTGTGGGCAGTGAGGTTCCTATCCCCGGAGGCAGTCAGGAGGCTGAAACTGTACAAGTAACAAAACCTGAGGATTTCGAAGAAACAGTTGATACTTTCAAAAGATTTTTTTCTCAAAAGGGCCTTGACGGAGCATGGGAAAACGTAGTTGCCGTTGTAGTGCAGCCGGGAGTTGAATTTGGAGATGAAATAATCCATGAGTATAACCCCAGCAACGCAAGAGCCTTGTGCAACAGCTTGAAACAGTATCCACAGCTTGTATTTGAAGGGCATTCGACAGATTATCAAACTCCGGGAGCCTTAAGACAAATGGTTGAAGACGGAATAGCCATATTAAAGGTGGGACCGGCGTTGACCTTTGCACTTAGAGAAGGGTTGTTTGCCCTCAACTATATTGAAAATGAGCTTTTCAAATATGATACATCGAAGAGGTTATCCAACTTTATTGATGTACTGGATAATACAATGGTAAAAAACAGGGACAATTGGGAAAAGCATTACCATGGCAGCGATGACATAATACGTCTTGCCAGAAAATACAGCTTATCTGACAGGGCTCGTTACTATCTGCCTTTAAGGGAGGTAAGAGACGCTTTGGAGCTTATGCTGCATAATGTGAACAGCGTTAAAATACCGTTGACACTTATAAGTGAATACATGCCAAAACAATACACCAAAATACGTAATGGAATTTTAAAGAATTCACCGGAGGAGCTTTTTAAAGATAGAATTGTAAACTGTATAGATGATTACATATATGCAATATCTCCAAATATCTGAGGAATTGGGATATCTCTCCGCCAATAATAAGGGCTATAGGTTTTTACCTATAGTCCTTTGTTATACCCTGACTTGCTCCGTGGTTACAGGAGGAACAATTATTATTCTCCTGCTTTTTCATATCGAAAGTCCACAACATCGTTATTGTTAACTTTATATAAGCTGATGTTTTCTAGTAAGCTTTCTCCGTTTATGTAACAATTCCAATATTTTCCATAATCATAAGATATGTCCATGATTGAAACGATAAACTTACCACCCTCACTGTCTTCTGTCTTCATCTTTAGAGCGTCAATATCGTTCATTATTTCAAGCAAATTAGTCTTTTCAGTTTTTATTTTCTCGCTGTAAATAGCTTCTTTATTTATATTATAAATACTTAACGTTATTTCAATATCATTGTTCTTTTGCTCTTCGGGAGCCTTCGGTGTAACTCGCTCCACAGTCTGAGAAGTAGTTGATTCACTTATTTTTTCAGGGATTGATTGTACATTGCTGCAAGCTGTTATGCTAAACAAATATAAAATTAATACAATTGATAATAATAACGATTTGATATTTTTCATGTTGTTTTTCCTCCAATTATTTTAAGTGAACCGATAATTTTAATTTCAGTCAAGCAGATTCCATTTGATTAAGTCAGATGAATTTCAAAGATATTCATTGGTCAGTAACATTCTATTTCATAAATTACTACACAAAAACCTCCAAACTGATGTATTTATTATAACATCAATTTGGAGGCTTTAGGTAAATTTTGAATATGAAGTGTTACAGACCTTCCAAAATATACTTCTCATATGGATTAATTACTAATTTGAAAGTTTTTTCGTTGTTTAGGTATTCTTTTCCACTCATATGGTCAACAACCTTTTTACCGTACAAATCAAGCTCTATTTCAAAGGGATTGTTACCTCTGTTGAATACAACATGTAGTTCCTGCTCCTCGGTAAATCTTTTGAAAACATATACATCATCACTAGTCAGCACTGTCTTAAAATTACCTTTTCTCAAAGCCGTAAGTGTTTTTCGCAGTAATATCATTTTTTTATAGGTGTCAAACACGTCGGTATTTATATTATTGAAGTCAATTGTTCTGCGGCAGTCAGGGTCATTTGCACCTGTCAGACCGGCTTCATCTCCGTAGTATATCATTGGAATTCCGATACATGTAATGAGGAAAAACATTGCCAGCTTTAGTTTCTCAACGTCTTCATTACACTCATATAAAAATCTGCTGGTATCATGAGTATCTATCAAGTTAAGCAGGGAATTTCTCATATTCAGTTTGAATTTACAAAAATACTTATTTATGTAAGCATCAAATTGCTCTGTTGATATTCTCTCTTTTGCAATATAGTCAATAAGAAATTCTCTCAGTGGATAATTCATGATGGAATCAAATTGATCCCCTTGGGAATAGCTGTCACAGCCGTCCCACAATTCACCGACTATAAATAAATTCTCCTTGATTTCTTTTACTGCTCGTCTGAAATCACGCCAGAAATTGTGATCAATTTCATTTGCAACATCAAGCCTCCAGCCATCAATATCATAGTGCTCTATCCAATACCTTGAGACTTCAAGAAAATACTTTTTTGCATTTTCACTTGCTGTATTTACCTTGGGCATGGTCTCTTCAGAACCAAAAGTATCATATTTGCCTGAGCCGTTGAACATATACCAGTCAAAGTATTTTGAGTTATCTTTATTAATGAGGATATCTTCGAAAGCAAAAAAGTGATTGCTGGTGTGATTAAAGACAGCGTCAAGAATTACCTTAATTCCTCGGTCATGGCATTTGTTCACTAATTCACGAAAAATTCTTCCGTCTCCAAAAGTTGAATCTATTTTGTAGTAATCCTTAATATCATATTTATGACTGCTATCAGATTCAAAAATTGGGGTAAGGTATAAGCAGTTAATCCCCAGCTCGGACAAGTAATCTAATTTTTCAATAATTCCTTTCAGATTACCACCATAGATCTCAGTACCTTTCGGCAGCCTGTACCAATTAGCGTCAATGTCCTGTTTATTGAATCTGTCGACAAAAATTTGATATACAATCATATCCTGCCAGGAATCATCTTTCTTATATAAATCCCCCCTGCAAATACAGGCAAACAAGTAGAACCGGTTTCTTTCCAATGGGGGTTGTTTCAAAAATAAGTCCTGTGCCAAGTATTCTACTGTATCGCCGTCTATAAGCTTAAAGTAGTAGCAGATCCTATTGAAACCGGGCTTTATAATGGTTTCATAATATTCGTACAGATCATCTGAAAAATTCAAGGACATTTCTTCTTCAAAAATTGTGATTTCCGGAACCGGTTGGTATCTGTCTCCATAACAAAGAATAACTTTATCCAGATCTTTTTTTCCTGTCCTAAGCTTTATTACCAGGCTATTTTCATCAAGAGCATAACAATATGAACTGTCACTCTTGTGGTATATTGCTTCTTTTAACATAACTACCTCCATTGTAAATATAAAATATATGTACTGCCGGGTATATAACTCCAAATTTAATTAAAGCAGGGAATAATCTCAAAATTTTTACTTGCCCCCGCCTATATGTAGACCTGAAACTATTGACCGCTGTAAAATAAGGAATACAATCATAATCGGAAGGGCAACAATTAGTGATCCTGCACAGAACAGAGGCCAGTTCATACTATAATCTCCTGCATTCTGTATTGACCAAAGAAAGACAGGAAGAGTAAACATTTTTTTATCTGTGGTAAAGGACATGGCCATTATGTATTCATTCCAGGTATTCATAAATGCAAACAGTGTCGTAACTGCTATAGCCGGTTTTGAAAGGGGAAACAGAATTTTAGTAAGAATCTGAAGGCTGCTGGCTCCATCAATAAAAGCCGCCTCTTCAATTTCATAGGGTAGTGTGTCAAAATAACCCTTTAGATTCCAAATAACAAATATCAGCTGCCCGCCGCAATTAACCAGTACAAGCCCAAGTAAACTATTCATCAGGTTAAACGCAGATAACAGTTTGAACAAAGCAACTATACTCAGAATACTCGGGAAAGCATTTAGTAGCAGAAACATGGTCAAGGTACCTTTTCTTCCGTAAAATCTGAACCTGGAGTATGCATATGCCGCTACCATTCCCAGCATCAGACTTATACAAGTTGTTGATATGGCAACAACACTGCTATTCCTCAAGCATCTCAGAAATGAATTTGAGGTTGAAAAAAACAGTTTTTGATAATTTTCAAAGGTAATTTTTTTAGGAATAATACCTACTATGGTTGAGGATAGAGTTCCGGTAGTATCTATAGAAGTTGTAATTATCCAAAGTAGGGGAAGCAGTGACATAATTATGGCTATAATCAATATAATATATGCAAATGTCAGTTTTATTAACTTTCTTGAGTGATTTATCGATTTAGGTCGACCTGTTTTAAGATCTATTTTTTGCATTGTGGACATTTTAACCTCCTAAGCCACTTTGGTTGCTTTGATGCTTTAGTGGCTTTGATACTTAAGTGGCTTTGGGCCGCATAGCGACCATATAGCCTAGACTAAATAAAACATTAATATATATCTTTGTCTGCCTTTGACATTTTCATATTGATAAAAGTAAGTACCAGTAAGATCAGAAAGATTATAACTGAAAAAGTTGCACTAATAGAATGGTTTCTACTGTTAAAGGCATAGTTATAAGCGTAGGTCAAAGCTACATCTGTTTTACCTGCTAGTCCGCCGGTCATAAGGTAGATAATATCAAACTGCTTGAAAGTAACAAATGCAGTAAAAATCATGGCCGGCATTATTACAGGCTTTATCAGTGGAAATGTGATAAATCTGAATCTGGAAAGCCCTGAAGCTCCATCTATTTCTGCGGCTTCATACATGGTTTTGTCAATACTCTGAAGAGCACCTGAACAAACAAGCATGAGGAAGGGAGTAGCCAGCCATACATTTGTCACTATGCATGCCACCATTGCGAAAAATGGTTCTGTCAACCAGTATATTTTAGGAATACCGACAGAATGAAGAATTGCGTTAACTATGCCGAAATCATAGTTAAACATGCCCTTCCAGACTAATGCTGATATATAGCCCGGTATTGCCCATGGAATAATTAATAATGTCCTCATTATTCCTCTGCCCTTAAGTTCTTCGATGTTCAATAACATAGCCAAGCCAAGTCCGATTAACAACTGAAGAGCTAAATTAATAACTGTCCAAACCACTGTCCGCAGTAGTACTACATAAAATTGCGCATCCAGACCTGTCAAAACCCTGATATAATTGTCAATTCCGATAAAATCGAAGCTTTTCCAATGATAAATATTTAAATTAGTAAATGAGATATAAATACAATATAGAATGGGATATATTACTGCGCCGAATATCAATACTAACGCCGGTCCACTATATAAGTATGGAATATGTTTTTTTTGATTATCCCGCATCTTAACCTCCATGTATAATTAAGATCAGTAGCGATAGGGGGGATGTTCCCCCCTGCCATGCTATTACTATTTCATATTCTGAATGGCTGCTACTGCTTCTGCCTGATGCTTTTTCAAAGTTTCTGCAGCATCCTTCTTCAGAACAACTCCATCCTGGAGAGTCTGTCTCCAGGGTTCCCACAAAACACCCAATTCAGCCAGGTTTGGTGTAGCCACACCAACTTCCACCTGTTTCTTAAATGCCAGCATATCGGTATTAGAGCTGACCTGACTGTCTTCGTACGCCTTATTGTTAGCAACTATGTATCCACCGGAAAGTGCCAGAGCCTTGGCCACTTTTTCTGAAGCAAAATACTGCATTGCCAAAACAGCAGCATCCTTTTCCTTACAGCCTTTTGACAGTAGCATACCTTGCATGCTGAATAATGGAGCTGCCGGTTTATTACTGCATGACATAATCGGAAGATTTGCTATACCATAATCAATCTTCTTTTCCTTTATTTTGGCTAGTTCCCAAGGACCGCTGATTATCATTGCAGCTTTTTCATCCAGGAACAATTTTGAAGACAACTGGTGGTCCAGATCCTTCGGGAAGTATTGGGACAAATCCTGAAGGAATTTCATTGCATTAAGATTTTCCGGGCTGTCAATAGTCGGCTCTCCCTTATCATTTAGAAAACTTCCACCTGCTCCGTAGAAAAACGCCGAGTTGAAATAGCTGTCAAAGGGAGGGAGCACCACAGCGTATTTTCCATCCTTTGCAAAGTCTGCTCCAAGTTTTAAAAGATCATCTGTAGTTTTTGGGGGTTCTTTTACCATAGCTTTGTTATAAATCAGTGCTACTGTATCAAAATGCGCGGGAAGGCCATACAGCTTATCTTTATAGATGAAACCCTTAACTGCTGTTTCAACTAAGTTTGATACAAGAGTTTTATCAACCTTATCATCAATACTATCAATTCCATCCATAGTTACAAATTTGCCCACCTGATCATTGCCGGATATAAATAAATCCGGCCCATCTCCGCTTTGAATTGCCATATCAAACTTCTTAAAAATATCTTCCTGCTTCAAAAAGTTTACCTTGATGCCTGTTTCTTCTGTAAAACTTACAAAAGCATCCTCAATGGCTTTTTGTACTTCAGGCATATACTGATGCCATACATCTAGCGTAACATCCATTTTTTGCGGTTTACTATCTGTAGTTTGACTGTCAGTAGTTTTGCTGTCAGTTTGTGAAGCAACACTTGACCCGGTTGACGCTGTGTCTCCATCCGATCCGGTGCATGCTGTAAAGCCAAACAACATAGCAGCAATCATGATAGAGGCAATAATTCTCTTTAAATTCATTTTCCTTCCTCCTTAACCGTTTAAGTATTTATAGTTTAAGGCCGTCATTCGGCCTCAAGCACAATAAATTTGTCTTTATAGAACACTCCATTGACATAATCCAACATGGTGTTTACTGCTGTATCGCCTTTTAAGGTATTATTAAAGCTCAATACCTTGACATCTTTAGGAAGTATGCCCGAACATCCGCATATGCCAATTACAACCAGCCTGTTGCTGCTGATATAGTTTGAAACCATGCAACCAATAAATTCATTAATTACAATACAATTTTCAATATGTCGGTTACGCTGTAGAAATTCCTCCAGGCCTTGAACTGATTCCATAAAGTATATTTGGTTCTGCTGCGCAGGCTCCATAGTCTGTTTAATGCGTTCTTTAATTTCGTCGTTAAAATAATTGTGTGCTATAAGAAGTGTGTCGCTTCCGGTAAAAAGACTTTTAGCTCTGTTTATTGCACCTTCAATTCCCGGAACAACTTTCTGAAACAGGCAGTCATCAATGTAGCTGTCAACCAAAACAATAGGGACTTTAAAGTTTTTGGCTATTGTATAAAATAGCTCTTTTCTAAAATCGATTAATAAAACACCGTCCAGTTTTCGTTGTAGTATAACATCCATGTTTGGCTTATGTATATTTATGAATGAAATGAGGACATGGTATCCTTCATTAGCCATCTTTTTCTCAATAACATTTATCAGTTCACTATAACAATTTATCTTCCATTCACATCTATTTTCCCAATCATCAGCGACAAGGATACCAATCATTCCTGATTTGCCTTTTGTTAAGGATCTTGCTACCAGATTAGGTACATAACCTAATTCTTCAGCAATTTTAAAAATATTCTGCTTGGTTGTTTCTGCGATAGTTTCCTTCTCATTATTATTTAGTACATAGGATACTGTAGCTACTGATACTCCGGCTTTAGCGGCTATATCTCTTAGTGTTGGCTTCTTCAATTAATGCTCCTCTCTTATCACTTAATCGTTTAAGTTAATTTAATAATATCATTCTTTTAATTTTGTGTCTATACCCTTTTATAAATTTGAAGACTCCTGACATACTTCTTCTGCAAATAAAATAAGACAAATAATCTGAAAAAATTATTCTTGAATAAAGTATTCTTAATAAATATTCTTTATTTAACTAGAGACTCTTTGACGCTTAACATTTGAGATACTGCTATGGCTCTGACTGCTGCCTATCAGCACTATTCCTGCTACAACACAGCCTCCTCCTGCAAATTGTTGCAGGCTTGGAATTTCCCCTAGGAGTAAAGCAGATAAAAGCATGGAGGTTAGAGGCATCATTCCGGAAAATGCTGCAGCAAGAACTGCTCCGCAGCGATTTATACCTTCATACCAGAAAATGAATGCAAGTGCTGTTACAAATATTCCATACCATAATAAAGCAAACCATTCCTTTAACCCCAGCTCCATCAGGTTTTTTACCGGCTGTTCACTTATTGAGGGAATTAGGCATAGCAACAGAGCTATAACAGTAACAATGAGGGTTTGAATCTGCGGTGGCAGGTTATGGCTCTTGCCGGGGGTATATCTTACTGCAAACAACCTGGATAACATGTTAAACAATGACTCGCACGCAGCGGCGCCAATTACCAGCAGGTTACCCCAAAAGTGTTGTCCTGTAAAAGCACTGTTGCCTGAAATTATCCCTTGCACCAGCAGTATTCCTGCAACAGTGCTTACTATACCTGAGAGCTTTACAAGGTTCAGGCTTTCCTTCAAAAATATCAATGCAAGCAGAGCTGTAATGGCCGGGGTAGCTCCGGTTAGAATTCCTGCCTCGCCGCTGCTTGTATGCTTCAGGCCATTTAGAAGACACATGCGGAAGAGGAAGATTCCAAAAAGAGCCTGGAGAAACATAAGCAGATAATCTTTTGCTGTTATTGTCCTGACAACCTGAAACAATTTTTTTCCGCATACAGGAAGAAGTATGAATAGTGAGAAAAACAGGCTGACGGCTGCTATTGTGAAGGTCCCCAGCTTGCCTGATACTATGCGGGCAGATACCACACTTGTTCCGGCAAGTGTAAAAGCAAAAAATAAACTAACAGGTCCGATAAATCTATTTAACATACCAAGTCTCCAAACTTCTATTAATTAGCTTCCAATGATATAATTCTATTTAGAAAGCTGGCATGGTAAAAGTACCAGTGTGGCATAATTTATACCAGTCCAGTTGTGGATTGGATAAAGTGTCAAAGCTAGTATGAAAGTCTGTATCCAAGCCATTAAAGTGTTAAAAAGCCACTAAAGTGACAAAGTCCTTAAGTATCAAAGCCGCTTAATGGCATGGGAGGTTTAATATGTGGGGAATCGAGATTGATCGTGAGAGTGAACTGCCGCTTTGGCGCCAGATATACAAGCAATTAATAAACAGAATATTAAGGGGGGAAATCAGGTCAAATGAAGTTATGCCTTCGACCCGTGAATTGGCAAAAAAGCTGAATGTATCACGAAATACAGTATGTCAGGCATACGATATGCTAATAACCGAAGGCTATATCAAGAGTCAGCAGGGAGCACTTACGCGGGTTTCAGAGGGGCTACAGATCGAGGTAACTGCCGAAGTAAGGGAATATCGAAGTTCTGCGCCCGCCCGGGTTTACGCTGCCGATTTCAGAACCGGCCGTCCTGACCTGAGACTGTTACCAAGATATCTGTGGCAGCAGCTGCTCAATAAGGCAGCAGGGACAATGCCGCTGGAACGTCTAGGTTACACCGGCCCACAGGGTGATCCTGCGCTGCTGCGGGAAATATCGGCCTGGTTGTACAGAAGTCGCGGAATCAATGTTGATCCTGACGACATTTTTATAACTTCGGGCGCTACTCACGCACTGCATATGATAGCTGAACTTCTAAGCGTCAGGGGGCAGCAGATCATTATTGAAGACCCCTGCCATATGGGAATGCATCAGACCTTTATTCAGAAAGGTATCTCAGTGATTCCGGTTCCGGTAGACCAACAAGGTCTTCAAGTTGAATACCTGTCAAATAACACCGATGCTTGTGCGATATACGTTACACCCTCGCACCAGTTCCCTCTGGGAGGGATTCTGCCGGCCGGAAGACGTACAAAGCTGATGAAATTTGCATGGGAGAAGGATATGTACATAATTGAAGATGATTATGACAGTGAATTCCGATACGGCGGAGAACCGGTTTCTCCCTTGTTCAGTATGGATCCACAGCGGGTAATATATGTAGGTACCTTCAGTAAAACACTTTTTCCGTCACTTAGAATAGGATATGTTATTCTTCCTCGCAAATTTCATTCACAATGGAGAAAAATCCGAACTCATACCGATGTTCAAAACCCATCCTTAGAGCAGGCAGCACTGGCAGAACTTATGGCCTCTAGGAAATTTGACAAACACGTTAAAAGCATGAGAAGGGTTTATTCTCTCAGAAGAGAACTAATGAGAAATGCACTTCTGGAAAAATTCAAGGATAACCTTACAATTATTGGGGATGAGGCCGGACTTCACATGACAATACAATTTGCTTCAACATTACCGCTAACGAGTAGCAGCGATAGCTTCAGGAGAATAAGCATGGAGAAGGGTGTTAAAATTATACCGGTAGAGTATCACTGTATAAAAAAGGGTATTCATACAAACAAACTCCTTTTAGGCTATGGTCATTTGAATGAAAAGGAGATATTAAAAGGAATAGACACATTTGAAAGTATTTTAACTGACTACCTTTTACTGACGAATAGTATATTGTGAGGGATAAAACAGCACGGATCCTATAAGTAAATGTCTGAAAACTCAATTTTTATTTTTTCAATTCTGTCCTGCTCCCTTACAGAGGCTACTTCTGTAACTGCGCCATCTATTGTATAGACCGGAAGTTCCACAACAAATTCGCTGCCCTCGCCCAGTTTGCTGTTAACATATATATTACCTTTATGAATATCAATGATGGATTTTGCAATGGAGAGCCCGATACCACTGCCTTCCGACCGCTTGGTAAAGGATCTGTCAACCTGAACAAGCCTGTCAAAAATAGCTGATTGAAGCTCAGGCGGAATACCTATCCCGGTATCCTTAACCGAAATTGTCACATTTTCTTTATGGTCGTATATGTTAACTGTTATAAACCCGCCGGTGGGAGTGAATTTCATAGCATTGGACAAAAGGTTTAAAATTACTCTCTCAATTTTATCCTGATCGAGAGCAATCACTTTTTCTTCTATTTCAGTATCAAATATCAGGGATAAATTTTTATTTTTTACATAATCGGCTACAGATAAAACAATATCTTCGGTAACCTTTACAATATCCTTGTTTTCCAGGTTGAGATTCATGCTCCCGCAATCAATGGTGTTTATGTCGATGATGTTTGAAACAAGGCGTATTAACCTGTAACAGTTCTGCTTTATGGAAAACATATATTTTTTTATACTGGAGGCGGGAATTTGACTTTGATCATCCTTCAGTTTGTACTCCAGAAGCTGTTCTGCCGACAATATAACGTTTATTGGGGTTTTAAACTCATGAGATATATTGGAAAATAGCGATACTCTGAGCTTTTCAAGCTCGAGACTGGAATTCATTTTAATAAGCTCATCGGTTTGGGATTGAACCTTACTTATAAGTTCATTATTAAGCAAATCTATTTCCTTATTTTTATTCTTAATAATTTGTTCGTTTACAACATACTTTCTGAAAGTAGTATAGCTGACAATCGAAACCAATAAACAAATAAAGGTAATTAATAAGGAATTTATTATATGGACGTAGGGTATTGAAGTCGAAACATTTGTAATCAGTATGGCTGCTGCGAAGGTTATAAAAGAGCCAGGAAGCATAATGATACTCTGCAGAGGAGTAAAAATGTACAGTGCCGATAAACAGAACAAGGCAATCATATAAGCAGATATCTGACCGTACAAGGCATGAGTATTAATGCTTAACAATTCTGCCCAGGCAATAATAGTAAAAATAAAAGATAAATTAATATAACAGTATATATTATTCACAAACTTAATGCTATAAAGAATAAGGTAAATAAAAAGAATAGGCATGAGTCCTAGGTGCAAGAGGAATACATTCCTTGATGCAGGAAAAAAAGACCATGTTCTATTAAAGTGCAAAAAGTCGGAAAGTACAAGTATACTATTTACAAGTAGTAGAATAGATATTACTTTTTTAATCCTGATAATATTTCTTTTTAGAATTTGCTCATGTATTTCCATGGAGTACTTAATGAACAAATCCTTAAATACAAGTACATCATTTTCTTGTTTATATATACTCATAGTAGTGTCTCCTTTATAAAAAATTTGAACACTACTTAAGAGTTCTACATATTAATACAAATTCCTCTACAAATTGTAAATTTATCCATTAATATTATTAATATTTTTCACAGCCCGTTGAAGTTCCTGAGCCCCTATCTTATTATCCCACTCGCTGAGATAAAATGGGAATTGCTGGAGACATTCTTTGCATTCCATATATTGGCGTGCATCCTTTTGCTCTCTTTTATCATACATAAAGGGAAGAAACTCTTCTGTGTTTTTTAAACCCGGTGCATTGGAATCAATATTATAGGAATATACATATGTTGCTTCATACTTTATAAGAAAATTGTGATTCCCGCAGTTGGGGCATTGCAAAAGATTACTATCATCCATCTAACTGATCCTCTTTAATATAAGTTATAGATATTATCATGGACAGAAATTAAAAACTTATACAGGCTTTAGAATAGCATTCCAATATTTTTTCCATAAAATTCATAGCCAGTATATCTATAACTCCGTATGTTTTGCTAATAATAACATGTATATAGTTTTTAATTCAGCATCACTTTTACCTTTCATTTTTTGCGGTAATATTTATTTCAAGGAGGAGTAACAATGAACAATATGCTAAAGAGATCACTAGCATTTATATTAGCAGGCACATTAACTCTTGGTTTGACTGCATGTTCAAAGCCGTCTCAGGAAAATACTGGGACTGCCACGAATACCGGAGCTGCCGGAACATCTAAAGTGGGTCAGGGAGCCGGAAAACAGGTTGATTTAAGATTCAGTCATATTTGGGGTGGAGCGACAGACCCATTTGCCCCGGCTGCAAAAAAAGTAATTGATGATTACCAGACCGCTAATCCAAATGTAAGGATTACAGTTGATACAAATGAGAACGAAGCTTATAAGACAAAGATTAAAGCGATGGCTGCTGCAAATGAATTGCCTGATCTTTTTTCAACCTGGGGAGGTGGCTTCTCAGCGCCGTTTATTGATTCAAATTCAGCTTTAGCATTGGATAATTACATTACACAGGATATAAAGGATAAGCTGGTTAACGGTGCATTTAACAATGTCACCTATAACGGTAAAATTTATGGTGTTCCTTTCTTTCTTTCAGTAGGAGCGCTATTTATTAATACTGAATTATTTGAAAAAAACAGTGTCAAAGTCCCTACCACTTATGAAGAGTTATTAACAGCTGTTAAAACCTTCAAATCAAAAGGGATTACCCCAATGGCTGTATCAGGTAAGGATAAATGGACAATTGCAATGTACTTTGATGTAATGGCATTAAGGGCAGCAGGCCCCGATAAAATAGTAAAGACCCTTTCAAAGCAGGGTTCCTTTAAAGATCCTGAATTCCTGAACGCGGCAAAGAGATTCAAAGAGCTTATAGATGCAGGTGCCTTTTCAAAGGGTGCTGCAGGTATTTCAAATGATGAAGCTGAAGTACCATTCTATGACGGTAAAATTCCAATGATGTTCAAAGGAAGCTGGGCAGCAGGTAAAGCAGATGCAAAGGATTCCAAGGTGGCAGGTAAAATCGGAGTAATATCCTTCCCTGCAATACCAGACGGTAAGGGAAATGCAAAGCAGTTCACGGGAGGAGCTGTTGATGCTGTAATGGTTAATGCCAATACAAAGAATAAAGATGAAGCAGTTAAATTCCTTATGTATTTTACTGAAAATTTTGCAAAGGAATCATATATTTCAGGTGCATCAATGCCTGCCTGGAAGGTTCAGGGGGTCGATGAATCAAAATTGCCCGGGACACTGGTTAAAGTTGTTGACCTTACTAAGGATGCTGAAGGCTTCACTATCTGGTGGGATACACTCCTTTCAGGAAAAGATACAGAAACTTATCTGAACTCGCTGCAGCAACTGTTTATGGGCACTAAAACTCCCGAACAGTTTATAGAGAGCTTACAAGCAATGTACAGCAAATAAAAAGCCCCGAAGTTTTGTACTGGCGTCCATTTGAATTCATGAATCTATACTGACTAAAATGGGCGCCAATAAATTTTCCACCAAGTATACACCGAATATAACATTAAATATAAAATCTGATAAGAAAGAAGTGAGTTTTGTGGATAAGGTATTAAGTAATAAGAAAGCCATAGTATTTTTTCTTTTTCCGGCCTTGGTTATGTTTATTGCAATTATTATAATACCTATAATAATGTCATTTTACTATAGTTTACAGGAATGGTCCGGCTTTGGTAAAGGTACCTTTATTGGTTTTGCAAACTATAAGGGACTCATTTCTGATCCCATATTCATCAAAGCAGCAGTAAATTCCCTGATATTAGCCGTAGCTTCAGTATTTATTCAGCTCCCCATTTCATTATTTTTGGCCCTGGTGTTATCAAAGGGAGTCAGATTTGAAAAAAGCTTTGTTACTATCTACTTTATACCTGTTATTATTTCTACAGTTGTTATCGGTCAGCTCTGGATGAAAGTATATAATTACGACTACGGTATATTAAATATATTACTCCGTTCAATTGGCTTGGATACCTGGACACAGGAATGGCTGGGAGACCCCGGACGAGCGTTGGGAGCAACCTTTGTTCCTATACTCTGGCAATATATCGGCTATCATATGCTGTTAATGTATGCAGGAATAAAATCTATTTCCACCGATGTATTTGAAGCTGCAGTAATAGACGGTTCCTCGTGGTGGAACACTTCTTTGAAAATAACAATACCAATGCTAAAGCCTGTACTTAATGTCTCGGTAATATTTGCTGTCACAGGTGCTCTGAAGGTATTTGATCTCGTTTATGTTTTAACAGGCGGAGGGCCTGCCCACGCCAGTGAGGTTATAGGTACTTATATGGTAAGTACCATATTCAAGGGAAATCAATATGGCTACGGCAGCGCCATGGCGATATTTGTCATACTGGAATGCTTTGTATTATCAATTCTGGTGGGCTTCCTGTTCCGGGAAAGAGAAGGTGAATAAATATGAGTAGAATTTCAGCAGTAAGGGGTTCAAAACATACAGTAGCAAATATACTGATGTATGCCGCCCTCATTTTGGTAGCATTTATACAGCTATTTCCATTATATTGGATGTTTACATTTTCACTAAAGAGTAACTCTGAAATTTTTGGTGGAAATCCTTTAGGACTTCCGAGACAATGGCTCTGGTCCAATTACAGCAATGCATTTCTGGGAGGCAATGTAGGAAATTACTTTATTAACAGTGTCATTGTAACAGCCATAACTATATTATTAACGGTTATTATGTCTGTTATGGCTTCTTATGCCTTGACAAGAATGGTATTTAAAATCAGAAAACAAATGAACTCCTTTTTTATTCTTGGGTTGACAGTACCGCTGCATTCAGCATTACTACCCATATTTATTATGCTAAGAAACTTAAAAATGGTTAATTCCTATTGGGCTCTGATTATACCATATACGGCTTTTGCAATTCCAATGGCAATCCTGATATTTTCGGGCTTCATGTCATCCCTTCCCAGAGAACTTGAAGAAGCAGCCTGTATAGACGGCTGCAGTATATACAGGATATTCTTCAGCATAATTCTGCCCTTAATGAAACCGGCCATTGCTACAGTAACCATATTTACTTTCCTTCAGGCCTGGAATGAGTTGATGTTTGCAGTTGTTTTTATAAGCGATGTCAAGTATAAAACCTTGACTGTCGGTATTCAGTCGCTGGCCGGCCAATATACCACCGACTGGGGACCAATAGGTGCCGGATTGATGGTAGCAACCATTCCTACACTAATTATCTACGCATTTATGAGCAAAAAGGTTCAGGACAGTCTGGTAGTTGGCGCCGTTAAGGGGTAAAACGGATTACACAGCCTGTCGGGAAATTAATACAGACAGAGCACTATGTGAAAAATCTATTTCAAGAGTGTAATTTATAATTAAATAAGTAACAAAATTATATTCAAATAATTCAACTTTACTGGTAAAATTATGTTAACAAACTGCAGGATATATTTAACGCAGTTATATTTTAAGAAATACTTGATGAGACTGTTGAAATATTTCCAAATACAATAATCAATCAGACTGTTTGTACGCGAGGACAACTTTGCTAAATGGGAAGCTCGGTAGAAGCGATTGCTGAAAGCATCGGCTTCGTGAGCAACACATTTAGCTAAGTTAGTTCGGAAGTACAATTGTGTAGTACATATTGTATTGATAAATCTTTCAAGAGATCCGAAAAATATACCTTAAAAATAAGGAGGCAAATATGGAAGAAAAGCCAAAATACCTTGACAAAGCCCTTACTTTCAGAGAAAGAGCCATTGACCTTGTATCCAGAATGACTCTGGAGGAGAAGGCCGCCCAGCTGAGATATGATGCTCAGGCTGTTGAAAGGCTTTGTGTACCAAGGTATAATTACTGGAATGAAGCACTGCACGGAGTAGCAAGAGCTGGAGTAGCAACTGTATTTCCTCAGGCAATAGGCCTTGCCGCTATTTTTGACGATGAATATCTTGGTAAAATCGCTGATGTTATTGCAACGGAGGGAAGAGCCAAATATAATGAAAGTTCTAAAAAAGATGACCGTGACATTTATAAGGGAATAACCTTCTGGTCACCTAATGTAAATATATTCAGAGATCCCAGATGGGGACGTGGACATGAAACCTATGGGGAAGACCCATACCTTACCTCGAGGCTTGGAGTAGCTTTCGTTAAGGGGCTTCAGGGGAGTGGAAAGCATATGAAGGCAGCTGCGTGTGCTAAACATTTTGCAGTCCACAGCGGACCTGAGGATGACAGGCATCACTTTGATGCTGTAGTCTCACAGCAGGATTTGTATGAAACCTATCTCCCGGCCTTTGAGGCACTTGTTAAGGAAGCCAATGTTGAAGCGGTTATGGGAGCCTATAACAGAACAAATGGAGAACCGTGTAACGGCAGCAAAACTCTATTAAAGGACATTCTCAGAGACAGTTGGGGTTTTGATGGACATGTTGTGTCGGACTGCTGGGCTATTAAGGATTTTCATGAAGGCCACGGAGTTACCAAAACTCCTACCGAATCTGTTGCACTGGCAATTAAGAGCGGCTGCGATCTTAACTGTGGAAACATGTATCTTTTGCTTCTTCTGGCTTTAAAAGAAGGGTTGATAACTGAAGAGGATATTGACCGTTCAGCTGTCAGAGTTTTAACTACCAGAATGAGGCTTGGTATGTTTGATGATGACTGTGAATATAACAACATTCCTTATGAGGTAAATGACAGCAAGGAACATAACGCATTGTCTCTTGATGCTTCTAAAAAATCAATGGTGCTTTTGAAGAATGATGGTCTGTTGCCTCTTGATTCTAAAAAAATTAAGAATATAGCAGTTATTGGGCCTAACGCAGCAAGTGATCTGGCATTAATAGCGAATTACAGCGGTACCCCTTCACACAGTATAACCCTTCTTGACGGAATAAGAAACAGAGTATCACCCGATACCAGAGTATGGTATGCGTTGGGAAGCCATCTCCATATGAACAGGGAAGAGGATTTGGCACTTCCGGGAGATAGAATCAAGGAAGCTGTTTCGGCAGCAGAACGCAGTGATGCGGTGGTATTGTGTCTGGGACTTGACGCTTCAATAGAAGGCGAACAGAACGACCAGGGTACCGTCATACTTGATGCAGGTGGCGACAAAGCTGATCTAAATCTTCCCGAATCACAGAGAAAGCTGCTGGACGCTATTCTTGAAACCGGAAAGCCTGTAATTGTTGCAATGGTTTCGGGAAGTGCCCTTAGCATCGGCGATGCCGCTGAAAAGGCTTCTGCTATTATTCAGTGCTGGTACCCCGGTTCAAAAGGCGGTCAGGCTTTTGCCGAGCTTATTTTCGGAGATTATTCTCCGGCGGGAAGACTGCCTGTAACCTTCTATAAGTCAACCGAAGAACTGCCGGCATTTACTGACTATTCAATGGACAACAGAACTTATAAGTTCATGAAAGGAGAGGCTTTATATCCTTTCGGTTTTGGGTTGTCCTATACAAGCTTTGAGTATTCAAACCTGTCAGCATCAAGCTCAAGAATACAAAATTGCGACAGCATAGTCATAAGTGTTGATGTCAAGAATACCGGTACCCGGGATTCAGACGAGGTTGTACAGGTGTATATCAAGGATTTGAAAGCATCGGTTAGGGTTCCTCATCACAGTCTCTGCGGCTTTAAACGCATACATCTTAAGAGCGGAGAACATAAGACAGTTAATTTTGAAATCGACTCCAGAGCTATGACAATAGTAAATGAAGAAGGAAGAAGGTATGTGGAAAACGGAGACTTTACACTGTTTGTAGGCGGAAGCCAGCCTGATAGGGTCAGTGAAAGACTTCTCGGGAGAAAGCCGTTGGAACTGACATTTACGGTGGAATAAAGCTTATACCATAAATATGCCCGGGCATACTTCAACTGAGTACAAACCCCGATTACCGGATGCATCCCTAAGCGTATCCGGTGGTCGGGGTTTGTAATAATTTTTGCAATAATTTATAATAATTTACATGGGATTCACTTGTAAAAGTACAGATAAATAGAGAGGTTGCCAATTAACAGTGCAAATTAAAGATGCAAATTAAAGATTGGTGCTGCTGATAAAGCAGCAGAATGAAGAAAGATTGAAATGAAACAAAAATCATATGGAGGGGGGACCGGGTCCATGCCAATTCGGCCATATGTGGCTTGAGCGAAATGTGGGGCATGGGCATATATATGAAAATATTTACATCTACAAGAGAAAAGCAGTGGTATCTATATGAGACTTCTGAAGGCCGGGAAAATACCACACTTGGTCTGGACGGAACAATACATCAGGAGTGGGATGGCTTTGGAGGGTGCTTTAATGAACTGTCCCAAATTGCCTTGCTTACGGTTAGCCAATCGGAGCGTAATGAAATTTACGACTTATTGTTTTCCAAGGATTCTGACGGAGTACGCTTTGACTTTTGCCGTATTCCCATAGGTGCCAGCGATTATGCCGAAAGCTGGTATTCCCTTAATGAGGTTGAAGGTGACTACGATATGAAGCACTTTTCAATAGAAAGAGACAGAAAATATCTTATACCATATATAAAGGAAGCCTTGAAACGAAATCCGGGAATGAAGTTCTTTGCCTCACCCTGGAGCCCTCCTACCTGGATGAAACATCCCAAAGCCTACAACTATGGCACACTTGTGTGGACAGAGAAAAATCTCAGAGCTTATGCACTATATTTTGTCAAATTTATTCAGGCATACGCTCAGGAGGGAATAAAGATATCTCAACTGCACATTCAAAACGAGCCTGTATCTTCGCAGAAGTTTCCGTCATGTATATGGACAGGTGAGCAATTTACAGAATTTATTGTAAAGTATTTGGGACCGGCTTTTAAAGATAATAATATAGATACCGCAATATGGCTGGGGACACTTAATTGTCCTGAAACTGATGAGAGAGCAGCTTATACCAGATACAACAATTATGCAAATCTGGTGCTTCACAATGAAGAAGCATATAATTACATAGAAGGTGTTAGTTATCAATGGGCCGGAAAATATGCTGTTCAAATAACTCATGAGTGTTTCCCGGAAAAGAAGCTGCTACAGAGTGAAAATGAATGCGGTGACGGTACAAATACCTGGGAATATGCGAAATATGTTTTCGAACTTTTTCGCCATTACATAACAAGCGGGGTTAACGCTTATGTTTACTGGAATATGGTACTCCAGCCTAAAGGCAGAAGCACCTGGGGCTGGGAGCAGAATTCCATGATAACTGTTGATGGTAAAGCCAAACTTAATTATGAGTATTATATAATGAAGCACTTCTCAAGGTTTATTACTCCGGGAGCAAAACGGCTTGGAATAAAGGGACATTTTGCCGGCACTGCGGCGGCATTTAAGAATACGGACGGAACTGTAATACTTGTGGTGCAGAACCCGTTCGATACCGAGAAGACTTTTGTGTTTAACGGACGTTGCATAACGTTGCAGCCTGATTCAATAAATACAGTAATATTCTAGCATGGAGGGATAGATGCCAAATAACAGTGATAAAATAAAAAAAAGAGTAATTTTAATAATCGGACTATTATTTGCAGTTGTAGTAGTGTCGGTTGTAACACTGAACCTAATTTTTGGCATATCGGGTCTGCCGCCGTCAGCTCAGACCGGGTCGGTAAACGTTATGGGGCACACTACCTCTGCTGATATTAATAGCAGTATGGCAGGAGCGACTTCCACGACTAAAAATAGTACCGACAGTAATTCCGGACAAGACGCCCAAACCAGTGGTGCCCCGGGGAACAATCAACCCTCCCATCTTGAAAATCAAGACAAAGCCGGAGAAGCATCAGAGACACTAAAGCTGCTAAAAAGCATGACACTTGAGGAAAAAGTCGGACAACTGGTTATTGTTGGTGTCGACGGTTATAACAACGATGAACACGCAGAGCTGCTTATTAAAAACTACCATGTCGGTGGATTTATATTGTTTAAAAAGAACATCCGGGATTCGGCACAGTTGAGCAACCTGCTTAATTCACTTAAAGCTACAAATGCTTCGGCAAATAAGGTACCCGTTTTTCTGTCTGTTGACGAGGAAGGCGGCAGAGTGTCGAGACTTCCTGATGAATTTAGGGGAATCCCTTCTAATAAAGTAATAGGAAAGAAAGACGATAGTACCCTGTCTTACAAGGTTGGGACTATTTTAGGTAAAGAGCTGTACGCTTTTGGCTTTAATATGGACTTCGCACCTGTAATTGATATCAACAGCAATCCTAAAAACCCGGTAATAGGCGACAGGTCTTTCGGAACCACACCGGACCTTGTAAGCAGGCTGGGAGTAGAGACTTTGAAAGGCATACAATCCCAAGGCATTATTTCTGTAGTCAAGCATTTTCCGGGGCATGGGGACACATCTGTAGATTCCCATGTGGGACTTCCAAAAGTAGACCATGACCTTGAAAGACTAATGAGTTTTGAATTAGTGCCCTTTAAAGGGGCTATAGAAAATGGTGCCGACACCGTTATGATAGCCCATATACTCCTTCCGAAGCTGGATTCAAAGAACCCTGCTTCCTTTTCAAAGGCAGTGATAACAGACCTGCTTAGAACAAAAATGAATTATAACGGTGTCGTTATTACAGATGACTTTACAATGGGAGCTATAACAAAAAATTTCAACATCGGTGCTGCGGCAGTAAAGTCGATACAGGCCGGCGGGGACATAGTATTAGTCTGCCATGGCTTTGATAAGCAGGAAACTGTTATAAAAGCGCTGCTTGAAGCTGCCCGTTCAGGACAGATCAGCGCTGAACGGCTTGAGGAAAGCGCTTACAGAGTTCTGGAGCTCAAGAGGAAGTATTCGCTGGCTGATTCGCCTTCCGGGGCTGTTGACCCAAAGAGTATAAATTCTGAAATAGCCGGACTTTTTAAGTAAATAAGAAAAACTACCCATGCTCACTTCGACTTTCTATCCGTTTAGCGTGATAAATTATTATTAGACTAAATAAAATCCTTTTATTGTAAACCATCATCTGATATAATAGCTATGCTGTTTATCTTATGTATTCTTTTCAAATCCACACGTTATAAGGGAGGAAAGTAAATGAGTGCCGAAACTACCAAAATATTTATAACCATGTGTACATATATGGTTTTTGTTATTGGTATAGGAGTTTATTTTGCAAAACGTGCAAATGAAAGCAGTGAAAACTATTTTATCGGCGGAAGATCACTTGGCCCATGGGTGGCTGCTATGAGTGCCGAGGCATCGGATATGAGCGGCTGGCTTCTGATGGGTTTACCGGGAGTAGCTTACTGGTTCGGGTTAAGTGATGCCATTTGGACAGCAATCGGTCTGGCAGCGGGTACGTACATCAATTGGTTGATTGTTGCAAAGCGACTTCGCAGATATTCTGCAATTGCCGGAGATTCTATAACAATTCCGGATTACTTCAGCAACAGATTTAAAGAAAAAAATAGCAAGGTAATAATGTCAATAGCCGCAGTGTTTATTCTTGTATTTTTTACTGTATACGCTGCCAGCTGTTTTGTTACCTGCGGTAAGCTGTTCAGCACCTTATTCGGTATCAAGTATCAGTACATGATGATTGCAGGAGCAATCTTCGTAATTGTTTATACATTTCTGGGAGGCTTCCTTGCTGAAAGTGTATCCGACTTTATGCAATCCATAGTAATGATTGTTGCCTTGGGTGCTATAGTTATTGTTGGAGTATCTGCAGCAGGCGGACCATCAGTTGTCTATCAGAATATTAAGGAAATACCGGGCTTCTTCGATTTCTTTGGTATAGCTCAGCCGGAAATGGCAGAGGGTGTTCAGAAGGTAACCGGTGGAAAACCTATTTTCGGTGATGCGGGTAAATATGGTTTCCTTACAATAATATCTACACTCTCTTGGGGACTGGGATATTTCGGTATGCCACAGGTTTTATTGAGATTTATGGCCATCAGAAAGTCCAGTGAATTAACTCAGTCAAGAAGAATTGCAACCACCTGGTGTCTTATCTCGCTTACTGCTGCTGTTGCCGTTGGGTTGATAGGAAGAAGTCTGTATCCTACAGAACTCCTTACTCAGGGTCAGGCAGAGAGCATTTTTATAGTTATGTCGTCAAAGCTACTCCCTCCATTACTGGCAGGTTTAGCTATGGCAGGTATTCTTGCGGCAACCATAAGTTCATCTGATTCATATTTGCTTATTGCTGCGTCAGCTTTCTCTAAGAATATATTCCAGGGAATTGTTAAAAAGGAAGCTACAGACAAGCAGGTTATGACAGTTACACGTATTACACTGCTTACTATAGCCTTGTTTGGTGTAATCATAGCTCTTGATGAAAGTAGTGTTATCTTTAAAGTTGTATCCTTTGCTTGGGCTGGTTTTGGGGCAACCTTCGGACCTATTATGCTGTTCTCTCTGTTCTGGAAGAGAGTCAACAGAGCGGGTGCTATTGCAGGTATGCTTGCAGGCGGTGGAATGGTATTCATATGGAAACTGCTGCTGAAACCACTTGGGGGAGTTTTTGGTATATATGAATTGTTCCCTGCATTTGTTATCTCCTGTATAGCTATTGTAGTAGTTTCACTTTTAACAAAGGCACCATCTGAGGAGATGCAGAAGGAATTCGAACTGGCAAAAACTTATGAGTGCTAAAATATGCTAATTTAAGTTAGAAATCGTATGTGAATAGATGGTAACAAACAAAAGGCAGGTTCCTGAAGCTAAAGCTGTGGGACCTGCTTTTTGTTTTGTTATAATGCAGAATCAACTCAATACTGTAAAAATAGCAAAAAAGTCGAGACGGTATACCTTTTATTGAGAGAAACCAGAGGAAAGAATTTATAAAACGATTCAGTAATATTTTTTGAGGGGTACTTTTTGGAAAATAATCTGACTGACTATTGGATAGATAAAATCCCCCTGTTTATGAAGTTCAGAGATTACTTACTGTACATGGTATCTATAGCTCATCTTGATATTTGTTAAGAAAAGCTTTTACCAGTATGTCTGACTTGGAACAGGAATTCGAGTTAAAGTTTGAGGAAAAAGGATCCGCAAAACCGTGGCTGCCTTCAAGTACCTTTACCATTACCTGTTCCTTTTTTAGTGAAGCAGTAAAGCTTATGACGTCAAAGGACTCTTCATATGTGGGGAAAAGCAGAAGAGTAGGACATTGGGGATTTATACATGGGTACTCTCTGATGCGGGAACCGTAGAACCCGATAACTCCGTCAACACTTCTGTGTTCACTTAAAAGCCATGCCAATGTTGCTCCAATGCTGAACCCACACAATATTACCTTCTGATAACCCTCTCCCTTAGCCCGGTCAATATGGGAGAGAACCCGCCGTGCTGCTTCAGTGAAGCCTACATTATGAATAAAATGTTCGTAGGCCTCCTGCCGGCAGCCATATGTAAAGGGTTTTGCCAGACCTGTGAAATCAGGGCATTCGGCGGCAAAACCCATTTGCCGGAACCTTTCGGCAGTAGTCAGAATGTGTTTGTTAATACCATAAATTTCATGAAGAACTATAACCATTGAATTTCGGTTGATACTCTCCGGGGCAGTATATTTTTTTACCACTGTTCCAATCTCCATATTCTTTATCGCTTTTAAAATTTCCTTATTTCTTTACCACATTTATCATTTTTTCAAAGCTTAGGTGTTTTTAGAGCCCTTGAGGAATTCAATATAGCAATAAAGGAAACCCCCACATCGGCAAAAACCGCTTCCCAGAGGTTTGACAGGCCGAAGGCTGCCATTATCAATACGAGGGCTTTAATACCTAATGCAAAAACTATATTCTGTTTTACAATACGCAAAGTCTTTTTTGCTATTGCAATAGCTGTAGAGATTTTAGAAACCTGATCATCCATTATTACAATATCGGCAGCCTCAATTGCCGCATCAGAGCCGAGGCCCCCCATGGCAATTCCGATGTCAGCTCTGGAGAGAACAGGGGCATCATTTATTCCATCTCCCACAAAGACCAGTTTACCTTTAGGAGACTTCTCTCCAATTAGCTTTTCCACTTCACTTACCTTATCACCCGGAAGAAGCTCGGTGTATACTTCATCAAGACCCAACTGCTCTGCTACTGCTTCGCCGACTATTTTAGCATCGCCGGTAAGCATTACTACCCGTCTGATATCTCCTGCTTTTAGCTGCTTTATAGCAGAAGCTGAATCTTCCTTGATTTCATCTGAAATAACAATATAACCTGCATACTTAAAGCCTACGGCCACATGAACCGCCGTACCCACTACAGCGCCGGTATAATAGGATACATCAATGCTCTTCATAAGCTTCGAGTTGCCTGCATAAACCGACTTTCCATCAACAACTGCCTTAACCCCATGACCCGGAATTTCCTCCACTTCCGTAATCCTTGAATTGTCGATTTCCTTACCATAGGCTTTTTTCAAAGATTGAGATATGGGATGGTTTGAGTAACTTTCGGCCAGTGCTGTTAATTCAACTAGTTCTGCTTCGGCAATATCAACTGGGTGAAGCTCTGCAACCTTAAAAGTCCCTTTTGTCAGAGTACCGGTCTTATCGAAAACAACAATTTCGGCATCAGCCAGTGCCTCAAGATAGTTACCGCCTTTAATAAGAATACCTGACTTTGAAGCCCCGCCGATTCCGCCGAAAAATCCCAGGGGAATGGATATTACAAGAGCACAGGGACAGGAAACAACCAAAAAGTTCAAGGCCCTGTACAGCCAATCATTGAATTCAGCTCCGGGTACCAGAAGAGGGGGGATAACCGCCATTAGTGCTGCAATAATAACAACAATCGGAGTATAGTATCGGGCAAACTTTGTAATAAAATTTTCGGCCTTGGCTTTCTTACTGCTCGAGTTTTCAACCAGGTCAAGAATTTTTGCAACAGTGGATTCACCAAATTCCTTGGTTACCTTAATTGTAAGTAGGCCGTTTATATTGATACACCCGCTTAATACTTCACTTTCTGCGATTACTTCGCGAGGAACAGCTTCACCTGTAAGTGCAGAGGTATCAACCATTGAATATCCCTCGATAACTGTTCCGTCGAGAGGAATTTTCTCTCCTGCCTTAACAACTATTATGTCATTAATTTTAACTTCTTCAGGATCAACGGTTATCAGCTCTCCGTTCTTCTTAAGATTAGCATAATCAGGACGAATATTCATCAGGGAGCCTATTGACTTTCTGGAACGGTCGACGGCATAGTCCTGAAAGAGTTCTCCAACCTGATAGAACAGCATAACTGCAACACCTTCAGGATATTCTCCAACAAAAAACGCTCCGACAGTGGCAATACACATTAAAAAATTCTCGTCAAAAACCTGTCCGTGAGAAATATTTCTTACTGCCCTAAGAAGGACATCACCACCGATGATAAAATATGCTGCCAGAAATATTGAAAGCTCCCGGTAGCCTGAAACTGGGAGAATTATTGCTGCTAAAAATAATACTGCACCGAATGAAATTCTGATTATAGTTTTTTTGGTTCTGGACATGTGACCTCCGCCTAAACTCTTAACTTGCAATAGGGTTCAATTTTTTTTATTATTTTTTGTATTGTGTCGACAGTTTCTTCTGATAGTTCTTCGTCTGCTTCCAAGGTAAGCTTCTGAGTTATAAAGTTTACAGAAGCACTGTTTACTCCGTGGAGTTTGCTTATCTCCCTTTCCATTTTTGAAGCACAATTCGCACAGCCAAGGTCTTCAAGTTTATATACTTTCTTCATAATAACGCCTCCAATAGTTGTTACTAATAGTAATGATTTTTTTGATTAACTCGTTACTCATTCTTCAATATGTTCAAAGCCCTGATCAATGATTGTTCTTACATGTGAATCGGCAAGTGAATAAAACATTGTTTTGCCGTCTCTTCTGGCTTTAACCAGCTTAGCCTGCTTGAGTACTCTTAACTGATGAGATATGGCAGATTGGCCCATATTAAGCAGTTGAGCAATATCACAGACACACATCTCTGATTGGAACAGGACGTAAAGTATTTTTATCCTGGTAGTATCACCAAATATTTTGAATAATTCTGCCAGGTCATAAAGCTGAGTTTCTTCCGGCATACTGCTGATTACCTTATTAACTATATCCTGGTGAATACAGAGCCAATCACATTTTTCAACACCTTGTTCTGCTGTCATTTGTTTCCCTCCTGGGTTATTTTATAGTACATTGAAAAGTATTTCATTATTAGTTGAGCTTAGAATATATGAACAAATGTTCACATATTAAATTATACACCTTAATTTTCCTATGTCAATATACCTTCCAAAATTATCAATAAATTAAAAATATCCAGTAAACAAATATATTCTTGATTAGTCCCAAAATCATTTCCGGTTGCATATTATGCAATAAAAAGTTAATTATGGAGTGATTTTTTTGACTAAATTTCAAGTCGGAGATATTGTTACAAGAAGGTCTTATGGAGGAGATCTTCTTTTTAGAGTAGTTAACATAATACCAGATTGTGACGGGTTTGAATGTTATGTTTTACGTGGGCTATCTTCCAGAATAGAGGCGGATTCCAAAGCAGATGACCTGGAAAAACAGGATGCGAGAACAGCATATACAAGAGCATATAGAGAACTTTATCAGGTCAAGAGAAGTATTGAATGTGACGGCCCATACTGCAGAGGCTTCTTTAACAGGCTTAGAAAGCGGCCCGGCAGGATTCTTCATATTGATTCGGCTCAGGATTTTATGAACCAGTGTATAGATTTCTACAAACAAGGTAAGATAACCTCTTATGGAAAATGGGTAAGCGAGGATAGACAGCCTTCAGTAGTAAGACAATACCTGCGTGCTTATAAACCCAATATACTGGTATTGACAGGCCATGATGGTTTAAAGAAGAACGCAAAGAATTATAAATCCCTTGAAAGCTATGCCAATTCGTCATACTTTATAGAAGCTGTAAAAATTGCAAGGGAATACGAACCTGACCCCGATAAACTATGTATTTTTGCAGGAGCCTGTCAATCCTATTACGAGGCCATAATGGAAGCCGGCGCAAACTTTGCAAGCTCACCTAAAAGAGTGCTGATCAATGCCCTTGACCCTGCAATAGTGGCACAGAAGGTTTCAATTACAGATAATACTACCGTACTCGAGCCCCGGACTGTAATATCACTCACTATAACCGGAAGTAACGGAATCGGTGGTAAGGATACAAGGGGGCAATTTAAATAAGCAAAGGCGAAGGGTGAATAGTGAATTGTTTCGGAAACCCGACTAAGTCGGCTAGACTTTGCAAGAGCAGAAAAGAGTTATAAGTTAAAAGTGAAAAGGTAAGGAAGGCTTGTTTCATAATAATGAAGCAGGCCCTTTTTTTATAAATTTATTAACTTATTTTAGAAAATTTTTAGAATTCCTTTGTAAGGGTTTTATTGTTGCCTTCTATAATTCAAAGTGTAGCAGGGAGCTATTAATAAATTTTGATTGGAGAGATTTAAAATGAAAAACAAAAAGGTAAAACTAGGATTATTGGTTATGGCTGCGGTTACCTTGTTTACAGCCACAGCCTTTGCAGCAACCACCACAGGGAATGAGGGTTATGCGGCCCTGAAAGAAATAATGAAGGATTCAAAGAGAAGCGAGGCTCTGACAAGTGCTTCATTCAGCGGATCCTTTCAGGTATCAGATAACGGTAAAATAATCACAGCATTTACCGGAAAGGTTAATGCAAACCGCCCGGAGGAACAAAGCAGCGGAAATGTTCAGATTGATCTGAAAGGTAAAAAACAGGAGCTTTCCTTCTTCCAAAAGGGTGAAGAGGTATACCTTGCCGATAATGCAAACACAAAATACTACAAGCTGGAAAATGTTGAAAGAGGCCATGAAAAGAGACGTCCTGATTATAACCGCGAAGAATATTCCCATGATGACGAAATGGGAACTGCTGAAGAAGCGATACTGGATCTGTTTGTAGGAGATTTGAAATCCCAGTTTGAGTTAACAAGAAATGGAGACGGTTCAAAGACCATATCAATTGATCTGGATCAAAATGAGATACCTGCAGCATTCAATTTATTAACGGCTGCGGCTGTCAGTGACCAAGACCAGGCATCCAGGCACAATAAATCCGAAATGAGTGACGAAGAAAAGCAATTATTGGTTGAAAAGCTTCCTTTCATGAAAGATTTAATAGAGGCAGATAAGGATTTATTACCGGCTTTAAAACAGAACGTGAAGATTACCGCTTTGGTAGTTAAACTCAATGTGGATTCTGATAGTCAAATGAAATCCTTTGAAACTAAACTCAGCATATCAGGTACAGACGCAGCCGGAATTTATCATGAAGTAGCCTTCCAGGGTACGGTTTCTGTCAGCGATATAAACAATACCAAGGTTGAACAATTTGATCAGAATGGGAAAAATATTGAGATCATAAATGCTAAAGATCTTAAATGCAGCAGTAGAGAATAATTTCTATATGAATGGAGAGAGTTAGCTTGAAAGACATCGCTAAAGCTCGTCTTCCAAACTAACCTATAAATTTATGGCCGCGCGACATATTCAAAGTATTTATAGTACTTGATCGAAGTAATGAGTTTGAGTTGAATACTTTGAAAGCGCGCATGGCCAATTAACCCCCTCTATTCGCCCCATTGCGGATATGGGAGAAGATAAATTTCGTTACATTTTGAGACCACAATGGTGGCTCAAAGCCACTTATAGTGGCTTAGGAGGTTAATATGTTACTGGAAGTTACAAATCTGACTAAGCAGTATCCCGGGAACCATGGTATAGAAGGGCTGAACCTCACCGTAGCAGAAGGTGAGGTTGTCGCCCTTCTTGGACCCAATGGCGCAGGGAAAACTACAACAATGAAGGCAATGATGGGGCTTGTCCCGATAAGCGCAGGTACTGTGACCTATAAAGGAGTCTCTATAATAGATAATCCTCAAGCTACAAAATCCGAGATAGGGATGATGATAGGAGACCCTTCTCCGTATTTGTACCTCACCGGATATCAATACTTGAAGCTGCACCAAAATCTTTACTTTAAAGTCACAGATAAAGAAATAGATGCTGTGCTGAATGCAACAGGATTATATGATAGAAGAAACAACAGAATAAAAACCTATTCCACCGGTATGAAGCAGCGTATCTATCTTGCTAAAATATTACTGGCCAAGCCAAGGCTTCTGCTGCTGGATGAACCTTTCTCAGGAATGGATATAGAAGGCAGGGATCAATTGGTTCGAATGCTTAAAAGCATTTCTGAAAAGCTTAACACTTCGATGATTATATCGAGCCACTTGATTCATGATATTGAAGAAATTACATCCAAGGTCTGTATAATAAATAATGGAAAATGTCTCGGGACAAGGGCAATTAATGAAATAAGGGCCGACTATCCCACAATTGAGAAATATTATCTGGAAAATGTTTCGTTGTCCAAGGAAAGGAGAGATGAAAATGAGCAGTCTGATTACTTTTTCAGTAGATGAATATAAAAAGTTGCTATATCAAACAAAAACTAAAGTGATTATAGCACTTGCAGTCTTATATGCTGTAGCAGCCGGGATTGTTTTTTTTATTGCTGAATCTAATACAGGAGTTGAGATGATAGCACCGGGCAGATTTCCTGCTTTTATTCTGGAGTTGATTACAGGCTTTGTACTTCCTGTACTGACTATATTTATTGGTAGTGAGCTGTTTGCAGCAGAGTTTAAGGATGCAACCATTAAAAATCTGTTTGCATTGCCTGTTACAAAAAGTATAATATATTTAGGAAAATTAATTGCTGGAGCGGCTATGGCAGGTACATGCCTTTTAACACTGGGAATATCGGGGCTTATAGTTAACCTTGTTATGAACGGAGTGGAGGCTTTTGCCGGAATCGGAGGTATACTTGTCAGCTATTTTGGAGTATTTATCTTCCTCTCGACGATACTGGTGATAGTATCCTTTTTCACTTTAATTACAGGCAGCCCTAATATGGCCATTGTAATAAACCTGCTTATCTGGTTTGTTACGGGTGTCGCAGGAACATTCCTACTCTCTATTCGACAATTTCTGCCTACAAACTTTTCAGGCTGGTATCAGCCACTGGTCAATGGAACCAACATAGCTATGGCATTGCCCACTTTATTGTATATGCTTTCATATTGCATCATATTTGGAGTAACAGGGTTGTTAATATTTGAAAAGAAAGAAGTGTAAATAATGTCTCTCAGGGTTAAGCTGATTTTAACATATGTAATAATGCTGATTATAACCGTTGGAATTGTTTTTATTTTTGGTGTAGGCGTAATAACCTATTCCCTTAGTGAGGCATTCAAGTCTTTTATAGGCGAACAAAGTGAAGACTCAGCTATAAGTCGGATGGTTGATATTGCTGTAGATTTACGATATACAGAAAAATATCATGCTGAAACCCTTAAGGGGGACAGTTTTCCCGCAAAACTAACAGAACAGCTAAGTAATTTCAACGGCTTTTTACTGGTAAAAGACCATGGGGTTTTTAAAGCCTATGGAGAAGAAAACGCCGATGATATGCTTTACAAATTAATTGAGAACTCAGATAAAAAGGACTATGACAGGCATAATTTGAATTTGAGGGACAGCAAGTTTATATGGAATAAGCAAGAGTATTTTTTTCTGGAATATAACTTTTCAAACATAGACTCTCTTAGTTATTACTTCATTTTTAAAATCAGTAAAAGCGAACTTATTGGAGGAGGCCATAATAAAGTCCTTTTTGTGGGGCTTGTATTTATAGCTGCAATAATAATCGGGCCGCTCTTATTCATTTTAACAAAAGATATCGTTATACCGTTAAAAAAGCTGGACAATTGTGCAAAGGAAATTGCGCGGGGAAATCTTGATGTTCATCTTCAGTCAAATTCAAACAACGAGATTGGGAGTGTTATCCGCTCATATGAGATAATGAGATTCGAGCTGAAAAAGTCTATTACCAGTCAGCTTCAAATGGAGGAAAGCAGAAAACAATTGTTATCAGACATAACTCATGACCTGAAAACACCTATCACTTCAATAAAAGGCTACATTCAAGGTATAAAGGACGGTGTCGCAAACGACCCGGAGAAATTATCAAAATATCTTGATGTCATATATACAAAAACAGAAGATATGAATGCAATGATAGATGATTTATTTTTATTTTCAAAGCTTGATTTAGGGAAGGAACCTTTTAATAAGGATTATATAGATATTAAAGATTTGTATAGCAATTGTATACAGGAACTGCAGCTGGAGCTTGAGGGAAGAGGTGTGGAAATGGTTTCAGAATGCAAGATAACTCCAGGCTTCAAGGTTCTTATGGATAGCCAGAAAGTTAAACGTGCTATATTGAATATTATCAGTAATTCGCTGAAGTTCATGGAAAAAGAGCGTAAGCTTTTAAATATTAGTTTTGAAGAGAACAACGGTAATCTTGTTGTTAAAATAAAGGATAACGGTATTGGTATTGATAAAAATGATCTTGAAAAAATATTTGACCGTTTTTACAGGACAGACCCCTCAAGAAACAGAAATACAGGCGGGTCAGGCTTGGGACTTGCTATAACGCGCCAGATTATTGAGCAGCATAACGGTAAAATCCAGGCTGACAGTATAAAGGGTGAGTGGACTGAGATATCCTTCTGGATTCCTCAGGGCAAATAAGAAATACACTGCACTTATTAATATATATGGGAGGTAGTATGGGGAATAAGAGAATTTTGATAATAGAGGATGATCTTGCCATCGCCGAACTTGAAAGAGATTATTTGGAAATTAACGGTTTTGAGGTTATATTACGGCAGAATGGAGCCAAGGGACTGGAACTGGCTTTAAATGAGAACTTTGACCTTATAGTTCTTGATCTGATGCTACCCGAGATTGATGGTTTTGAAATCTGTAAAAAAATCCGCTCAATAAAGGAAACACCAATACTTATGATTTCAGCACGCAAGGATGATATTGATAAAATCAGAGGTCTTGGTCTCGGAGCCGATGATTACCTTACTAAGCCCTTCAGCCCTAGCGAAATGGTTGCCCGAGTTAAGGCCCATATAAGCCGCTATGAAAAACTAAGCAGCTCAGGCAGGCTTCATAAACAGGCAGAATTGGTTATCAGAGGATTGGCTATTAACCTTGATGCAAGACGTGTAATGCTGAACGGAGAAGAAATATTTCTGACTACAAAGGAGTATGATCTTCTTCTTTTCCTTGCGCAGAACCCTAATCATGTATTCAGTAAAGAAGCATTGCTGGAACGGGTTTGGGGAATCGATTACTTTGGCGATAGCGCAACAATAACTGTCCATATAGGTAAAATACGTGATAAAATTGAGAAGGACAAAGAGAGTGAGCAGTTTATTGAGACTATATGGGGAGTAGGTTACAGGTTTAAAATGTAAATTGCTTGACTTAAAAAAAATGCCCGGCATAGCCGGAGCATTTTTAGGGGGTTAAAATGTATTTTGTGGGGTCAGTTATATTTATTGCCTTTTTTGCATTAGATTATACATTTAGCAGAAAAAATTGCTTTTAAATGCTAGGTATTCAGAAGTGACTATATTAAATATTGCCTAATGTTGCCAAACAGGGTGCTATTAAATATAATGTAATGCAAACGTTATAATGATATAATAACAAGCAGATAATACAAAAATACAGTTTTTACGTATAATTATTAAATGTTATTCATGTAATAAAATAAGAAATTAACTATGAACAATAGATTAAAATGCGAGGGATGTCTGTGAAAAAAAGAGTATTTGCCATAATGCTGATACTGGTATTTGTATTTACTTCCACAGCAGGAGTTTTTGCAAAATCAAGATCCTTTGGCGGCAGCAGGTCTTTTTCAAAATCATATAGCCGCAGTTATAAGAGTTCATCAAAAAGCTCAGGCCTGTTTGGATCCTCCAAATCCAAGAGCAGCAGCTCAAAAAAAAGTAGTAGTTCCAACAGCTCGAAAAGCAGCACAAGAAGTATACCCGGAGCCTCCAAAAGCTACAACGGTTCGTCGGGATCTTCAGCAAAGAGCTTTTCCAACAAGTCCTCTTCAAAAAAGTACTCCTATATGCAGGATACTTATAAAAAGCAGGTCTCAGGAAAGAACTTCAATACATACAAGCAGAAGCTGAATACTGAGCAGCAGAAGGTATATAACGATTCCATGAAGAGGAATTACGGAACCGGCTCCAGAAGAATGGGTTTTGAGGATGCGATGAAATCCAGAACTTCAAGAATAAATTCCTTTGGAAAAAGGCCGATTTTTGTGAATGTAAATACAGGAATGTTCGGCAATCCTTTTTCATACGGTTACGCCTTCGTGGGCCCATGGGACCTGTGGTTTTTAATGAGGGCCTCAGAAATGTTCTGGTATCATCACTGGTTGGATATTGCTCCATATAAGAGCTATTTCAATCAGCAGGAGTATGAAAAGCTGGAGAAAAGGGTAGAAGAACTTGAAAAACAGGGAGTTCAAAGGGATCCTAATTATATTGATCCGGATACAGACCCCGATTTACAGTTCTCGCAGCAATATCAGGAAGAGAATGTAGATAAAATCTACTATACCGATAAGTACTCCACAAATTCTGCAAGCAGCGGTGTAGCGGTAGTTATAATCATTGTTTCTGCCACAGCCCTTGTAATTGTTATAAGAAAATTGTCAAAACCCAAGCCGAAAAAATCCCATTACAGCAGGATTTATTAAGTAGAAGTAAAGAATTGTAGCTGCAAATAATTCCGGAGTTTGAAGACAATAAAAGTCATAATGGGAGGAAATATGTTCGGTTTTAAGAAAAGGAACGATGCATCTGAGATTTTGAATCCGTTAAATATCAATAAAAATTCTATGATAGAGTTTAATCTCAAGGAACTTGAGTTGGAAGGGTTTTTTACCTTCGAAAAAATAGTGCAGATGGAAGTGGGTCAGCGCCCATATACCAGGTACTTAGTGTATTCCAAGGTTGATGAATCGGAATATGTTTTCGAGGTTTACAGTTCGCAGGAAGAGGAAAGAGTACATGAAACCTACATGTATTTTTTAGATGATACTGTGCCTTTTACTGAAGAATTCCTTAATATAGTGGGTCAAAAATATATTACAACACCTGACGGCTCGGAATATGAACGCTGCTTAATGCCCGAATGCGATTACAGAATTGATGGGATGCAGGGGACTTTAAAGGTTCTTGATTTAAATACAGGTAAGATAACAAAAAAAGTGGATGTTGAGATATGGGACTATCAGAGGGATGCCGACGGTGTAACGGAATATCTAAATATTGAGATGATGAAAGATGACGGTATGTTCAGAATTTTTATTGGACAGAGGTTTGAAGGTGCTCATTATAAGGTTTATCAGGGCTTGGATAAAGACTAAATTTAGTGGGGGAGATGGATTATGTTAGAGTACTTAAGCTTTTTTTTAAAGGATTTTTCCTTTAGCTTCGTAATACTTACAGTGGGTTTCATTCTTGGCTGGATAATTTATAATAATATTGTTTTGCGGGATGTATCTCTGAAGGATGCGTTATTTACCCGAGACAATCTGGCTGTGTGGATTGAGTTCATCGGTGCCTTTGTATTTCCTGTATTATATCTTGCAGGCCACGGAATAAAGGGTGCGGTAAGTGACAATATATTTGTTGATCTGGCAGTATGCCTTGGCTACACAATATTTTACATAGCAATTTTAACCATATTGAGACTTTGTACCAAATTCATCGTCAATCTTATAGATGTCAGCGATAATCATGGGAAAATATGTCTTAACAAAGAAATCTGCGAACAGAAAAACATTGGTGCTGCTTTATTCTCTGTAGCTGTTTCTGTAATATTCGTTAATATTATTAAATTAATTGACTTTATAGATATAATAAATGGTCTGGGAGTTGAAATACTTATAAAGGTTCTTGTATTCCTGGTATTTATGCTTGCTGCCCTGGTTTGCTATTCCTTTGTTCTTAGAAAGAGAACAACCCTGTTTAAAGAGTTGTTTATCGACAACAATCCTGCAGCAGGAATAGGCCTGCTGGGCTTTGTATTCGCAGTTCAGACAATAATTGCCGGTGTAATGTCCTTCTACAGTATGGATTTTGAACTTTTAACGGTATCAATAGTTATAGCGGTAAGTCTGATTATCTTCGGAATACTGTCTGTTCTCTTCAAGCTTATATTTACCAGTATAGTTAAGGTAGATATATGGAGTGAAATTTACGAACAGGACAATATCGGTGCCGCCATAGGCCAGGTAGCTCTATATGTGGGTATTGGAACGATAATTGTTAGTTTTATAATGTAATTTACAGAATTAATAAATGTGTCCATAGTTAGAATGAAAAAGGAATAGCCAAATAGGGCTATTTCTTTTTTTGGTCCTGCAGCCATTTCGTGCACCCCCTCTAATCGTGGAGTGTTTAAACTGTAAATATCCTGCAGCAAATTTCTAAACATATTGAAGTGCGTGAGTACAAAATAATAAAATGTGGAAGCATGGTTAGAAATGACGGCTGAAATTGTAAGGGAGTCGCAAGAATTTTTGCTTAAGTTGAGTAGAGTTAACGGGATAGTTTACTGCAAAAATTATTGAAGATGAGCTGGACGATTTCGAGCTGTCATTTCGTGTGCAACACATTTTATTGTTTTAGTACGGAAGCACTTCAATATACTTAGTTGTTTTATTAAAGATATTTCAGTTTAACACTCCACTATTCACATTTTATTAATATTTGTTATACAATCTTAACATTATTTCAGGAAAATCGTGGTATAATAATAAATGTAAAGCCATTATAAGCTTTTTCATTTTGTTCCTCCTTTAAACATATTGATTTGTTTTTTGTTACTTAGGGCACCTACATTATCAGGAATTATTATAATTTATAATCTGGGGTGCTTTTTTTCTGCCCGGAATATTGCTGTGTAGTTTCTATGGGGCAATAAGTTTTAAACAGCAATAGGAAATCCTAATTTCTCAATCTTTAGATATAAATTCATATATTAGAGTTTACAAATATTTACTGGAGGATTTGTATTGCTATGGAGAAACATTTAGGTTATAATGTGTAAGGTGTACTGAGATTGAACAAATCAATACAGTTCCTGCTTCCAAGGAGGGGTGTTTTGATTCGAAGATTAATCGGCGGTGTCAGTATACATTACGATAAGCCAATTTTGGCCGTACTAGATGGGGAGGTAGCGGTGCCCTGTACCTGCAATCCGCTATAGCAGGATTGAATTCCTGTCCTAGGTTTAAGTATGTAGTGCCTGCCCTTTACAAGTGGCAATGAAAATTGGGTCTTGCGCAATAGAAGTCTGTGAACCCCGTCAGGTCCGGAAGGAAGCAGCGGTAAGCGGTTAATTCTGTGTGCCGCTAGGTTACCTGGTTAGAGTTAACTGTAATGGTAACGGCTATATATTTCTATCGACGATGGGTGTACGGCCATTCAATTATAAGAACCTATGCGTTATAAAGCAAAGCAAGCCTGTTCAGGGTCGTATGACTTATAGAACAGGCTCATTTTGTTTCATGGGAAAATATTAAATATATGTTATCCACTGCTCAAAAGCTGTGTTATTATTAGAGTAACTACAGTTCCGAATCAAATATTTTTAGAATATATTAATCATTATCGACTTATATACTTTTAGTACGGGCTGCCGTATGAAAGAGAGGAAAAGGAGTATGTCATATACAGCTTTATATAGAAAATGGAGACCCCTTGTATTTGAAGATGTTGTTGAGCAGGAGCACGTGGTCAGAACTATCAAAAATACTGTTAAGTCTGAAAGAATCGGTCATGCGTATCTTTTCTGCGGCACAAGGGGTACGGGTAAAACTACAATGGCAAAGATATTTGCCCGGGCCATTAACTGTCTTAATTCAAAGGATGGAGACCCTTGTAATGAATGTGAGATTTGCAGGGGCATATTGAGTGACTCTATTCTAGATGTTGTTGAAATAGATGCTGCCTCCAACAACAGCGTTGACAACATTAGAGAAATAAGGGACGAAGTGGTATATGCTCCCTCCCAGGCGCGGTACAAGGTATATATAATCGATGAAGTTCATATGTTGTCGGCAGGGGCTTTTAATGCGCTGCTAAAAACTCTTGAGGAACCGCCTGCCCATGTAGTTTTCATACTTGCGACTACCGACCCTCATAAATTGCCTGCTACAATACTGTCAAGATGTCAGAGGTTTGATTTTAAAAAGATCACTCCCGGAAGCATCGCTGAAAGAGTAAGGGTTATTGCAGGGGCAAGCGGTATTACACTTGAGAATGATGCAGCGCTGCTAATAGCAAGGTTGGCAGATGGAGCCATGAGAGACGCACTGAGTATTCTCGACCAGTGTATTTCCATGGGAAGTACCGAAATAACCCATCAGAACGTACTGGACGTAATCGGTATTGTAAGTGATGACTTTATTGCTGAAATAGTTGACTATATAAAGGAAAAAAACGTGGAGGGGCTGGTTAGCGGTGTAGAAAGATTGTCTTCCAACGGAAGGGATATTCTCAGGTTTGCTTCGGATCTTGTTATGTATTTCCGAAACCTGCTCCTTTGTAAAATAACTAAAAATCCGGCTGATATTATTGACATAAGCAGACAATATCTTGAAAACATGAAGCAGCAGGCTGAAGCCTTTACCAATGAAAGAATAATTGCAATAATAAAGGAACTGTCAGCCTTTGAGTCCCAGCTTAAGTATGCTCTCAATCAACGGGTATTTCTTGAAGTTATGCTTATATCCATTAGTGTGGGAAGTGCTGGTCAAAGCGCAGATAATAATGATTTGGCTGACAGGATTACTGACCTTGAAAATGCCATTAGATCCGGTGCAGGCGCAGCCCAACCCCGGAGTTTCATCGATGCTGCGCCTGCGGCAGGTTTTCCAGCCCAGGGGCAGGTGTCCGGTAAGGTGCTTGACAGAGTGCCGCCGATACCGGGTACAAGCGGGAGTGAAAATCCATTTGCCCCAAGCGCCCCAAGCCCGGCAGGTAGTCCGGGAGTACAGGCAGGTTTTGGAGCAAATGGGTCAACAGGCGCCGGTAGTGCGACTGGCAAAAAGGCGGCACACCAGCCTTTGGAGGAATGGTCTGATATAATGAAGGAGCTTAAAGCCAGCGGAAGAATGATGCTGGCAACCTATTTAATGTCCGCGAGGGCTGTAATTGGGGATGAAACAACCATTCTGATTGTTTTTCCTTCCGGTGTCGGGTCATTTAAAACTGTTGTGGCAAAGCCCGAGCACGTGGAGGTGCTCCAGAATGTTTTTGCAAGGAAGCTAGGCAGACAGGTACGTATCAAATTTATTGATGAAGAGGAGCTTGAAAATATAGTTCCAAGCCCTACAGCAGTTAAAAACCAAGAACAGGAAAGTGCTCTGTTAAAAAATGCAAGAGAAATTGCAGGTAAGCTGAATGTTCACCTTGATATAATAGATGAATAAGTTATAATATTAAAGAGCAATTAAATAATTGGTATTATTTGATTGGGATATAATATATTTTAACTATAAAATTCCATAAAACAGGAGGAAGTTATATATGGCAAAAGGCGGATTCCCGGGAGGCGGTTTTGGAGGCGGCTTCGGAGGCGGAAACATGAACAACCTTATGAAGCAGGCACAAAAGATGCAGAAGGACATGGAAAAGGCCCAACAGGATTTGGAGAACAAGACCGTGGAGGTTTCTGTTGGAGGCGGAGCAATTTCTATAGTTGCTACAGGTAAAAAAGAAATCAAGGAAATTGTTATAAAGCCAGAAGTTGTTGATCCTGACGATGTAGAAATGTTACAGGATCTTATATTGAGTGCCGTTAATGAAGCACTTAGGAAAGCAGATGAACTTGCTAACTCTGAAATGGGAAAAATTACAGGCGGTTTGGGAGGATTCCCTGGACTGTTTTAGCATTTAGAATATGTTTTTAGAATAGGTAAAATAGTTTTAATGATCATCGCATTATGAATATAACAATAGACATGTTGGGACCTGGAGGTATAAATGGATTACTACGCAGTACCTGTTGCAAAGCTTGTAGAGGAATTTCAAAAGCTGCCCGGTATAGGACATAAGTCAGCACAAAGACTGGCATTTCACGTTATAAACATGCCAATTGAAAAGGTACAGGGACTTGCGAATTCCATACTGGATGCAAAGCAAAAAACAAAATATTGTTCTGTCTGCAGTAATTTAACTGACGTTGATCCCTGTCCTCTATGCAGTGGTACCTCTAGGGACAAATCCTCCATTTGTGTTGTTCAGGATGCCCGGGATGTTGTTGCGATGGAACGGACACGTGAATTTAAAGGCCTGTACCATGTTCTGCATGGTGCAATTTCACCAATGATGGGCATTGGGCCTGAAGACATAAAAATAAAGGAACTAATCAGACGCTTGGGGGACGGTGAAGTCAAGGAGGTTATTCTGGCTACAAACCCCAATGTTGAAGGTGAAGCTACTGCTATGTATATATCAAAGCTCATCAAGCCTCTGGGTATAAAAACTACCAGGATAGCTCATGGAATTCCTGTTGGCGGTGACCTCGAATATGCAGATGAAGTTACACTGGCGAAGGCGTTGGAAGGCAGAAGAGAAATATAGAGTCCGTAATGATATGGACTACAATAAAAAGTTTACCTCGAGTTAAATTAATTAGTCAGCAGATAAATAGGAAAATTGCACGTTTAATCAGAAGCCATAGGGAAATTGCACAGTAAAAATTATCAAATTTTTATGAAGCGCAATGAAACTATGGTTTTTTGTAGTAATTTTTGAACACTGATTATTCCTGTATAGTACTTATTTGTAGATATAGATAAAATATGGTAAAATTTTATTATAAATTTAGGTTTTCACAAGTAAAATTATGATTTAATAACTAGGGGATTATAGCATTCAGAATGAATACTATGGAGGGAAATTAAGAATATGAAAAAAACACTGGAAAACATCGCTATTGAGCAGGGATACAGAATAAAGGTGATTTCAGCAGAACGGTTGAAGGAACTTCAAGAAATTATTGCAGACTTCAAGAGCCAGGAAAAACTCAATGATTTCCAGTCATGGATTGTTGATAAATTATACCGGTATGAGCCGGGACAAGCACATTTTAATGTAAAATCCATAATTCTTATTGCGGTACCTCATCCGTTTTATGCAAAAGTCGATTTTTATAGAAATGGTCATAAAAAAACCTTTTTAAGCCTGGTACGACCTGATTTTGATAAGGCAGAAGGTTATATAAAAGGATTTGCTGTAGAAAACGGATATTCTTTAGTACAGGCTGAAAACCTTCCTATGAAGAGATTGGCTGCACATTGTGGATTGGCCGAATATGGACGTAATAATATTACATACATAGATGGTCTTGGCAGCAACTTTTCCTACATGGCTTTTTTCTCTGACATGGAGGTTGAACAGGATACCTGGAGTGAAGTGCACAATGCAATGCTTTGCAGTACATGTCATTTATGTATTGACGTCTGTCCTACCGATGCGATTTCTAAGGACAGGTTTCTGATTGATAATGAGAGATGTTTGTCCTGTATAAATGAAGTGCCCGGGGATTTTCCGGACTGGATACCCTCGGCTGCCCATCACACCTTATACGATTGTCTTATATGCCAGAGAGCATGTCCCATGAATAAGAAACAGCTTGATAAGGTTGTTGACTCAATCTCATTTTCTGAAGAAGAGACCAGTATGCTATTGGATGGAAAGCCCATTGATACTTTTTCGGAACAGCTAAAGGAAAAAGTTTATAGTCTGGGCTTAGATGAATGGTATCAAGCTATTCCGAGAAATTTAAAGGTATTGTTTGATTTTTCAGATCGTATACCAGAGAGTAATAAATAAAATTTATAAAAACTAACATTCGTTCCATCCGGACAAAAAAGCTCGAATAAGTATATTCGGGCTTTCATTTTATTAAATAGCAATTAATTACCATAGAGTATGCTTATTATTAGATACTTGGACAAGCTCGGGAAATAGTGCAGAATATAAATATGATTAGGAGAGATATCGGATACACATTTTTTACGCTTAGCTATATTGTACAAAAAATAGATAAAAATTTTGATTATATTTGGCATATATATCCAATATTTTTAAAAAAAGTTATTATATAATATTCATTATTAAAGTCATTGTGAATCAATCAAGTATAGTACATGTAATATAGAAAGTAAGGGGAGTGAATGGAATTGCTTGTCAGTATTGGCCTGGAGTTTTACTCGGCGCTTTTATCATCATCTATTATTTGCTATATAATCTGCAGAATAAATTCAGATCTTAAAAAAGCATCAATGCTAAATTATATTATTAGCGGCTTGTCTATTTCCTCCGTCATAACGTTAGTTAACGTAGCGATACCTGATCTGAATATGGGAATGGAATTGATAGTTTTTAGTATAACAATTTTATTCGTTGTAATTCCTTTATATAGATATAATATGTACTATACGACTATTTCAGTATTTCTCAGCGTTTTGATCCTCAGCCTCGGAGAGCTGCTTGTATCTCTTACTTATGCTGATTTTATTAAAGTAAATCCGGATGAGTCCCGGTCAAGCTTTGTTCACGTGACAATAGGAAAACTCATGTCCTTTCTGTTTTCCTATATTGTGTTGAATTTTCTTGCAGATGATTTTATTAAAGCAAGGAGGAGGATTTATAAAAATCATAAGAAATTCATGATTCTGCTTTGCGGAAACCTTATTACTGTGTTTGTTATCCTTTTATTCGTATTCAGCCTGTTCAGCTTTACTTTTGAATTCAAGGATGCGGTTACTCAAAATAATCTATTGTTTATAAGCACTATCATAATAGTTGCAGTATTATTGGCTTCAATTGCAGGAACCTTATATCTGATAAACTACTTTTTACTTAACAGATTAAAGTACGACAGACTAAAAATGGACAACCTCAAGGATGTTATGACAGGAACCCTTAACAGAGGCTCCGGGCTTAAGTTCATTGAGGAACAGTTGGGACAGTGCAAAAAGCAAAAGAAATCCATGACAATATGCTATATTGATGTGAATGATTTAAAAGTAATAAATGATATGCTTGGCCACAGGGAAGGCGATTTCCTTATAAAGACCATTATAGCTACCATAAAAAAGAATATAAGGGAGACTGATGTAATCAGCAGACTGGGAGGAGATGAATTCGTTATTGTTTTTCCGGGGTGTACAATGGATTATTCTGAAAGTGTTATGGAAAGGATTTCCGGGGAATTAAGGCAGTTGAAACCCTTTACGAGCAAAGACTATAATATAAGTATAAGTTACGGCTTTTCGCAGTATAACGGAGAATTGGATATCACAGTTGAAGGCCTTCTGGATAAGGCTGACCACCAGATGTACCAAAATAAAAGAGCTATTAAGGCTATGGCTTAGCAGAAAAGTTCATTTGAAATTCACAGGCCCATCACATTTATTTTTCGCGGATGATATATAATAATATTATCCCGGTAAAATAACTGTAATGGGTCTTTTAGTATAATAGTGGCAATTGAGGTCAGGTATAAAAAGATGTTTCTGTTTGTCTGAATGCTTTTGCCCAAGTTGAACTACGCATTAAGAGGATGGTGACTGTATGTACAGGATTCTGGTAGTTGATGATGAAGCAGGAATACGTGAAATTATTAAGAAATATGCAGTCTTTGAAGGCCACGAAATCAGCGAGGCAGCAGATGGGATGGAAGCTGTTCGTATCTGCCGGGAAAAGGACTTCGATATAATTGTAATGGATGTTATGATGCCGGAACTGGATGGCTTCTCAGCCTGTAAGGAAATAAGAAAAACAAAAAAGACCCCGATACTTATGCTCTCTGCCAGAGGGGAAGAGTATGATAAAATTCATGGCTTTGAACTTGGAATAGACGATTATGTTGTAAAACCTTTTTCTCCTAAAGAGTTAATGATGAGAATCAATGCAATTATTAAGCGCAGCAGTGGTTCGGGTGCTAAAGAAAATAAGAAGGATATTGTAAGCTTTGAAGGCCTGACGGTAGATTTCACAGGAAGGCTTGTCCACATTGACGGGATTAAAATTGACATGTCTCCGAAGGAGTATGATTTGTTATTCTATCTCGTTAAAAACAGAGGAATAGCTTTAACAAGGGAGAAATTGATTACTGATGTGTGGGGGTATGACTTTTTTGGTGATGACAGAACCTTGGATACCCACATAAAGCTCCTTAGGAAGAGTCTGGGTGATTACAGCAAATTTATAGTTACCCTCAGAGGGGTGGGATATCGCTTTGAAGCTTGAGAAAATGAGTATAAAATACAAACTGTTTCTCTATCTTGCAGTTTTTGCAGCCGCCATCCTGTTGATGCTCTGGTTCTTTCAGACAATTTTTCTTGATGATTTCTATAAACAGATAAAAATCAGTGATATAAAGTCATCTGCTGAAACCATAGGAAAGAATATAGACAATGATAATTTAAATGAATTATTGGATTCAATTTCAGAGCAGAATCAAACATTTATCAGAATTATTCTGGAGGATGGAACCAACATATACTCATCGGATCCTGCACCCGACAGTATAATTCACAGGATGCCCGGTACCGAGCTCTATGAACTTTATCAAAAGGCAGTACAAAACGGAGGAACCTTACTTGAATTTCGTACAGGCGGGCAGCCGGGACAAAGAACCAAAACCCTTGGGTCTATTGAGGAAATGATGCCAAAGGGTTTTGACCGCATATACGAAAGTATGATCTATGTTAAAGTCGTTGACAGGGAGGATGCTTTAAAAGCCGTCGTTATGCTCAATTCAACAATAACTCCGGTCAATGCAACAGTAGATACTTTAAGAGTTCAGCTGGAGTATGTTACGGTGATCACGATACTTCTGGCTGTTGGCATGGCCATTTATATCTCGAAAAAAATATCAAAACCAATTATAAAAATCAACAACTCAGCAAAAGAACTGGCTAAGGGCAATTACGATACAGCCTTTGAGGGAAGGGGCTACCTTGAGATTGCAGAGCTGAACGATACACTTAACTACGCAGCTAAAGAGCTGTCTAAGGTTGAGGGGCTGAGGCGTGAACTGATAGCAAATATTTCTCATGACCTGAGAACGCCTCTCACTATGATAACGGGTTATGGTGAGATAATGCGTGATCTGCCAGGAGAAAACACTCCTGACAATATTCAGATAATTATTGATGAGGCAAGGAGACTGACCACTCTGGTAAATGATGTACTTGATATTTCAAAGCTGCAGTCAGGTACTCAGACACTTTCAATAGAAAACTTCAACCTTACTGAAAGTATTGAGGAAATTTTGCTAAGGTATAACAAACTGACAGAACAGCAAGGTTACAGGTTTGAGTTTATCAAAGATGGAGAGGTCTGGGTTAAGGCTGACCCTGTAAAGATATCTCAAGTCATATATAACCTGATTAACAATGCTATAACCTATTCTGGTCAGGATAAGTTGATAACCATCGTACAAAATATGAATAATCAAGTCGTAAGGGTAGAAATAATAGACACTGGGGAAGGAATAGACCAGGACCTGCTTCCATTGATCTGGGACAGATACTACAAGGTGGATAAAGCTCATAAACGGGCTGCCATAGGCACTGGATTAGGGCTGTCCATTGTAAAAACCATTCTGGACATGCATGGGGCAAAATATGGCGTAATTAGTAAAAATGGAGAGGGAAGTACTTTCTGGTTTGAATTAAAACAAAGTTCGCAGTAAACTAATTATGATGTGAATAAGCAAATTGAAAACTCCCCCCTCCCGAAAAAACTGTAAAAAAACGGAGCAGAAACAATTGGCAGGAACAAAAATATTGAAGGCTACCGGAGATTGGTGTAAAATAAGGCTTGGCTTTAAAATCCTAACTTTAGTTGTTCATGGGAGGCATGATTAATGAGTGAAATTATATACATTACAGGTCATAAAAATCCCGATACGGATTCAATCTGTGCTGCTATAGCTTATGCCGAGCTTAAAAAAAGACATGCGGTGAATGCAGTGCCGGTAAGGATAGGTGATATTAATAAAGAAACTGAATTTGTTCTTAAGTATTTTGGTGTAGACATTCCGGAATACAAGGAAACCGTTCGTACACAGGTATCTGATCTAAACATGGACATAATAAATCCGGTATCTGAGGACATTTCAATAAAAGCTGCATGGAGTATTATGCAGAAAAATAACATTAAGGTACTGCCTGTTGCAGATATTAACAGCAAACTATTAGGTATTATTACCTTATCTGATATTACGAGTAGTTATCTGGATGCCCTCGAAAATAATATCCTTTCTGCCAGTAACACACCCTTGAGAAATATAACTGATACTCTCAGCGCAAGACTTATATGCGGTAATGAGGACGATTTTAAAGCCGCAGGAAAAGTAGTTATTGCTGCAATGATTCCTGAGGACATGGGGCCGTTTGTGGAAAAAGGAGATATTGTTATTATCGGAAACAGGAAAGATAGCCAGATGGAGGCAATCTCCATAGGTGTAAGCTGCCTGATACTTACCTGCGGAGGGCAGATAGACCAGGAAGTGTTGGACTATGCCCAGGAAGCTGGGTGTATTGTACTTGAAACCTATTATGATACGTTTACCACTGCCAGGCTGATAAATCAAAGTATTCCTGTAAGCTATATTATGACTAGGAAGCAGTTGGTTTCCTTTAATATTCATGACTATATTGATAACATAAAAGAAAAGATGTTGAAGACAAGATATAGAAGTTATCCGGTTGTTGATGACGAGGGACGAATAAAGGGCTTTATTTCAAGGTACCATCTTATATCCCAAAGGAGGAAAAAAATTATCCTTGTGGATCATAATGAAAAAGCTCAGACCATTGATGGTGTTGAGCAGGCTGATATACTTGAAATTATTGACCATCATAGAATAGGTGACATACAGACTACCTACCCGATTTATTTTAAAAATGATACCGTAGGAAGTACTTCTACGCTCATAGCTAATATGTATTTTGAAAACGGCTTAAACCCTTCTAAAAAGATAGCAGGCATACTTTGTGCAGCAATTATTTCAGATACAATGAAATTCAAGTCTCCTACCAGTACCTATGCGGATGAACTTTCAGCAAACAAACTAGCAAAAATAGCAGATATTAATATTGAGGATTTCTCAAAAGCGCTTTACAAGGCAAGCGCCTCTTTGGAGGGAATGAGTCCTCAAACAATATTAGATTATGATTTCAAGGATTTTAATCTCAACAAATATAAGATTGGAGTTGGGCAGATAAATTCCAGTGATTCAGAAGCTTTTGGAAAGGTTAGGGACAGCTTGCTTGAACACATGAAAATCGTTCGGGAAAATAAGGGCTATAGTGTTATACTTCTGATGGTTACCGATATTGTAAACGAGGGCTCGGAAATATTATTTGCTGCCGATGATAGGGGTCTTGTAGAGAAGGCCTTCAACATTAAAAGTGGAGAAAAAAGTGTATTTCTCAGCGGTGTTGTTTCAAGGAAGAAGCAGGTGATTCCTATGCTTTCAAGAGCTATACAAAGAGAAATGATCTGATTTGACCTTCTAAAATTAATTAGAATAAAAAATGGGGACCTCCTTTTACGGGATGGTCTCTTTTTAGTGCATGTGAATCAATACTTACTATTTTTTTAATCAGCCAATATAACTGTCAGGTATGGATATAACTTTTTTGTTGGGGTTTTGTTAAGAAGTGTTAACAATTTTAACAGAATTCAGATTATGTTCAGAAAATCATCACATTGATATATTATCATTTGTTTTGTAGAAATAACACTTGTTAGTAATATGATATTACAAAAAACAGCAGAGGTGAAAAAGTATATGCAGGAGTCAAAGCTGAGGCATGAATTGAAGCACAATATAAATTATTCTGATTATATCGCACTTCGTCAGAGACTAAAATTTATTGCAAAGCAGGACCCCAATGTTGATAAACACGGGAAATATAGAATCAGAAGTCTCTATTTTGATAATTTTAGTAATAAGGCCCTGATGGAAAAGATTAATGGTATTAATAATCGAGAAAAATTCAGAATCAGATATTATAATAGTGATTTTAATTACATTAAGCTTGAGAAAAAGGGCAAGATAAATGGTTTGTGTTTTAAAAGATCGGCCAGGCTTACAGTAGACCAATGCAATATGATATTGGCGGGCGATCTGGAATGGATGAAACAATCCTCAGAGCCATTGATAAGCGAGCTCTATTACAAAATGTGTTATCAGCAGTTGAAACCAAGGACTCTGGTGGACTATGTAAGAGAACCTTATATTTTTAAACCCGGAAATGTAAGGATTACTATTGATACTGATATAAGAACCGGGTTAAATTCTAAGGACCTTTTTAATCAGGAACTGCCCACCCTAAAAACCAGTCCAGATAGCCCAATAATCCTTGAAGTGAAGTACGATGAATTTTTGCCGGGTATTATAAGAGATATTATCCAAACCAATAACAGGAGGAGTGCAGCCTTCTCCAAATACGCTGAGTCCCGGGTATTCGGGTAAATATGACGAATAATTTTAATTTATTGGTTATGCCTGCTCTATAAATGTATCTGAGCAGTTCTAACATATTAAACTAACTTATAGGAGGCGTTTTACGTGAGTTTTAATGATATTTTCAAATCAAGTTTTATTGAAAAGGTGTCTTCATTTTCACCTTTGGACATGATTATTGCACTTGGACTTTCCTTTGTACTGGGGCTTTTCATTTTCTACGTGTACAAGAAAACCTTTAATGGTGTTATGTATTCAGCAAGCTTTGGCGTTTCTCTGATAGCGATGACACTTATTACTACGCTCATTATTATGGCAGTAACCTCAAATGTTGTACTTTCACTGGGTATGGTCGGTGCACTGTCAATTGTACGTTTCAGATCAGCAATTAAAGAACCTATGGATATAGCATTTCTTTTCTGGGCTATATCGGCAGGTATTGTAACTGGTGCCGGGCTCATTCCTCTGGCAATTTTTGGTTCGGTGTTTATTGGAATAGTGATGGTTATTTTTGTGAATAAAAAAAGCACTGATAACCCGTATATTCTAGTAGTGAATTGTTCTGATGATAAGTCGGAAGAACTTGTTACAAAGGCTGTAAATGGGAATGTAAATAAATATATGGTTAAGTCAAAGTCGGTTTCAGTAAGTGGAATAGAACTTACCATAGAAGTAAGACTTAAAGATATGACAACTAAATTTGTTAATGATATTTCTCAGATTGAAGGTGTTTCAAATGCCGTGCTTGTGAGCTATAATGGCGAATATATGTCGTAAAAAAGTTAAAGGTTTCGTTTTAGGTTGAAAGAAGTTAAAAAATAATTAAAGGAGGTACCGAGCCCATGCAATTTCTATCAAGGAAATACATATTTCCTTGATGTTCATATGCGAAATGCTGGGCATGGGCATAATCATGATTACCAGTAAGTATATAAACATTTTTATAGTTGGCATCCTTGTTTTTGCAATGATCTTATCGGGATTACTGGTCTTCTTACCGGATGCAGAAGGGATTGAAGTTTCAGCTTCCCAGCCTCAATATGCTTCAAAGTTATTTAATAAGAATGAAGTTTCTTCAATAGATATAAAGGTAGACGAAAAAGAATGGAGGGATATGCTGGATAACGCCACGCAGGAACAATATATCTCCTGTGATGTCACCATTAATGGCACTACTATTAAATCAGTAGGCATAAGGCCTAAAGGAAACTCAAGTCTGGCTACCGTTGCTCAATCCGATTCTGACAGATTCAGTTTCAAGTTTGAATTTGATCACTATATAAAAGGGCAGAGCTATCTTGGGTTGGATAAAATGGTAATAAACAATATACAATCGGATGCCAGCTATATGAAGGAATATCTTTCCTACGATCTAATGAGCTTTATTGGAGTGAAAACACCTCTTTTTGCATATACAAATGTTACGGTTAACGGTGAAAGCTGGGGATTTTATTTAGCTATTGAGGCTTTGGAGGAGTCCTTTGCCCAGCGTAATTTTGGATCGGATTATGGAATGCTCTATAAGCCGGAGAGTATGGAAATGGGTGGAGGGATGAAGGATTTTGCTCCTATGAACAACAAAGCTGCCAGGCCAGGTGGAGCAGATCAAGTAGGTCAAGCCGGACAATTTGAGAAAAACAAGTCAGGGGATGCCAACAAAAGTGCAGCAGGCGATGCCAATATAAATGGAGCCGATAATGCTAGTGAGAATGCCGTCAACCCTCAGCCGGATAAGCAGCAGAAGGGTGGGGGAAACGGTTTTGGCGGCAGAGGATTTGGTGGATCCGGTGGTGGTACAGACCTGAAATATACAGATGACAAAATCAGCAGCTACTCAAACATTTTTGATAATGAGGTTTTTAAAGGCACTGATGAGGATTACAACACCGTAATTAAAGCCTTGAAGAATCTGAATTCAGGCACTGATCTTGAAAAATATGTGGATGTGGATGCCACCTTAAGATACTTTGCTGCAAATACTGTACTGGTCAATTTGGACAGCTATTTTGGCAATATGAAGCATAATTACTATCTGTATGAAGAGGACGGCAAGCTGACTATGCTGCCCTGGGACTACAACCTGGCGTTTGGGGGCTTCCAGTCGGGATCGGCTGAAGCTGCAGTGAATTTCCCAATAGACACACCGGTTTCCGGGGTTGATATGTCTGAGCGCCCTATGCTGGCAAAGCTGCTTGAAGTTGACGAGTACAAGGACAAGTATCATGAATACTTGCAGCAGATTGTGGACGAATACTTCAACAACGGCAGATATGAAAGTACAATAAATAATATTAACACACTTATTTCAAACTATGTAAAGGAGGACCCATCAGCTTTCTACACTTACCAGCAATACACCGAAGCGGTTCCGATGATAAAGGAATTTGGAAAGCTCAGGGCAAAGAGTATAGAAGGCCAATTGGACGGGACTGTTCCAGCAACTACAGATGGACAGACTAAAGCAAGTGATAAACTTATTGATGCATCAGCGATAAATCTGTCAACTTTGGGCTCCCAAGGCGGGGGTCTCGGAGGTAGAAATTGGGGAGGCAACCGCCAAAACATTAATACTGATAATACAAGGTCAAATGCTGCTCGGCAGAATGAGGGAACTCAGAGTAATCCTCCCGCCCAGGATAATCCTCCCGCCCAGGATAATCCTCCGCAAGAGAATACTCAAAAGAACGCTCCTGACCAGGGCGGTCAGCAACAGACGAATAGTCTGCAGACTGACGGCGACCAAAAAGGCATTCCGGGGTTTGACAATATGCCTGATATGGAAATTATGATGCAGGCAATGCAGATAATTCAAGAGGCAAATGGGCAGGAACTGACCGAAGAACAGATATCCAGCCTGAAAAAACTCGGACTGTCAGAGGAACAAATTACATCAATTCAACAGATAGCTAACAGCTTTGGAAATGGAGGCATGCCGCAAGGTGGACCTGGAGGGGATTTCCAAGATGGACCTCCTGAGGGTGACTTCGGTATGGCTCCCCCCGCAGGACAGCAACCGAATTCTGACGGAAGTTTCTTCAGTAAATCCAATCTACTCATTATAGCCGGCAGCACAGTATTTTTGATAGCAGGTTTGATTTTTGTTGTAAAATTCAAAAGGCAAAAGTATGTATAAATTTTAGTACCTATTAGTAAAGTTTTTGTGTATGAATAAAAAAGGTTAGTCTATATAAAATAAATTAATTCGGGTACTAAATAATAGGGCTCCTTGCAGGTTTAAAGGAGTCCTTTCGCTGTGTTATTTGACACGTATAAGGCTTTTTAGTATAGTTAATGTAATATTATGCAGATTATGTAATAAATATTTTTTGGAGGATGAATTACGTTGCTTACAAGGATACTATTGCTTATAGTTCTTGTTTTCTTGAACGCATTCTTTTCCGGGGCTGAAATTGCTCTGATATCACTAAATGACAAGCTTATTAAGAAACAGGCGGAGGAAGGTAATAAAAAGGCAAAGCAACTTTACAATTTCTTGAGTGAACCAAGTCGTTTTCTTGCAACTATACAAATTGGAATAACCTTTGCCGGTTTTCTGGCCAGTGCCTTTGCGGCTGAGAGTTTCGTAGATGACCTGGTGAGCCTTGCAGCAAGACTTGACCTCCCTCTTGGAGATGGTCTGATCCGTACAATTTCCCTTATATTGATAACTATAATTCTTTCATATTTTACACTTGTATTTGGTGAACTGATCCCTAAAAGAGTGGCGATGCAAAAAGCAGATTTTGTATCCAGAATAGCTGTTGGGCCTTTGAATTTGCTGTCACGGATAACCAATCCGTTTGTGAAATTTCTTACAGGTTCAACTAATTTCTTTATAAAGCTCTTCGGGGGGAATCCTTCCGCTGATGTTAATGAAAGGGTTACTGAAGAAGAAATCCGAATGATGATGGAGGTTGGAGAAGAGAAAGGTGTTATTCAGGATACCGAAAAAGAAATGATTGATAACATTTTTGACTTTGACAACAAGCATGTATCAGAAATTATGACCCATAGGACAAAAATAGTTGGCATACAGGCAGACTCTGATCTGGAATATGCATTATATGTAATGGATAGGGATAAGTACACAAGAGTTCCTGTTTATAAGGAAAATATCGATAATATTGTAGGTATACTCCACGTGAAGGATTTGATTCAGTACATGCTGAGTCCATCAAAACAGTTCAATCTGGAAAATATAATCAGGGCCCCATATATGGTGCCTAAATCCAAACGCACAGACGAACTTTTCAGGGAAATGCAGAAGAACAAAATACATATGGCTGTCGTAATTGATGATTACGGTGGTACAGCAGGAATAGTGACGATGGAAAACCTGCTGGAGGAGATAGTAGGGAACATATTTGATGAATATGATATAGAACACAAGGATGTTGAATATCTGGAGAATGATACATTTGTTTTTGAGGGTGCCATAAGCCTGGATAAGGTATCTGAAGTACTGAAGGAGACCTTGCCCGTTGATAATTTCGTTACTCTGAGCGGGTTTATTATGGATCTGCTGGGCAGAATACCGAAAACCGGAGAGAATCCAGAAGTTGAATATAAGAATATCGCTTTCAAAGTTACCGAGATTGAAGGTAAGAGGATTGAAAAGGTTGAGGCGAGGAAGATATTTGAAAATGCAAACCTTGAATAATTGAACTAACCATAAAAACTAATGGACGCCATATCACATAAGTAACATTGAAAAAGAGGCAGCCTCAAAGTAGAAAGCGAAATTCTATTCTGAGGCTGCCTCTTTTTTCTGGTAATAAAAACGCAAAATTAATATAATTAATTAACATTTAATAAAAATTAATAAATAAATTAAAATTTTTAAAATAAAAGTGTTGACAATTTTTGTGAATAGGAATAATATATAGATGTAAGCTTAATAATATTAAACAAGTGATTAAAAAAATTAATATCCAATACAAAAGATTTAAAGGTTAACCAGGTTAAATAAATATTTTCTAAAATTTTAAGAGGTGATTTTATGGCAAGAGAAGCTATCGGTAAGTGCCCGGTTTGCGGGAGTGAAACAGAGGTTACAAGAATAACCTGTAATAGTTGTGACACAGTTATAGAAGGACACTTTACACTATGTAAGTTTTGTAAGTTGACAATTGATCAAAGAAACTTTTTGGATGTATTCATAAAATGCAGAGGAAACATTAAGGAAGTCGAGAAGGAACTTGGAGTGTCGTATCCAACTGTTAAGAATAAGCTGGAGGATGTGGCATCAGCCCTTGGACATAAGGGGGAACCGATACCTGAGGTTCCTGGCAGAAGGAAGGAAATACTTGACAAACTGAATGCCGGTGAAATTAGTGTTGAAGAAGCATTAAGCCAAATGAAGGAATAATAAATGCGGGTGAATTAGGAGGGATTTTAACGATGTCAATTAGTGAAGAAAGATTACTTATATTAAAGATGGTGGAGGAGAAGAAAATATCCACCGAGGAGGCTGCAAAGCTTTTAGCAGCACTTGAGGATGAGACTAAAAAGGAAAATACTGAAAATTTCAACTATAGAAGAAATCAAAAATCAAACGGTTTTGCAGAAGAAGCAGCAAAGGTAAGAGACAGGGTGAATGACTGGAAAAAGGAATTTAAAAGTAATTACAACCAGGCTGATTTTGATAACATGATTGATGATTTTGCTAACAAGGCTGAAAAGTTCGGTAAAAATGTCGCAACTACAACTGCAGGAATAGTTGACAAGGTTATTGATTACGTTGGAAGCTTTGTAGATACAAATTCCTTCAACATCTTTGGAAACCTGCAAACAGTGCAAAAAAATTATGATGTTGTTCCTGCCGAAGGTGCAAATCTTGAAATAAGCGGCATTAACGGAAGTATTACAATAAAAAAGCATCTAGACCCTAAAGTTATGATCATTTCCAGAATAAAGAGTCCCTCCCCGACAGGAGAAGGAGTTGTTACCTTTGCAGATGATCCTCAGAATATTTCAATAAAGGTCAGCAGCACTGCTTTTAATGTTAGTGTTTCCCACGAGATATTCATACCCGACGTTAAGTTTAAGACAATAAAGATAGAAAATTCTAACGGTAAAATTTATATTGAAGATTCTCTATCCGAAGAGATCAGTGCAACTACAAAGAATGCTCATATTGAGCTGATGGGTGTAAACAGCGACAAGGTTTCAGTTAATACCAAAAACGGCAGAGTACAGCTGAATTATATAATAGGCGATAAAATTGACATAAATACCAGCAATGCCGTTATAGATATTAAACATATAAAAGTGAAGGATGTCAGCGCTGTCACCATAAACGGCAGAATTAACATCGAAAACGCTCAGAATATTGACCAAAATTCAGATATGAATATGTATCTCAAAACCTCCAACGGCGGCATCAAAGTGAATATGAATGATATGGACAGCAGGGTTTATAAGGTAAAGGCTCATGCAAGCAACGGTTCCATAAACCTTCTTATACCTGAAATAGTATATCACAATGTAAACCGTAAAGGCGTTACCGGAAGTTTCGTTGAGGCTGAAAGCAAGAATTACGAATCAGGGCTCAACAAGGTTAATATTACCGGTGAAACCATGAACGGACTGATTGAGATAGTTAAGTAATTGTTTAGACGTCCTGAAGGTAATAAATAAAATAAGGACACTTATAATAAAGTAGTTTAAATGCTTACGAGATAAAAATTTATATAGAACTTAGTACCCCTAAAAGAACTATCTTTAAATGGCTACTTAAAGATAGTTCTTTTATTGCGTCTATATATTGTTCATGTTATAATAACTAATTGCAATATAAAAGTACAGATTTTAATTTGTGTATTAATTTAAGAGGACATATTCTGGACACGATAATATGGCAAGTAATAGTTTGCGGAGGATTTTATGTTTGATAAACTGCAGTCGGCAGAGGACAGGTACGAGGAAATAAGCCACAAGTTAAGCGATCCTGATGTTATTAATAATCAGGAGGAATATAAACGATATATGAAGGAATATTCTGATCTGGAGGAGATAGTTCAGAAATTCAGAGAGTACAAGAAAGTAACCTCTGATGTTGAAGAGGCCAGAGAACTCTTGAACGATACCCTTGATAAGGATTTCCGCGAAATGGTTCAGGCTGAATTTGAGGATGCCCAGGAAAAGCTGGAAGCAATAAAAAAACAGCTTAAAGTTATGATAGTACCCAAGGATCCTAACGATGACAAAAATGTTATTGTAGAAATCCGTGGCGGTGCAGGTGGTGAAGAGGCGGCACTTTTTGCGGGGGTACTCTTTAGAGCCATGACCAGATATGCTGAGAGAAGGCGCTGGAAGTACGAGATACTTGATTCAAATCCGACGGAGCTTGGAGGTTTCAAGGAAGTTGTGTTCCTGATTGAGGGTAAGGGGGCATTCAGCCGTCTTAAGTTTGAGAGTGGCGTTCATAGAGTTCAGCGAGTACCCTCAACCGAATCAAGCGGACGTATTCATACATCTACGATAACAGTAGCAGTTCTTCCTGAGGTTGAAGAGGTTGATGTAGATATAAACCCAAATGACCTGAGAATTGATACCTACAGGGCCAGCGGTGCCGGTGGTCAGCACATTAATAAGACCGATTCGGCTATAAGAATTACACATATACCGAGCGGTATTGTAGTAGCCTGCCAGGATGAACGATCACAACACAAGAACAAGGACAAGGCTATGAAGATATTGAGATCTAAACTTTATGACGCTGCTCAGGAGCAACAGTTTAACGAAGTTGCCCAGGACAGAAAGAGTCAGGTTGGTACCGGTGACAGAAGTGAAAGAATCAGAACCTATAACTATCCTCAGGGAAGAGTTACAGACCACAGAATAAACCTCACTCTGTATAAGCTTGACCAGGTACTTGATGGTGATCTTGATGAAATAATTGATGCACTTATTACCACTGACCAGTCTGAAAAATTAGGCAGCGGCAGTGACGATGAAGATTAAAAATTGTTAATATTCTGCGACAGTATCGAATAGTATGTCTTATAACGGGACGATAGATTTCACCTCGTTATAGACTTACTATATAAGGATGGGACTGCTGTGGAACACATATTAAAAATTGCTGTAGTAGGCTTGATATCAGGAATTACCGGGACAGGTATAGGCGGATTGATAGCCTTTTTTGTGGGCAAAAATATAAGTAAGAGATTATTGAGCTCAATACTGGAGTTCTCGGCAGGTCTGATGACTTCGGTGGTTTGTTTTGAGCTTATACCGGAAGCGGTTGATATAGCAGGTCTGAACCTTACATTAATAGGGGTGCTGCTGGGAATACTGATAGTGATTTTTATTGATGATATTGTTAAGCAGATTGATGCAGTAAAGAATTCTAAAGGTAATTCGGACCTGTTGAGGGCAGGAATTCTGGTCTCCATAGGTCTTGCTATGCACAATCTGCCGGAGGGTTTTGCAGTCGGCTCGGGTTTTGAAGCCTCATTCAGCCTTGGAGTCACACTTACACTGATAATAGCAATACATGATGTCCCTGAAGGTATTGCCATGGCGTTGCCCATGAGAGTGGGAGGATTCTCGGCTGTAAAAGCTTTCATGCTGACTATACTGTCAGGTGTGCCTATGGGTATAGGCGCTTTGATAGGAGCTGCCTTAGGGCGGGTTTCGGAGCAATTCATCGGGATTTGCCTGGGGTTTGCCGGTGGTGCAATGCTTTTTGTTGTATATGGAGAATTAATACCTGAGTCAAAAAGGATGTATCTGGGCAGAATGTCATCTGTGGGCAATATACTTGGCATTTTGTGTGGTATAATAGTAACCATGATTAACTGAGGAAACAGGAGTCAGAAGCCGGTAGCAAAACCTGAAAGTCAGAAGTCAGCAAACAGGAGAAAACCTGAAAGCCAGAAGGCGGAATTCAGTAGTTAGCAGAGAACCTTAATGAGTAACATAGGAGCACAGAAGAAATGGTTACAGAAGTTATAAAAATAGACCCTGAGAATATAGATTTGGATAAACTCAATACTGCGGCTGAATTACTCAGAACGGGAAGTATAGTTGCCATTCCCACCGAAACGGTATATGGACTTGGTGCCAATGCACTTGATCCTGAAGCTGTAGAAAAAATTTACAAGGCAAAAGGGAGGCCTTCGGATAATCCGCTGATAGTACATATTGCAGAAAAGGAAAAGGTTTATCAGCTTGCCGTAAGCATATCTGAGAAAGCCGCAATACTGATGGACAAGCTATGGCCGGGCCCTCTGACGCTTGTACTGAAAAAAAGTCCAATCATTCCGGAGGTTATTACTGCCGGACTGGATACTGTGGCGGTTCGTATGCCCGGACATCCGGTGGCACGTGAGCTGATACGGCTTGCAGGAGTACCTGTCGCTGCGCCCAGCGCAAATGCTTCCGGTAAACCAAGTACCACAATGGCGCAGCACGTCCTTGACGATATGGAAGGCAAAATTGCAATGGTGGTTGATGCAGGTGTCTCTCAAGTGGGCTTGGAGTCCACGGTACTGGATGTTTCTGTAGACCCTCCTGTACTTTTGAGACCCGGTGGTATAACGCCAAGTCAAATTGAAAAGTTTATTGGTCCCATAGACATGGATAAAACAATTTTAGGGAAAATTAGTTCAGAAAACATTCCAAAATCACCGGGGATGAAATATACTCATTACTCTCCTAAAGCACATGTTGTGATAGTCAAAAGTAAAAATAGAGACAAGCAGACTGACAAAATTGCCGAGCTGGCGAAAAAAGCTGGGGGCGAGGGAAAGAAGGTAGGGATTTGCGCCACCGATCAAACAAAGGATTTCTATAATGGCTTTGAGATTCTGTCCATGGGAGACAGAGATAACCCTGAAACCATCGCAGCAAGTTTATTTGCTCTTTTAAGAGAATTTGACAACAGAGGTGTTGATATAATTTTTGCTGAAGCAGTGGACGAGCATGAGGTTGGTCTGGCAATAATGAACAGAATGGTTAAGGCCGCCGGTTATGACATAGTAGAAACTTAACGCTGGAGCGGCGTAATTGAAATATACAGGAAAAGGTAAAAAAATTAAAAAAAAGGAGGTACCGAGCCCATACCATTTCTATCAAGGAAATACATATTTCTTTGATGTTCTTGTGAAATGCTGGGCATGGCATAATCATGGAAACTGAACAGTACAATGAAAACATGTTGGTTCCTGATAAAGATACAGACAATCTTAATATTATTTTTGTATGTACTGGAAACACCTGTAGAAGCTGTATGGCTGAAGGTATCTTCAGAGCATTTTATCAGCAGGAGGAGAGCCATATGGGAGCAATTGTTTCGTCAAGAGGGATTCAGGCCTTCGACGGAGATCCAGCTTCCCTGCATTCTGTTGAAGCGTTGAAAAAACTTTGGGACATTGATATATCCATTCACAAGGCTAGGCTTCTCCGCCCGGAAGATATGAATAAAGCCGGACTGATACTGACTATGACAAGACAGCACAGAGATTTTCTCAGAAGCAGATTTCCAGGAAAAAAATCAATTATTTATACCTTGAAGGAGTATGCTTATCCTGAACAGGCAGCAGATGGAAGCAGTCTGGATATCACCGATCCCTTCGGAATGCCTTATGAAAGCTATGAAGCCTGTGCCAGAGAAATCTATGACAGTGTTCACAGGGTCATATCACATAGGTTCGACAGCAGATAGGAAACGTGAACCAACAGGGCTATTTTTTTTGACATGTAATAATTTATACTATAAAATAATAAAGAATGGCATACCTAAAAAACAGTTAAAATAATATGAAACAAATATTAAATAGTGGCACAGGCAATTTTCCTAATAAGACTTCCGATAGTACTTATAATATATATGGTCGGCTTCGGCAAATTGGTACTGCGCCGGAAATGGAGATAAATTTGATAGCAATAGGTAGTGATCATGCTGGATATCTGCTGAAAGCGGATATAATCAAATTCCTTGAAAGCAAGGGACTGAAAGTTAAGGATTTCGGAACCAATTGTCCTGATTCTGTAGACTATCCGGATTATGGACAGGCAGTAGCTGAAGCTGTAAGTAATCAGGAATGTGAAAAGGGTATTGTTATATGTGGTACAGGAATAGGTATTTCAATAGCATGTAACAAGGTTCCGGGGGTAAGATGTGCTCTGTGTACCGACAGCTATATGGCTAAGATGAGCAGACAGCACAATAATGCAAATATTCTGGCAATAGGTGAAAGAGTCGTAGGCCCGGGGGTTGCCCTGGATATCATTGAAACCTGGCTTGAAACAGAGTTTTTAGGCGGCAGGCATGGTGACAGAGTTAATAAGATTTCCAATATTGAAAAAAAATATTTTACAAAGTGAGGAATAAGAATGGAAAGTGTATTTGTTTTTGACCACCCGCTGATACAGCACAAAATTTCTTTACTTAGGGATAAGAACACAAACACTAAGGAATTCAGAGAACTAGTATCAGAAATTGCAATGCTTATGGGCTATGAAGTAACAAGAAATATGCCACTGAAGGAAGTCGAGATTGAAACACCAGTTGGAATAGCTAAAACAAAAGTTATTTCAGGTAAGAAATTGGGAATAGTTCCAATTTTGAGAGCCGGTTTGGGTATGGTGGACGGTATGCTAAGTTTGCTTCCCATGGCTAAGGTTGGACATATAGGTTTATATAGAGATCCTGAGACCTTGGAGCCTGTTGAATACTACTGCAAGCTTCCGGTTGATGTTGAGGAAAGAGAAATAGTTGTGCTGGATCCAATGCTTGCAACTGGCGGATCAGCATCTGCAGCAATCCAATTTATAAAGAACAGAGGCGTAAGCAATATTAAATTAATGTGTTTGATTGCTGCAAAAGCCGGAATAGAAAGAATCCGTAAGGATCATCCGGATGTAGAGATTTACTGTGCAGCTGTTGATGAGGTTTTAAACGATCACGCTTACATTGTTCCTGGGTTGGGAGATGCAGGTGACAGACTCTTCGGAACCAAGTAGGCACTTTGAGGATAAATATAGATTCTAATCAGAAAATCGGTGTGAAGTACGATAAAGCATTATTGTAGCAGGGGGGTATATATGAGGCCATCTTGGGATGAATACTTCATGCAGATAGTGGATTTGATAAAAACCAGATCTACCTGCATGAGAAGACAGGTTGGAGCAATTATTGTCAAAGACAAAAGAATACTTTCGACCGGTTATAACGGTGCGCCTGTTGGGTGTAAACACTGTTCTGAAGTAGGCTGTTTAAGAGAAAAGCTTAATATACCTTCCGGCCAAAGGCATGAACTGTGCAGAGCTATTCATGCGGAACAGAATGCAATTGTTCAGGCCGCTTACAGCGGGACCAGTGTTAATGGTGCCACTTTATATGTAACAACACAGCCCTGCGTTTTGTGCGCCAAGCTGGCTATCAATGCAGGAATAGTACGTATTGTATTTAACGGGGATTACCCCGATGAACTGTCTATGACTTTACTTGAGGAAGCAGGTATCGAGGTAGTTAAGGTTTAATATTAAACTAAATCAGAGCCAGAGGGAGTTTTAACACCTCCCTCTATTTTGATGTTTGGAGACCAAACCGAAATAAGTATTGACTTCTCCAAGAACGGAAGGTGTATGAATGTCTAGTGTATTTGAGTATTTTATTTCTTTCACCCTTGCTTTTATAGTAGCATTTTCAGCAACTCCGGTGGTTAAAAGCCTGGCTTTTAAAATAGGGGCTGTTGATATCCCGAAGGATGACAGAAGAATGCATAAACAGCCTATAGCAAGGCTGGGAGGCTTTGCAATTATAGCTGGGTTCTTTGTGTCAATACTTTTCAGCATAATCAGTTCCAGAGTATTGTCAGTCGGTACGGCTATTGTTTTTGACACGCAGTTTATTGGAATGCTGATTGGCAGCTCTATCATAGCAATCCTTGGCGTGATTGATGATATAAAGGCTTTAAGTGCAAAACTTAAATTTCCGATTCAGATAATAGCAGCACTTATAGTTGCTGTTACAGGTACAAGGATCGACTTTATAACCAATCCGTTTTCTGATATAGGTATTTCAACCTTTGGACCATGGATTTCGTACCCTGTAACAATTTTATGGATTGTGGGAATTACAAATGCTATTAACTTTATTGACGGTCTTGACGGCTTGGCAGCAGGAGTATCCTCAATCGGTTCATTATCGTTGTTTTTTGTATCGGTTATCAGACCGGAGCCGGATATACATACGGCAGTTCTGGCAGCAATTCTTGCGGGCTCAGCCCTTGGTTTTCTGCCATATAATTTTAACCCTGCAAAGATATTCATGGGAGATACAGGAGCAACTTTTCTGGGCTTTATGCTTGGAACCATATCAATTCAAGGTACGTACAAGGCCTATACGGCTATAGCAATAGCGGTTCCGATTCTGGTGCTTGCCTTACCTTTGTTTGATACCGTCTTTGCAATTCTGAGAAGAGTAGCCAGCGGAAAATCCCCAATGACTGCAGACAGGGGTCACCTTCACCACAGGCTGGTGGATATGGGACTCACACAAAGACAGTCTGTATCGCTGATATACGTGGCTAGTGCAGCACTAGGCCTGTGTGCGGTAGTACTTGATTACAAAGGACCTGTAAGTGCGATAATACTTGTAATAGCAGTTGCAATTTTTGTTATAGTTGGTTCAATGTACATGAATGAGATGAATAATGCCAACAAGGCTAATGAATGCCATCACCTTGAAAACCCGGCAAGGTTGGCTGCAATAGGAGGAAGAAAATTGGAAAAATTAAAAGTTATGACAATATTCGGAACAAGGCCTGATGCAGTTAAGATGGCTCCATTGGTTAAGGAATTGGAAAAGAGTGAAAAAATAGATTCTATTGTTTGCGTAACGGCGCAGCATAGGGAAATGCTGGATCAGGTGCTTAAGATGTTTGAAATCGTTCCTGATCACGATCTTAACATAATGCAAAACAAACAGACCTTAACAGGTATAACCACAAGAGCTCTGGAAGGTCTTGAGAATGTAATAGATAATGAAAAACCTGATATTGTATTGGTTCATGGGGATACTACGACTTGCTTTGTAGGAAGCCTTGCTGCATTCTACAAGCAGGTGGCTGTTGGGCATGTGGAAGCTGGCTTGAGAACTTTTGACAAGTATTCGCCGTACCCTGAAGAAATGAACAGAAAACTTACCGGAGCAATGGCAGATATTCACTTGGCACCTACAGAGACCAATAAAGCCAACCTGTTGAATGAGGGAGTAAACCAAGACACCATTTATGTTACAGGTAATACAGTAAATGATGCTTTGAAAACTACTGTAAAAGAAGACTATACTTTTGAGTGCGACGCGTTAAGAAATATTGACTTCATTAACAAGAGAGTTATAGCGGTGACAGCACACAGAAGAGAAAATCTGGGTGAGCCGCTCCGCAATATTTGTCGTGCGCTTGCTACTATAGTTAACAATTACAAGGATGTTGAAATAGTCTATTCTGTGCATTTGAACCCGGCTGTTCAGGAGACTGCAAAAGAAATTCTGGGAGACAAGGAAAGAGTCCATCTTATACCTCCCTTGGATGTGCAGGATATGCATAACCTAATGGCACGCTCATATATGATTATGACAGACTCCGGAGGAATCCAGGAAGAGGCTCCAACACTGGGCAAGCCTGTACTTGTGCTAAGGAAGGAAACTGAAAGACCGGAGGCTGTGAAGGCTGGAACTGTAAGACTTGCCGGAACAGTTCAGGAAGAAATTGTAGAGCATGCCTCCAAGCTCCTTGATGACAAGGCTGATTATGAAAAAATGGCTAGGGCCGTTAATCCATACGGTGATGGAAATGCTTCTGAAAGAATTGTTCAGGTGCTGCTGTACCATTTTGGCTTGACAGACCAGAAGCCTGAGGAATTTAAAGTATAGTGAAAAGTGAATAATGAATGGTGAAGAATTGAAGAAGCTTGCACCATGAGGCTATCCCTAAAGGGGGTACTAGTTTGAAAGATTTGCTAATGCTCGTCTTCCAAATTAACCTCCTTTATTACTTAACGCGTTTCAACGAGGCGGGAGATAAATACTTGCCACCTGTAGAGGTGAGAGACATCTATTACCTCGTTTTAGCGAATAGGGAGCAGATAAATTTCATTTCATTTTGTGGCCGCTATGTCGGCTCATGGAGGTTATCGTGATTAATCACACCGGAACTGAAAACCTTGAGACTGACAGGCTCTTACTGAGGAGATTTGAATACAGGGATGTCGAAGGCATGTTAAGGAATTGGATTGCTGATCCTATAATCCAAAGCAACTATGGTGAACCGGTGTATAGCACTGAAAAAGAAGTACATGAATTACTAACCGTCTGGATTCCCCAATATAAAAACAAGTCATTCTATCGTTGGGCTATTATCCTTAAGGAAACAGGAGAGAATATCGGACAGATAGCATTCTGCAGGGTATATAATGAGTTTTCCACTGCAGAAGTCGAGTATTGCATCGGCACTAACTTCTGGGGGAAGGGGTATGCCCCGGAAGCACTTACTGCAATATTAAAGTACTCTTTTGAAGAACCTTGCTTTGAGAAGCTTGAAGCGTTCCACCGGATCCAAAATCCTGCATCGGGAAGAGTTCTCCAAAAAGCAGCCATGAGAAAAGCGGACAATGTAAAAAGATTTGAATTACTCAAGGAACAACCCTCTAATGAGGTATGCTATGCCTTGACAAGAAACGAGTGGTTATGTATTTAAACCTATGTGACCTATTAGCTTACAGCCTTTGACGACTGGATTTAAATAAATAAGGCCGACGTTAGTCGGCCTACAATAACTTTTACAATAACTTTTCAGTATTCACCTTTACAATTTCACTTTATTTAGTGTTGACATCTTTACTGGCCTCGCCCAGACTCGAATCTTCAGTAAGAATTACAATATCAACTCTTCTGTTTTTCTCTCTGTTGGCATCTGAATCGTTTGGAACCAGAGGGGTATATTCTCCATAGCCCACAGCTGAAATCAAACTAGGATCAAGACCACCCTTTTCCACGAGTATTCTAAGTACATTTGTAGCTCTGGCGCTTGATAATTCCCAGTTGGAGGGGTATATGGAATTCTTTATAGGCACATTATCGGTGTGACCCTCAATACGAATATGTTTATTAGGAATATTTGACAGTATATCCTTACCTATTGAAAGTACCTTATCTTCCGATTCTTTCTCAATTTCTGAACTTCCGGACTTGAAGATTAACCTTTCTTTGATGGAGATAACAACTCCACGTTCCTGTCGCTTAACATCTATGCTTCCTTCAAGGCCCTGTCCTTTAATCATTTGCTTAACTTCCTGAGTTATACCTTCTATCTGCTGGTCTTCAATTTCTGACGGGATGACAGGTGATGGCATGGTTGCAGGAAAATTAATAAGGGAATTCCCCTGACCACTACCCTGAAGAACAGAATCAGAGCCTGCACCGAATACTGAACCGAAGGATTGAGAAAGCTGCTGAAACTTTTGTGTATCTACCTGACTGTAGGCAAATAATAAAATAAACAGAATAAGCAAAAGGTTCATCAAGTCTGCATATGTTAAAAGCCAGCGTTCGTTATTATCCTTAACTATTTTTTCTTTTGCCATTATTAAGCCTCAGCTCCTTCTTCAGCACCGACAGCGGCTTTATCCTTGCTGCCATTTAATTTCTCCATAAGATTGAGATTGAGCTTTTCCTTAATTATACGTGGATTTTCTCCGGCCTGTATTGATAAGAGGCCTTCAATAATCAATTCATTTATCATTGTTTCACGGGCAGCCTTTGTTTTTATCTTATTGCCAAAAGGTAACCATACAAGGTTTGCAAAGGCAACACCATAAAAAGTTGCAATAAACGCACCTGCTATTTTCGGACCAAGAGCCAGCGGGTCACTTAAATCCTTTAGGATACTCAACATTCCCATAACCGTACCGCAAACACCCATGGCAGGCCAGGTTCCTCCCATTGCTTCAAATATTTTTGCCCCTGATTCATATATTTCTCCCTGTAACTCGGTTTCTCTTGCAAGAATATCTTTTATAACCTCTGTTTCTATACCGTCAACAACAAGGGCAAGCCCCTTTCTTATCAAATCATTTTTATTGGATTGGGCATCCTGTTCCAGGCTTAGCAAACCGTCCTTTCTCGCTTTTTCTGAGAGGTCTGCCAGCTCATTGATAATGTCTATTTCATTATAATTCTTTTGAGTGAACAGCATGGAAAGTGTGGACAACAGCTTTTTAAACTCCGACAAGGGAAAGGCTACCAGTGTAGCACCGAAACCGCCGACAAAAACGATTAGAAAAGGACCTGCCCCCCATAAGCCTCGTAGTAATGACAGGTCAAAATGCCCTTCTTCCAAGTAGCCTAATACAACTCCTCCAAGACCTAAAATCAAACCTACAATGGTTGTAATATCCATATTTTAAACCACTCCCGAATAAAAATTCTTTTGTGCAAGAATAATAATAACCAAAAACTTCTTTATGCACATTTCATAAAAGGGTAATTGATTTACCTTTTTCTCTGTGCTATTATTGAACTAAATTTAATACTGTGTACTTATTTCAACGTGCCCAAAATAAACATAAATAAGTATCGTAATTTTTAAGCAGAAACTTAACAATTATTTACGGAGATTGTATAAAAAAACTATAATGAGTAATATTTTGAAATTTTTTGTAAAAAGAGTAGTTGTTTTTTACGCAATTGCTCTTATAATATGCATGGTAGTAAAAGGTCCTAAGCTTGCTATGACCGTTGCCCTTACAGCCGGTGTATTATTGTCATTGTTAAGGTTTGCTGTACTTGAAGTTGTGTTTAAGCATTTACTTGGGTTAGCTGGTAAAAAACAGGCTGTAATTATAAATCTTTTTATGTATTTATTAAACCTGATAATAATTGGAGTAACAGTAGTGCTTGCTATGCAATTTGGAGTACATACTTTTGTGGCTGCATTGGCAGGAATATTATCAGTCCTTATTATTGTAATGATAAATGCAGTAACAGAAGCTTTTGGAATAACTAAAAATCACTATGGACAGAAGGTGAAATAAAAAAATGCATGAAGAAATGAGCATGAGCGACAGGCTTATTGAGGCTATGGAACCCCATACCATGTTTACAATAAAACTGCCAGGGATACAAATACCTGTATCTGATGTAGTTGTTGTAATGTGGGTCATTATGGCGGTTTTGATTTTTTTCAGTATTTTCCTTACACGTAAGCTTACCGCTGTACCACACAAGAAACAAAATGTTGCAGAGATCATAGTGGAATTTATAAACAATATTGCAAAGGATGCAATTGGGGAGCACCACTGGAAGGCGTTTGCCCCATATCTTGGCACAATATTTATTTTCCTCATTTTTGCCAACACTGTGTCAATTTTTAATGTAATCCCGGGTGAGGGTTTTAAATTCAGGCCACCTACCAGAAATATAAATGTAACAGCATGTATGGCAGTAATGTCAATATGTGTTGTTATTTATGCGGGTATCAGGTACAAGAAGATGAGTGGATGGCTCAAAAGCTTTGTTGAGCCCATACCCATGATGCTTCCCTTTAAAATACTTGATTACGGTATAAAGCCACTATCCCTTGCTTTACGTTTGTTTGGTAATATTTTGGGGGCCTTTATTGTTATGGAGCTTATCTACATGGCAATGCCACCGGTAGTACCTGCTGTACTCAGTGTTTACTTTGATTTATTTGATGGAATACTACAGGCATACGTGTTTATGTTTTTAACTTCACTATATATTGCAGAGGTTATAGAATAAGGGGGTGAATTAATATGACAGGAATAATAGCTATAGCAGCAGCAATAGCAGTATTTACTGGAATTGGTGCTGGAATTGGTATCAGTTTGGCAACAGGTAAAGCTGTTGAAGGTATTGCAAGACAGCCTGAAGCTGCCGGACAAATCAGAAACGTTATGCTCCTTGGTGCAGTTCTTGCGGAAGCAACAGCGATCTACGGTCTAGTAGTTGCTTTGGTTCTCGTATTCTTGAAAATGGGCTGATAATGTTTACAATGTAGTAAATATCTGTGAAAGGTGCAAAACACCTACAGTGTTCTCCACCTTTCACAGATATGGTAATAAAGATTATAGAGCAGGGCATTATCCCGGGCTATGATATAAATCAGAGGTATGCCGGGCATACTCTTACAATACCCTATCCGGCTCACGATAGGTGCGTTACCAAAATACTCTGTGAGCCAGAAAGGCGAATGATACTTTTATGTTGATGCCAGAAAAATATACGTTTATTTTTGTTGCACTGAATCTGTTGATATTATATTTTTTTATGCGAAAGTTTTTGTTCAAGCCTGTTACTGAGTTTATGGAGAAGCGTAAGAATTCGATAGATCAGGCTTTGAAGGATGCCGATCAGGCCAAACTTGAAGCGGCTGAGTCAAGAAAAAATTATGAAGAGCAGATAAAGAAAATCAGGGAAGAAAGTGACCGGCTTTTGAATGAAGGAAGAGCCAAAGCGATGCGTGAATATGATGAAATAATAGCGAACGCAAAGAAGGATGCACTTGCTGTTGTTGAAAAAGGGCGTCAGGATGTAGAACGTGAAAGAGAAGAAATGCTTCGCCAGGTAAGACAACAGATAGCTACACTGGCTATTGCGGCTGCTTCAAAAGTTGTTCAGGCAAATATGGACACTGATTCAAACAAAAGTTTGGTTGATAAATTTATAGATGAGGCAGGTGCTGCCTGATGCCGCTGGTTGAAAAAAGATACGCCCAGGCATTACTGGAACTTTCGTTGAATGATATTAATAATGTCATGCAGGAATTTGGTCAGTTGGTTGAATTATTTAATACCGACATACAGTTCAGGGAGTTCTTGATTGACCCGCGGGTTAAAACCGACAAAAAACAAAGTTTTATCAAAAATGTATTCACAGGTAGCTTAAGTGTGAATATGTTGAACTTTGTTTTATTACTTACGGCAAAACAACGTATTGGAGAATTGCCGGGAATATATGCGCAGTTTGTACAGCTTGCTGATGAAAAGGCAAATGTGCTGGATATGAAAATTATTACGGTTTCACCTTTAGAGGAACAGCAGCTATTTAGTCTGAAAGAAAAGTTTTGTAAAAAATATAATGCAAGCGCAGTTAAAGTTACCGAGATAATTGATCCTTCATTAATTGGAGGGATCAAGGTCGTAATTGGTGACCAGGTTTATGATGGAAGTATTAAAGGCAGAATTCAATCATTAACTGAGCTGGTTAATATATAAGCCGGTATCAGAGCATATGGGGTGAGAAAAGGATGAGTCTTAGACCAGAAGAAATTAGCTCAATAATAAAGCAGCAGATAGAAAGCTATGGCGCTGCAGTAAAAACTGATGATGTAGGTTATGTACTTCAATCAGGTGACGGTATTGCAAGAATCTATGGTTTGCAATCATGTATGTCAGGTGAACTCCTACAGTTTGACAATAATGTATATGGTATGGCTCTGAATCTTGAGGAAGACAATGTTGGCTGCGTCGTACTGGGAGATGACAGAGAAATAAAAGAGGGTTCAACTGTAAAGAGAACAGGAAAGACAGTTCAGGTACCGGTAGGAAACTCTCTTATTGGCAGGGTAGTAGATCCCTTGGGAAAGCCTCTTGACGGAAAGGGGGATATTGCTGCCGATAATTTCAGACCTGTTGATTTTACAGCACCGGGGGTTATTGACAGAAAGAGTGTAAACAAGCCTCTGCAGACAGGAATAATGGCACTGGACGCACTTATTCCAATCGGAAGGGGTCAGAGAGAGCTTATAGTAGGTGACAGACAGACAGGTAAGACAGCGATAGCTGTTGATACTATCATTAATCAGAAGGGCAAGGATGTTATTTGCGTATACGTTGCTATAGGACAAAAAGCATCTACCGTTTCAGGTATAGTCAATACTCTCGAAAAGTTCGGGGCTATGGAATATACAATAATTGTTTCTTCAACTGCCAGTGATACTGCTTCAGTTCAATATCTGGCTCCCTATTCAGGGTGTGCTATGGCAGAAGAATTCATGTACAATCAGAACAAAGATGTATTAATTATTTACGATGATCTATCAAAGCATGCCGTTGCATACAGAGCAATGTCATTGCTTCTTAAAAGACCGCCGGGAAGAGAAGCTTACCCCGGAGATGTATTCTACCTGCATTCAAGATTACTTGAAAGAGCAGCAAAACTAAGCGACGAGTTGGGCGGAGGCTCAATTACCGCGCTTCCTATTATTGAAACTCTTGCAGGAGACGTATCTGCGTACATTCCTACCAATGTTATCTCAATAACAGACGGACAGATATATCTTGAATCAGAGTTGTTTAATGCAGGACAAAGACCGGCTGTCAATGTTGGTTTGTCGGTATCACGTGTTGGCGGTTCTGCCCAGATAAAAGCTATGAGAAAAATTGCAGGTCCTCTGAGAATCAATCTTGCACAGTATAGAGAGCTTGAGGCTTTTGCACAATTCGGTTCCGACCTTGACAAAGCTACCCGGGATAAGCTTATACAGGGCGAAAGACTGGTGGAAACCCTCAAACAGCCTTTGTATGCAACTTTGCCGGTAGAAGAACAGGTAATGATTCTCTTCGCTTCTACAAAGGGTTATCTGATGGACTTGCCTGTTAACAAGGTCCGCAAATTTAATCAAGGGCTGGTTGAGTTCGTTAAGGAAAAATACCCTAAAATACTTTCAAGTATTTCTGAGACAGGGGATATAAGTGATGAGATTATGAAGCTTATGCAGACAGCTGTTGAAGAGTTCAAAGGTCAGTTTGTTTAATAAATTACAGAAACGGCGGGTTATCATATGGCAAATAATATGCGTGAAATTAAGTTGCGTATTAAAAGTATAAATCAGATGAGGCAAATAACCAAGGCCATGAAGTTGATATCAGCGTCAAAGCTAAAAAAGGCAAGAGCGCAACTGGAAGAAACCCTTCCATATTTTAGCAAGGTTAGAGAAACTATTGCAGAAATACTTGCACATAGTGGAGATGTTGAAAGCAGATATTTTAATATCGATAACAAGCAGCTAGGAGGCAAGACGGCTTATATAATAATGACCGGTGACAAGGGCTTGGCAGGCGGCTATAACAGTAATATCAAAAAACTTGCTGAGCAGGCCATAGGACCGGACAAGGATAACGCATTGCTGCTTGTAGCCGGAAATTCCGGAAGGTCTTATTTTGTAAAGAAAAACTACAAAGTTCATACAGAATTTGATTATGCCGTTCAAAATCCTACAGTTTATAGGGCCAGAGAAATTGCAGAAATCATTCTCGACCTGTATGACAAAAATGAGGTTGATGAGGTATTTATAGTATATACCCAGATGGTATCAGCTATTTCCCTTGAGCCCAAGCTACTGAAATTATTGCCTCTCGAAATCGGTGCCCTACGCGAAGACGTTAATGCCGAGGATATCAAAATTGACGAGCAGATTAAGTATGAACCATCTTCTTCAGTGGTGCTGGATGTCCTGATACCTCAGTATATAAAAGGCGTAGTTTACGGAGTTTTTGTTGAAGCGTTTACAAGTGAACAGAATGCACGAATGACAGCTATGGACAGTGCAACGAAAAATGCCGATGAAATGCTTTTAAAACTAAATCTTTACTATAACAGAGCCAGACAGGCCGCTATTACTCAGGAAATCTCCGAAATTGTGGGCGGCGCGGCAGCTTTAAAATAAATGTAATTGAGAATATCAAGTATTTTATTATATAATTGCGTGATTTACATGCAGATGGGAGTGAGAGTATGGCCGGAAGTACAGGATTCATAGTACAGGTTATAGGACCGGTACTTGACATCAGATTTGAAAATAGCACATTGCCCAACATATATAATGCAATCAGAATACCCATTAAAACCGACTCGGGTGACAGTGTTATAACTGCTGAGGTAATGCAGCATCTGGGAAATGATACAGTGAGATGTGTTGCCATGTCTTCTACAGATGGACTGGTCAGAGGTATGGAAGCTATAGATACCGGAGATGCAATAAAGGTACCTGTTGGAAAAGAGGTTTTAGGAAGAATATTCAATGTATTGGGTGAACCGGTTGATAAAAAGGGTGAAGTAACACCAACAGATTATTATCCCATACACAGACCGGCTCCTTCCTTTGAGGAGCAGAGGCCTTCCACTGAAATTCTTGAAACAGGTATAAAGGTTGTTGATCTGCTGGCGCCATACGCTAAGGGTGGTAAAATAGGATTGTTCGGAGGAGCCGGAGTTGGTAAGACCGTTCTCATTATGGAGTTGATCAGAAATATAGCAACAGAGCACGGCGGTTACTCGGTATTTACCGGTGTTGGTGAAAGAACCAGAGAAGGTAATGACCTCTGGCACGATATGAATGATTCAGGGGTTATAGATAAAACCGCAATGGTTTTCGGACAGATGAATGAGCCCCCTGGAGCAAGAATGAGAGTCGGTTTGTCCGGTCTTACAATGGCCGAGTATTTTAGAGATCAGATGGGACAGGATGTACTGCTGTTCATAGATAATATATTCAGATTTGTTCAAGCCGGTTCGGAAGTTTCAGCCCTTTTGGGAAGAATTCCGTCAGCGGTTGGTTATCAGCCTACGTTGGCAACTGACGTTGGAGCTTTACAGGAAAGAATTGCGTCAACCACCAAGGGTTCTATTACCTCGGTTCAAGCAGTCTATGTACCTGCCGATGACCTGACTGACCCAGCGCCTGCTACAACCTTCGCGCATTTGGATGCTACTACGGTTTTAAGCAGAGACATAGTTGCCATGGGTATTTATCCTGCGGTTGATCCTCTTGATTCAACCTCAAGAATCCTTGATCCCAAGATTTTAGGTGAAGAACATTATTCTGTTGCCAGAAGGGTTCAGGAAATATTACAGAGAAATAAAGAATTACAGGATATAATCGCAATACTTGGTATGGATGAACTGCCTGAGGAAGACAAATTAACTGTATTCAGAGCCAGAAGGATACAGAGATATTTGTCACAGCCTTTCTTTGTTGGAGAACAGTTTACAGGCTACAAAGGTAAGTATGTACCTCTCAAGGAAACAATAAGAGGGTTCAAGGAAATCATTGATGGTAAGATGGATCATATACCTGAAGCTGCCTTCTTCATGAAGGGGAATATAGATGAGGTATATGAAGCAGCCAAGGAAATGGAAGAATAATTTCTATGAAGGTCCGTAGTGTTTTGTCGAAGGGGGCAGTAGTGCCGCCTAGCGAACAAGATAGTTTGCGAGCAAAGACAGAGTAATTGGAATGGGCACTACACAGATTTTGCGAAGCAAATTTCTTGCTGTTTATGGAGGATAAGGAAATGTCCACATTTATTTTGGAAGTTATTACTCCTGGAAGAAAATTCTTTTCGGGAGAAGCAGAATGTGTAATCTTTAGGTCAATTGACGGTGAAATGGGAGTTCTAGCAAAGCATGCACCAACCGTAACAACTGTTAATGTGGGACCATTAAAAATAAAGACTGACGGTAAGTTGATAGAAGCTGTTGTAACCAACGGTTTTGCCAAAATAATGCCCGATAAGGTAGTTATAATGGCTGATACTGCCGAGTACCCGGAGGAAATTGATGTAAATCGTGCTAAGGCTGCCAAGCTACGTGCTGAAGAGAAACTTCAGAAACAGCTGAGTCAGCTGGAATATATGCGTTCAAAGGCTGCCCTTGCAAGAGCGATGGCAAGAATTAAAGCTACAAGCAAGTAAATACTTCGATAGAGGTTTGCAGACCAAAAACACCCCGCCGACGAAAGGCGGGGTGTTTTTGGTCTGCAGTCCCATAATATATTTCCATTAAAATTATGCCACATTTTGCCGATATAAGTTAATAAAACCGTTTTGCCAAAACTATGAATAAATAAGGTACTAATGGTTTGCTCAGTTAAGACAGGCAATTAAAAAATGGGGGTATAATAGCTTGAGTTCATTACATGAAAACCACTCAAATGAATATTTAAATAAGTATTCAACTAGTAAGCATTCAAATAAATCGTCAATAAAAAATAGATTTCTTCCAAAGGCGGCTCTTCTGCTGGTATTGACAGTCTTACTTCAGTGCTTTGCTCTGCCGACCGGGACCTTGGCTGCATCCAAATCAGACCTGTATGCAACCTTGAACAGTACTGCTTCACTGGTGCTTTCCTGGGGTGATTATCAGAATGATGAACGGGGATATCTGGTCGAGAGGAAAGTGGATTCGGGTAACTTTGAAACTCTTAAGTATCTTCCGGCAAACACCACAAGCCTTTATGACGGCAACCTTTCTGCAGGACATTACTATACCTACAGAGTTAAAGTTAAAGACGCAGACGGTTATTATTATATGTATACCAATGAATTGACTTTCAGGACTGATGAAATCGAAAGACCGATCTCTCTGACAGTTACTCCAGCTGAAGACCTGATAGAGGTTAAATGGGCGTACACCGGTAACAAGACATTTAATACAATCGTGGAAAAAAAGAGAGAGGGAGATAAGGACTGGTATGTTGTCGCAATTGTCGATAAAGGTCAGAATGTTTATGAAGACTATAATGTATCATCAGGAGAAAAGTATTATTACAGAGTAAGCGCATGTATAGACGAATACATAAGAACAGTACCCTATGAAAATGACAAGAGCTGGTCTTACATCTCGCTGGAGAAACCCACCGACTTGCGGGGGTTTGCAATATCAAATCATCAGATAAAGCTTACCTGGCAGGATAACTCGACTGAGACAGCTTTTATACTTGAAAGAAAATCACCGGATGTGGGTATATTCAAGGAAATTGCAGTTATACCCAAGGACATTGACACATATATAGACAGCAACTTAAAGGAGAATACACTTTATTCCTACAGGATCAAGGCTGTATCTGGAACTACAAAATCAGACTATTCAGATGAGGTATACATTGCAAGCACTTATCTTAAAACACCCGGAACCTTAAAAGCGTCTTCTCTGAATGGTACTGGTATAATACTTAGCTGGCAGGATCTTACCGACACCGAAACCGGTTTTGAGATATGGAGAAAAACAGGTTCAAAACCTACATGGGAGCTTTATGAAACCATGGGCAGGAATGCAACTACCTTCACCGACACTGATGTTTCGACAAAGGATTCCTATTCCTACAGAATCAGGGCAAAAATTAACGATAATTCCGTATACTCGGATTTTACAAATGAAGTGACCATAGGAACTACTACAATACCGGCGCCTTCCGACTTTACATATGAACCTGTTGGAACTAGAGAGGTAAATCTTACCTGGCAGGATGAGAGTATCGGTGAATCGGGATTCAAGGTGGAAAGAAAAATCGGTTTGACAGGTGAGTGGCGCACAATTGCTACACTGGCTCCAAATACGGAAACCTATAAAGATATAGGGGTTAATTTAAAAGATACCGTTTCCTACAGAATAAAGGTATATGATGACGCAAACGCATTAAACTACAGCAATGAATTGACAGTATCTTTGATTAAGCCCGAGGCACCGAGCAACCTTATGGTAAAATCTGTTTCGGCAAGTGAGATTGAAATTACCTGGAGGGATAACTCATCAAATGAAACTGAATTTATTATTGAAGCAAAGCGTTTCTATAACTTTATAGAGGTCGCCCGTGTCCCTGCTAATACTACAACTTATTCACATAAGAATCTGCCAAACGCTTCAACTGTGTCATTCAGAGTTAAAGCAGTAAATGGAGTGAACCAGAGTAATACCTCCAACGAGGTACAGGGAACCACAATAGCCAAAGCTACATACAACGATTTAAGTACTGTCAGCTGGGCTGTCACGGCTATTAATGAGTTGGCCGGCAGAGGAGTGTTTGATGCAAAACCGGGATCAAAGTTATATCCCGGACAGTATATAACAAAAGGTGAGTATTGTGCAATCATAATAAGAAGTCTGGAACTTGGTAAAGTATCGGCGGGAAGCTTCGCAGACATAAACTCCAAACATAAATATTATAAGGAAGTAATGTCTGCAGCCAAGCTGGGAATAATTTCTCCCGATAAGAATAATAAGATATACCCGAATAATGAGATAACCAGAGAAGAAGCTGCAATCATTATATCTCTTGCACTTAAAGTAAAGGGAACTCCCCTTCCTGAGGCGGACAGCAGTATTTTAAAACAATTTGCCGACTATAAATCCATTTCTCAATCTTCTGCCGACAAAATTGCGGCTGTTTGCAGTGCGGGAATTATATCTGGAAGAGATGTACAGGGGAAGGTGAACCTGCAGCTATCAAGTCGAGTTAACAGGGCAGAAGCAGCAGTTATGGTATATAAAGCTCTTAGTTTTAAAGACAATTAATTAATACCTTTATAGGGTATGGAGGCTAAAATGAGGAAATTCGTAAAATTTATATCCATAATACTTACAGCAGCATATATGCTTTTAGTCCCGCTGAATGCTTTGGCTTCAGTCGGTCCGGTAAGCACTGCTGCTTCTCAGTCGGATACCCAGCTGTTGAATAAGTGGAAGAGTATGGGGTTCATTGATAAATCTGTTTCGGGAAGTGATTTATATAAGCCCATACAAAAAATAGATTTTATTATGTTCATTAATAAAATTCTTAATTCATCTCGGGAGGCCAAAATTAGCTTCAGTGACATACCTGCCGATTCCTGGTACGGTAAGGAAGTTGCTAAAGCTGTTGCATCGGGATTTATTAAAAATGAGAAAGAAAAGAAATTTGAGCCCTTTTCAAATATCAACAGACTAGATGCTGCTGTTATTGTTGCGCAGGTTTTTGGTGTAAAACTTAAAGATAGATCAACAGTAAATAAGATAAAGGACTCAGAAAAATTAACCGAAAGTCAACTGGAGATTTTTGCAGCTATTGTTGAAAAGGGGTATTTATCTGAGGTTTCCAGCGGCCGCTATGCTCCTCTTGGAGTTATCAAGCTGATTGATGCAATAAGTATGCTTGATAAATGTATCGGACAGGTTATCGGGAGTAAGGGTGATTATTCCGATAACATATCAGGTAATTTATTAATAACTTCAGGCCCGGCTAATTTAAAGAATATGAAAATTACCGGGGACCTAACCATAGGAGAAGGAGTTGCTGACGGAACTGTTACATTGGACAATGTATCGGTAGAAGGTAAACTAGTAATCAGAGGCGGCGGGCCAAACAGTGTTAAAATCAAAAATTCAAGTATTGCGGGCAACCTTGTGGTTCAGAAGCCAAACGGCAATGTGAGTGTAGTATTACAGGGTTCAACAACCATAGATGAAACCATTGTTAAATCAGGTGGGAAATTATCAGAATCCGGCCTGACCACCGGGAAAGGCTTTGTTAAAGTTATTTTCGAGCAGGGACCTGAACCTGATCAGACTGCAAGTCTTCAGGGTTCCGTTGAGGAAATACAAATAAAAGACTGTAACTTCAAGGTGAATTTTAACGGCGATACAAAGAATGTTATTTTGACCAAGGAGGCAAATGCCAATTTCTCATTATCAGGCGGTACCATAAAGAAACTGACAACTTCGTCTGCCAGCAGCACTATTGAACTGACTGGCGGAACAGTTGATGAGATGAATGTTGATTCTAATGCAAAAGGAAATAGAATTACTATTAACGGAGCTATCGTAAGCAATCTGAGCATAAATGCCTACAGTAATATAGATATTAAGTTAGGGACAATAGAAACCATCACATTTAACTATATGGCAGCCGGTTCAAATTTAAATGCCCAGGAAGATGCACACATTAAAAAGCTAATTGCAAATAGTGCTGCAACAGTCACAGGTACCGGAAAAATTGACAGCGCCTATATATATGCTAATAACGTAAAAATGGGTATCAAGCCTGTTAGTTCCTACGTTAACAAGAGTGAAGAAGCTGGAAAAGGAGAGGCTGAAAAACCATATCCCGACAGTGTCAGGTTTATTGTAACAAATAACGGCTCCAGTAATAAATTACTGCTTTTGGAGGGTGCAACCGAGCCATTAAAAATAACAGGACTATATCCCTCTGGTTCAACATTAACCTACATATCCTCCGATAATTCAATTGCAGTTGTAAGTGATACCGGAGTTGTCAAAGGAATAGCTCCCGGTTCCACAACGGTTCACGTTACCGGACAGTATGAGGGCTATAATCCTGCTGTTGTAAGTCTGGATGTAACAGTTGCTACTGGAAATGTTACAATCCCGGGAACCTTGACAATATCACCCGTAAATGGTGAGGCAGGTAAAAACATAGATGAGATGATATTGACCTATACAGCGGTGGACAACCTATCAAATGGTACACTGTTATTCAAGCTGCCTGCAGGGTTTGCAGCCTATGATACAGATACAGTCAAGATAGGTTCAGCAGCCGAAAAGGCCTTTGATGGTACGCAAATACCTAACAGCCAGACCATTTCACTGACAAATATAGATTTACAGCAGGGTGGTACAGTTGTTATCAAATTAAAGAATAAATTAGTACCGACGGGAGGAGAATACACCTTCTACGCCATCACAGACTCTGACGGATACGGACCTAAGCTTCCGACCACTGGAGATAATGAGAGGGCTGTATTTACTGTTGATAGCCTGAGAAGACTTGTGGAGGGCATTAACTACTCAACCCCTGAATATGGTTCAACAGGTGGAAATATTCAGATTGCAAAGCTTTCTACCCTTGGCTTCTTCGGATCTACCAAATGGGCCATAGCAGTAACTGGTTCCAAGCCTTCAGAGCCTAGCTATGATGAGGACCTGACAGGTATGGGATATGTTGATTACTCTCAAGGCCAGGATATTGCAGTAGCGCCGGGTCAGAACCTCAGACTTGTTGCCCTGGATGACAATGACAAAGTTAAGGGCTTTGCAGACATTACAATAGACAGCAGTTGGATAAGACCATATGATGCTTTCAGACTGGAATATGGGATGAACTATTTCACAACTACAGGAATAAGCGCCGGAACTGTTCGATTTACCGGATTGAACTATGCTGATGCCGATCACTGGATGATTAGGGTACAAGATGCTCCTGCGGGAACAGTCTTTAAAGACTCGGTGTTTACCGGAGCCGGAGCTGCCAACTATACAGAGGGTGATGATATTTCTGCTGCGGTAAATCAACACATCATATTAGCGGCAGTTGACAGTTCAAACAGAATAAAGGCATATACTGATATATTTGTAACCAACGAAACCATCAGCAAGGAAGCAGGCAAACTTGAAGCACGAAATCATTACAGCCTACCTTCAATTGGAACAGAGATTGGAACTACAACAATACAGTACTTGAATAAAGCCAAACTTGATATCGATAAATGGATGCTTGTGAAGCTTTCAAAAGAAGCTGTTAAGCCAAGCTTGGGTATCAGTACAGTTCAGTACTCGAGCAAATATACCGAAGGGAATGAATTCTTTGAGTATAGCGAGAAGAAAGATATTCCTGTAACACCTAAAGAGCACTTGCTGTTGGTTGGTGTAAAAACCAACCCAACAACCGGAGACATGTTAATACAGGCATATTCGGATATTACTGTAGAGGGATATCAGATACGTGGAGCCAGCGCACCGGAAATACCTGATGATCCTGCAGTTATAGGGCCGCTGGAGATGGGGTCGGTGCAATTTACAACAAGAATTCCATACATAAACACAACAGGCTCGGCTATTTTATCCGGCACTGATAAGTTTATGATAAGAGTTCAGAACCAGAATTTTGAGCAGCCGCAGTTGGATAGCCTTGCTCCCGCCGGGTTCAGTAACTATACTGCAGACAAAACACCGGCAGCCAACATAACGCCGGGTTCAGATACGGTAATAGTA
>JAEZKZ010000114.1 GCA_023415305.1 Bacillota bacterium
TTAGTGGCTTTGAGCCGCTTAGCGGCCACAAAATCTAATTAAAATATATATCCTTTACCGCTATAAGGCGAATAAAGGAGGTTAATTGGCCATGTGCGCTTTCCAAGAATTTGCTATGCAAATTCTTTGGTATTGAAAATACTTTGGATATTTCGCACGGCCATAAGTTCATGGTTAGTTTGGAAGACGAGCATTAGCAAGTCTTTCAAGCTAACCTCTCTTTTCCTTCCCTTTAGGTACTGAAATAAATATTTTAAAGCCGTTTTCGATATTAATATGTATATTACCGTTAAATTTCCTGACCCTCTCGGTTATATTACTCAGGCCTATACCGTCGTCCATACTATATTCCGTCACGTTTCCATTATCTTGAATAATCAGCTGATAAAGAGCTGGATGCTCTCTGAGGGTAACGCTAACCTCAGTGGCATTTGAATGCTTTATAATGTTGGACAGCGCTTCATTAACAATAGATATAAAGCAATATTTCAAACCTTTTTCAACATTTTCTATAATATCATAATCCAATGATATAGGACAAAAGTCAAAGTTATTCACGAGTGAGCCTATTTGAGACTTAAGATCAATAGACTCCTCATGAAGGTTGTGCACACTGTTCCTGATACTATCCATTGCTTGTGAAAGTGTGTTTTTTATTGAGGAAAGGCTTTCCTTAAATGTTTCTTCCTTATTAATTGCCATTAATGCTCCCAGTTGGAGCAGACATCTCGAAAGCAGGTGTCCTACATTATCATGTATTTCCATTGCTATTCTGTTTCTTTCATTAAGGGTAGCCATATTAATTTCATAATCCTGTTTTTCCATTAGTTCACTGTTTTTCTTTTCCATAAGAATAGAGCGTTCCTTCGTGGTATCCCTTAGCAGCATGTATTGCTTTCTGATGTTATTCAGACTATGTGTACGGTACTTAAGCAGATAGGATACTGCGGTGAGAATAAAAAGCACAGACATATTTTCATAGGACAGGAAATTAATATGAGCAAGGCCGGGGATAAGCATAAGAAGGGCAATCAGCTGCTCTTTTTCAACAAATATGTCGTAGCATATCAAAGGTATAAACATAAGAAATACCGGGTAAAACTGGCATAAAAAAATGTATCCTATAAAAAATAAAATTCTTAAAAATTTTTTATCAAAATAGCTGTTAAGAGACGAAAGGGTAATACTTACAATTATCGGAACAACATTATAACTACTGCCTGTATTGAACAAATATACCAGCAGACAAGATAAAAATATAACTGTCTTATCAATTAATTCAATCAATATTAACCTCCCTTAACTCCAATGAATAATTCCTGAAACTAATAAGAATATTTTATCAAGCATTTACCTATTTCTCAACAAGGGTATATTCATAGATTCAAAAATCAGCTTGAAAAGGTTAACATAAATACTAAAATTGTATGAACCACCGGGTAGGAGCCTACATAAAATAGATTAAAGTTAAATAATATAATTTTGGAGAATGATGTAAATGGAAAGATTCGCAGTAATAATGGCAGGAGGATCAGGAACGAGGTTGTGGCCCATATCCAGAGAGATAAGGCCCAAGCAGTTTATACAAGCAGGTGATGGAAGTTGTATGCTGATTCAAACTCTAGAGAGGCTTTGTGAAACAATTTCTTCTGACCATTGTTTTATTGTAACTGATAAACGTTTAAAAAGTATAACCTATGCAACTGTAAATAAATTGATTCCTAGAGAAAATATTATACTTGAACCTAAAAAGAGAAACACTGCAGCATGCATTGAATATGCCGCAATGACCTTAAAAAAGAGGTTTGGCGAAGGAGTGGTCTGCTTTGTCCCGGCAGATGGATATGTGAATAACAGGAAGGGATACAAAGAAGCAATAGAAATGGCTTATGATGCTGCCGAAGAAACAAAATCCCTTGTGGTTGTAGGTATCACTCCAACCTACCCGGCAACAGGGTATGGTTATATTCAGATTGACAAGGATAAAGGAGATCATGAAAGGCTTCTCATAGTCCAGAATTTTATAGAAAAACCTGATGTTGATACAGCCAAAAGGTTTTTTGAATCCGGGGAGTTTCTTTGGAATGGAGGTATTCTGGTAGGAAGACTGGATTCAATAATAGAAAGTGTGAGGAGGTTTCTGCCGGAACATGAAGTTAATATCGGAAGGGCTGTAACGGAACCGAAACGCCCAACCAGTAACAGATACCTTGAGCAAGCATATAATAAAATACAAAATGTATCCTTCGACAACGGTGTTCTGGAGAAAATCAATTGTATTTATGTAATAAAAGGTCTGTTTGACTGGGACGACATAGGAAGCATTGATGCTCTGGCAAAAACCTATACGGCAGATGAAAATGGAAATGTAACCAATGGGAAGCATGTTGGGATGAATACCAGCAATTCAGTTATCTTGAGCGATGATGCTCTTATTACAACAATAGGAATCGATAACCTTATTGTTGTGAACACAAAAGACGCAATTATTGTATGTCCCCGTGACAGGGCCCAGGAAGTCAAGGGGCTGGTTGAGTTGCTTAAACAAAAAGGTTATGAAGACCTTTTATAATTGATCAGGGAGAGAAATAATGTATTCGGTTAAATTTTTATTGATTAAATCAACGGGGAATGGCTTTTGGTATGATATGCATCATGTCTTATCACAATTGTATTTTGCCGAGATAACAAATAGAACCCCCATTGTATACTGGGGTAAAAATTGCTTATACAATATTGAAGAGCAATCGGAAGCCTTCAGTCAGTTTTTTCAACCGGTATCACAATACGGAATTGAGGATTTGGAGAAGCCCGGATTAACCTACTATCCGGAAGTGTGGAAAAGTGACAACCTAAGAGAAGAAAGTCCTGAATTGGATGTTGAATGCTCACTTGAGGAGCTGATTAACTGTAATGCAGATGTAATTGTTCAAAAAAACTTTATTGAGCATGAAAATATGATGTATTGGATTGAAAAACACCCCATGTACGGGTTCATATCCAGATATTTATACAGTGAAATGCTGAAAAAATATATACGTCTTCAACCTCTGGCAGCCGACGAGATTGATGAATTCTATAATTCCAATATGAGAGAATATCCTTTTATTGCAGTTCATATCCGCGGTAGTGATAAGGTTATAGAGGTAAATTACCTTCAGGAAATAAACAGGAGATATCCGGCTGAGATTGATAAAATACTGAGAATATGCCCTGATGCAAGATTGTTCCTGATGACCGACTGCAGCGATGTTTTGGAGCAGTATAAAACCTTATATCCGGATATTGTTATAAATACTGAATGTAATAGAGTACTTCAGACTGGCACCGGCTCGCATTTTCAGGATTATGAAGATAAGGCCCGAAAAGGTTTGGAGATTATAAAAGATACCTGGCTGGCAACCAGGTGTGATTACTTTATCGGTAACGGCTATTCCAATGTATCTCTGGCCATAACTGAGCTGAAGGATTGGAGCAGCAATAAGATAAAGCTTTTGTATTAGATTGGGAGGGTGCTTGATGCTGGATAAAGACAGACTAATTGAATTATATAGAACAATGCTCATTATAAGAAAGTTGGAGCTTAAAATTTCTGATGAGTATAAAAACGATGAAATGAAAACACCAATACATCTGTCAATCGGTCAGGAGGCAGTTTCGGCCGGAGTATGTATTAACCTGAAAAAGGAGGACTATGTTTTCGGAACCCATAGAAGCCACGCTCAGTATATTGCCAAGGGTGGAGATATCAAAAAAATGGTTGCTGAACTATATCTGAGAAAAACAGGCTGTTCCTATGGGAGAGGAGGCTCAATGCATCTGCTGGCTCCAGAAGTAGGGATACTTGGCTCAACAGCTATAGTCGGCGGTAATATTCCTTTGGGTACAGGTACTGCTCTTGCTTCAAAGCTGTTAGGGGATGGGAAGGTTAGCGCCGTATTTTTTGGGGATGGTGCGGTTGATGAGGGTACATTTCATGAGAGTTTAAACTTTGCAGCTCTGAAAAAGCTGCCGGTTATTTATATTTGTGAAAACAATGCTTATGCAATAAACTCTCACCATAGTGCGCGTCATCCAAAGGATAACATTTACAGGTGGGCTGAAAGTTATGATATTCCAAGCTTTCAGATAGACGGAAATGACGTGGTAAAAGTTTCAGAGTATGCTGGAAATGCAGTCAAGAGGTGCAGAAACGGGGAAGGACCAACCTTTTTAGAATGTATAACTTACAGGTGGAAAGGCCATATAGGAACCGTAAATGATGTGGGCGAGGGGCAAAGAACTCAGATGGAATATGATTACTGGCTTGCAAAATGCCCTATCAGATGGTACACAAATTACCTTTACGATACGGGGCTCATGACTAAAGCTGTCGAAAATACAATAAACAGTGAGATTGACAGCTTGGTGGAAGAGGCTTTTGAATTTGCGGTAAACTCTCCCAAACCCCAGCCGGAAGAGCTTACAGAGTTTGTATATGTATGAATAGCTCAACTTATTATATGTTTTACACAAGGGTTTTGTAAGACAAGAAGCAGGAGGTAGAAAAATGCCCTGGACTACAATAGAAGTTGAAAAACAGGATAAATTTATTATTGATGATGAGACGCAGTCCGGTAGGACTATATCATATAAGGATTCCATATACGAAGCACTGGACCAATCAATGGCCAGAGATCCCCGGGTTTTTATAATGGGTGAGGGTATTGATGACGTTGCCGGAGTTTTCGGCACCACTAAAGATTTACATGAAAAGTACGGCAAGCAACGAGTATTCGACACACCAATAGCCGAAAACTCACTTACGGGTATCGCTGCCGGAGCTGCAATGGCCGGTTTGAGGCCCATACTTGTGCATGCCCGTATGGACTTTTTACTGCTGTCTTTTGATCAACTGGTTAATCATGCTTCCAAATGGAGCTATATGACGGGAGGAGAAGTAAGCGTTCCAATGGTGGTACGCACTATCAGCGCCAGAGGATGGGGTTCGGGAGCACAGCATTCCCAGTGTATACAGGGCATGTTTATGAACGTGCCGGGACTGAAAATAGCTGTGCCGGCAACTCCATATGATGCAAAAGGCCTAATGGTTTCAAGTATTATAGATAACAATCCGGTTTTATTTGTTGAGCACCGATGGCTGTATAAAACAATGGGTAAGGTTCCAGACACATTGTATTCCATTCCCTTCGGGAAAGGTGCTGTAAGAAAAAAGGGCAGTGACGTAACCATCGTTGCAATATCCTATATGGTTATAGAAGCCTTAAAAGCTGCTCAGAAACTGGAGGCGGAGAATATTTCCACTGAGGTAATAGACCTGAGAACAATAAAGCCTATTGATGAAGATATCATCTTTGAGTCACTATCTAAAACCGGCAGGCTTATTATTACCGATACAGGAGCAAAGACGGGAGGGGCAGCCTCGGAGATAGCGGCTATTGTTTCTGAGAGAGCTCTTGGCAATTTGAAAAAGCCGGTAGTCAGAGTATGCTGTCCGGATACGCCGACGCCGACAAGCGACGTACTGGAGAAAGCGTATTATCCCGATGCCGATACTATTTGCATTGCAGCCAGAGAGATAATGAAGTAACCAGGAGGCAGAAGTAAGAGCTAGTAGTCAACTTCATTATTCACTCACAGTCAAATGACATAAATAGGCAGTAAAGGGGGCAGGTACATTGGACAAAATAATTGAACAGGATTGCAGAGAGTATCTCGGGCGAATGGATTTATCACCTCTTAAGGGTAAGAATGTCCTTATCACAGGTGCTAATGGTCTTATAGGAACTTATCTTATATACATGCTTCATCTGTCAAACCTGGAAAAGGGCACAGAAATCAATATTGAGGCCGTTAGCAGAAGCTCTCCCAATCAAGCCTTACGAGAGATATTCAGTAACGGGTACACCTTTCACTCGGTAGATTTGAACCTGCCCGATTCCCTTGACAGGCTGCAGAAGGCAGATTTTATTATTCATGGAGCAACTTATGCCCAACCGGGTAAATTCCTGAGAAACTACCTTGATACCATGCATCTTAACACAGTTGTTACTGAAAGGCTGCTCCAAAAAGCCAAAGCGGACAAGGCAGGTTTTTTGTTTATGAGTTCTTCAGAGGTGTATGGAGAGCCTGATGCCGGGAACATACCAACACAAGAGGAATTCCCGGGGCTGTGTTCGCCTGTTAACGTCAGGGCCATATATTCTGAAGCCAAGAGAATGGGTGAGACCCTTTGCTTTGCATATAGAAGCTACGAAAATGTCAATGCCAAAATTGCACGGATATCCATGACCTACGGTCCAGGAGTCAGTGCAGGGGATGAGCGAGTCCTGGCACAATTTATAAGGCAGGCCTTAAGCAATAAAGAAATAGTCATGCTGGACAACGGCAGCAAGGTAAGAACCTTCTGCTACATTTCGGATTGTGCGCTAATGCTGCTGAAAATAATGCTGTATGGCACTGAGCTGGTTTATAATGTGGGTGGGAAGGAAAACATCACCATAAGAAAGCTTGCAGAGGAGATATGTGCAATTACCGGGAGCAAGCTTTCAGTACAGGAGAACTCCGGGCAGGCAGCTGCTGAAAAGGTTAAGGTTTCTCCACAACAAGTGCAGCTTGATATTTCCAGAGTCTGCTCGGAGTTCGGACTCGATAATTTCAAGCCTATGAGTGAAGGACTTAAACGCACCATAGAATGGAACTCCTGTAATTATTAACAATAAGCGGTGAGGGGCGATAAGGTGTTTACAGATAAGATATGGGGTAATACAAGTCGCACTCACTGTATTGTTTATTACACCTTGCATAGTTTATCCGCTCAAAACTGAATTGTTGCTTAAGATTGAAGTCAACATTAGGCATCCAGGTCTTAAAAATATACTCCCAAATTTCTGATAAGGTTTTTGAGGATATTTCTTCAGGCCTGTGGGGGCCCATATATGTAAAAACACCATATTTATGAGGAAGAATACTCTTTACCTTCATGTCAGGAGGGACTATACTGTTCAGGTCAATCTGGACAGAGGGCTGATAAATTGTATATTTCTCATCACTGGGAGGACATGTTGTCAGACCTATGTATACATCTTTTTCCACAGGGTTGAAAATCCTGAGTCTATGGTTGTAGAAGAAATCAACTCCAAGTTTGCTGGAAGTCTGATTCTCAATATTATCTTCAATGCCGACTTTATATTCAAGTCCAGCTAGAGAAAAGGCCGGCAGTACTTTTATTGATCGTAAGAAGACAAGCCCTTCTCCGGCACAATTCATAAAGTCTGCATTAAACCTGTCAAGTATCTCAAGCGGACGGGGAGTTCTCCTCCATTTTGCAGGAGTAATGCTGAACTCCTCCTTGAAGACTCTGTTATAGGTACGTTCACTGCCAAAGGAGTATTTAGAGGATATAAAGTCTATACTGTTCCGCTCATGGATCAGGTCACTTAGGGACTCGGCTATTCTTCGCCTCCTGACATATTCCATCAAGCCTGTGGAGGTAGCACCCTTCCATATCCTTAGAAGATGGAACTTTGAAACATTAACATTCTCAGAGATGTCATCCAGATTTAAAGGCTCAAGCAGATTACTTTCTATGAATTCGGTAGTTTCGTTTATTATCTGAAGAAGATAATTATCCATATTGGTCAATTCTCCTGTCCTTATATCGCAAAACTGATGTTCGCAATTTTTGTCCTGTTTTTACCAAATTGATTAAGTATAATCATACAATAACCCGTATGTTAATAACAATCTTTTCATTTAGAAATTTTCAAGTGAGCACTAAACAAGAGTTGTAAATGCTACGAAGGGAAGGTATATAAATATGGATGAAAAAAGGCAGGCCGAACTAAAGAAAAAGTTTAATGAGGCGGTAGACAGTTTTGTTGGCAAGATAAAGGATGACCCGAACATAATAGCCGTAATTGTGTGCGGAAGTGTCGCTTACGATGTGGTCTGGGAAAAAAGTGATATTGATATGGCAATTGTGGTGCGTGATCAAAACCTAAAGAATTATAGCTACTCTATTATTGAAAACGACATTCTTATTAATCTTGGTATATCTACCAGAAGTTCCTTCAGAAGATACATGGAAAAAGACATCGGAGGCTCATTCTCACAAGCGTATTTTTCAAAGGGAAAAATCGTATACACCACAGATGACAGCTTATACGAATTTTTTGAGGATATAAAAATCGTGGGTAGTGATGATATGGCTCTTTCTGCATTTATGATGGGCTGTGAACTTGTAGGTATTTATGAGAAGTGCCAGAAATGGTTAACAGCAAGAGAAGACCCGATTTATACACAATATTATGTGTTGAAAGCAGCAGAAGTTATAGCCAACATGGAACTATGCCTGGCAGGGGAGCCTGCTTCAAGGGAGTCAATACAAAAGGCACAGGCTCTTAATCCGGAACTAATAAAAACTTTTTATCAGGATGCAATGTCACACCACTTCAGCAGGGAAGAGCTTGAAACTGCTATTGAAAAAATTGACAACTATTTGGAAAGCAAGCTTGATATTCTTAAAAAGCCGGTAATTGAGTTTATGAGTGACAATGAGATAAAAACTACAACTCTTATTGCCAAGCATTTTAACGCCGATAGTCATTTCTTGCATAACATGTTTGACTATCTTGCCGACAAGGGTGTTATTGAAAGAGTATCACAAACAATTCGAATAACTCCAAAAAGCAAGCTGGCGGTGGAGGAGCAGGGTTACCTGCTTATAGCGCCTTAACTGAAAATAAAATTCAAGACGACAATGTTAAAATGTTATTTTCAAAAAGATAATATGGAAAAGAGAGGAAACAAAAACATGTCTATAAGAACACATATTGAAATATCCGGGGCCAAGCAGAATAACCTAAAGAATATATCGGTTGAGATACCAAGAGATAAACTGACTGTAATAACGGGAGTATCCGGCTCGGGTAAATCCTCTTTGGCCTTTGATGTTATTTATGGAGAGGGTCAGAGAAGATTCCTGGACTCTATATCGAACTTTGCTAAAAGCCGTATAAGCCAGTTAAAAAAAGCAAAAGTCGATTATGTAAGGGGCTTATCTCCTGTTATTGCCATAGAGCAGAAAAAAGGGAATAACAACCCAAGGTCAACAGTTGGTACGGTTACAGATATTCACGACTATTTAAGACTTCTGTTTTCGACTGCCGGGGTAGGAAGGTGCCCCGAGTGCGGTCACCCGCTTAAGCAGCTGTCAGCAGCACAGATGGCCGAGCATATATCAACTCTTCCTGCCGGAACAGTAGTTGAACTTAGAGCACCGGTTTATAAGATTTTTGGTGAGGATTATGATTACACTTTTCATCAACTTAGGGAGAAAGGTTTTAAAAAGCTGCTTGTTGATGGTGAACCCTTTTCATTAGCCGAAAAGAAAGAACTAGATGAAACTAAAAGCTATAAAATAGAACTTATAATAGACAGGTTCACTCTAAAAAACGATACATATATTCAGCTGACCAAGTCAATAGAGGCTGCAATGCTAGCACTTGACGAAGACATAATGATAAAGGCGGAGGTTATCGGAGGAGTTGACGGGGAGTTTTACACAAATTTTGGCTGCCCGGAGCATCATTTCAGCTTATGTGAAATGCAGCCCTTCCATTTCTCCTTCAATACACCGGCAAGTGGATGTCACACCTGTCTTGGAGTGGGGATGTCATATGTTGTGGAGCCTAGATTTTTAATTGTTTCACCGGAAAAAAGTATAAACAAGGGGGCCCTTAAAAATACAGTTTTCAGCCCTAGCAGCAAGGATAGCTATAGGTCGGTAATTATGTACAGTTTGTCCCAGCAATATAATTTCAGTCTGGATACTCCGTTTAGAGATCTCCCGAAGGAGATACACGAGCTTTTGTTCTATGGTTCAAAAGGTGAGCTGGTCGAGATGCTACAGCCGCCCTACTCCACAAAAAAGAACTGGATAACTGGAAGGGCTAGACCTTTTGCAGGGTTTGTAAACGATCTGGAAAGCTGGTATAAGCACTATATCAGGAAAACTTCAACCAGTGAAGCCTTTGAACCGAACTTCATCAAGGAATGTATGATAGAAAAGGTCTGTCCGGAATGTAACGGGGCCAGACTTAAGAAACAAAGGCTTCAGGTAACTGTAGGAGGGAAGAATATTGATGAAATGAGCAGAATGCAGCTGCCTGAACTTCTGGACTTTCTTAAGTCGCTGACCTTTGAGGAGGATATAAGGGAGGTAGGTGAATCGGTAATCCGGGAAATAAGCTCAAGATTGGAGCTGCTGATAAATATTGGACTACATTACATAAACCTGTCCAGAAGAAGTGACAGCATATCGGGCGGAGAGATGCAGAGAATAAAAATGTCTACACAGATCAGCAGTGAACTTATGGGTATGCTGTATGTAATGGATGAGCCCAGCATTGGTCTTCACCCCAGGGATACCCAAAAGGTTATAGATACCATGAAAAAGCTGCGGGATATAGGAAATACCGTTATTGTCGTGGAACATGATATAGATACAATAAAAAGCGCTGATCACATTATTGAAATCGGACCGGGACCGGGTGTCCATGGAGGTAATATAGTAGCCAGCGGAACACTGGAGGATATAATGAATTCAGAGGTATCTGTAACCGGTAACTATTTATCCGGCGCAGCATCCATACCGGTACCTAAGACAAGAAGAAACCTGGGAGACCATTTTCTATCTATTCAGGGAGCTCGTGAAAACAATCTTAAAAATGTAGACATTGATATCCCTCTAGGTGTATTTATCTGCGTTACAGGTGTTTCTGGCTCCGGAAAGAGTTCATTGATTAATGAAATACTGTATAAGCAGCTAAAGGTGAATAAGACAGGAGCAAGAATTGTTTCGGGAGAGCACGATTTCCTTTTTGGAGCCGAACTGCTTAACAATGTTATAAACATCGACCAATCCCCCATTGGAAGGAACAGTAAATCGAATCCTGCCACTTACATAGGCATTTACGATAAAATACGTGAAATTTTCGCCATGCAGCCCGAGGCTGTTAGCCGTGGGTATAGTGAAATTGATTTCAGCCTTACTCATGCAAATGGTACACGGTGTGAGCATTGTGCAGGAGATGGAATAATAGTTACAAACCTTCAATTCATGGCCGATATCGAAACTATTTGCCCTGTCTGCAAAGGAAGACGTTTCTCAGATGAAGGCTTAGAAATAAAGTACAAGCAAAAAAGTATAGCAGATGTACTGGAGATGACGGCAGAAGAGGCGCTGGACTTCTTTAAGGAAAACAAGTACCTGAAACATAAACTGCAAATCATTAATGAGTTAGGTCTGGGATATATGACACTTGGTCAGAGCTCTACAACACTATCCGGAGGAGAGGCACAAAGGGTCAAGCTGGCCTATGAATTATCCAAGATAAAGAGAGGTGCCCATAATCTGTATATACTTGATGAGCCTACGACGGGGCTACACCTGTCGGATATTCAGAAGCTGATCGACTGCATGGTTAAGCTTGTAGACAATGGACATACGGTTCTGGTTATTGAGCATCATCTGGATGTGATAAAGTCTGCAGACTACATTATTGATATGGGGCCGGAAGGTGGCAGCGGAGGAGGTTTTGTTGTAGCCGAAGGCACACCTGAGCAGGTGGCAAAGGTGAAAGCCTCCCTAACAGGGAAATTTTTAAAAGAGGTTTTATAAGACTTAATTAAATATATATGATAATATAGTATTGGAAAAATATCCCGGAAGTTAGCTTTTTAACTGTCGGGATAGCGAAGACATTTTTTGAGATGGGGAGTAATTATGGGAAAAATTATTTTCGGTTTGTTTGCTGCAGTGCTATTATTGTGTTTTTGCGTATATAATTGGTGGGAGCGAAGAGAAAAATACAAAAGAATGTTTGATGAGGAGAAGCAAAAAATAAATCCTTTTAACAGTCATACAGCATGGGGGCTTTATGCTGTGGGCATTTTCTTAATTATTCTTGGGTTTGCAGGGTATGAGATATATGAATTGATGCTACATATAAATAACATGTAAGGTCGTAGTCAGACTATTGGAAGACTCTGCATTAAATAAAATACAAAAATAAAGGTCGCATATCAAGGGGGTTACCTCTCCGATATGTGATTTTTTATTTAATAAAGTTTACTGTTTATTAACAATTATTCACATAAAAGCATAGATATACCTATGTAGGTATTATATAATTATTGTGGTAAACAATGATATAAAATATATTAATATTCATATCTGTTTAGCCTATTTGCAAATGAAGAGGAAGAGAAATGAAGGTGTTACATACAAAACTCAAAACAAGACAAGCCTTAGCCGGTTTCTTATTTGCGCTTCCCAGTCTGGCCGGGTTTGCCATATTCCTGGCAGTACCCTTTGTAATCAGCCTGTACTATTGTTTTACACAGGGGATAGGCGGAGCTGACTTTGTTGGTCTTCAAAATTTTGTAGACCTTTTTAGCAGTAATTCCTTTAGGCTGGCATCATGGAATACCGTTATTTTTAATATAATAAGTGTTCCACTTATTATGCTTTTGTCCTTTTCTCTGTCAATACTCCTTAACAGCCGAATTAAAGGTTTGCCCATATTCAGAAGTTTTTTCATACTTCCTCTGGTAATACCTGTTGCATCTGTAATACTGGTGTGGAATATCCTGTTTAATGAATATGGTGTTATCAATAACATCTTAATTAAACTTGGAGCTGAAGGGAGCATTGACTGGATAAGAAGTGACAGGTCAATGTGGGTGCTGGTTCTGCTATATCTGTGGAAGAATTGCGGCTATAACGTAATATTGTTCCTGGCAGGTTTGAACAACATACCAAAGGAATATTATGAATCAGCCAGGATTGACGGAGCAGGTCCCCTTGCCTGTATGAAAGCCATAACCGTTCCATTTATGATTCCTACAGGCTTTTTCGTATTTATGATGTCCATTGTAAATTCCTTTAAGGTTTTCAGGGAGGCATATCTTCTGGGCGGCAGTTATCCAAGCCTTAAAATTTACATGCTTCAGCACTTTATGAATAATAACTTTTTAAATCTGTCCTATGAGAGACTGACAACAGCAGCTTTTATTATGGCCATTGTAATAGCCCTGCTGGTACTGATACTTTTCAAAATAGAGGCCAGATTCGGAAGGAGCATGTAACGTGAACAGAATAAATACTGTTTTGGTCAAACCTGCTGACAAAATAAAAGGGTTCGCAAAATACCTGATAATAATTTGTATTTCTGGAGCACTACTGTTTCCTGTAATATATATGCTTTCAAATTCGTTCATGTCAAGCCATGAGGTAATACAGAACTATAGTGCTGTAAGTGAGGCCGCTGTAAAGGAGGGTGAAAAACCCGAAATAACTTTTTCGTTGATTCCAGATGAGGTCAGCTTTATGCAGTATTACAACGTACTACTAAGAAAGCCAAAATTCCTTTTTATGTTCTGGAATTCCGTTGCAGTTACTTTACCCATTATGCTGGGACAAATTATTGTGGCAACTATGGCAGCCTACTCTTTTGCAAAGTTGAAATTCCCCTTCAGCGATAAGATATTCTTTATATACATAATAGTAATGATGATGCCCTTCCAGGTAACCCTGGTACCGAATTACATTATTCTGGATAAGATAAATTTGATGGGAACTTTTTGGGCAATAATTTTGCCTGGTGTCTTTTCCACCTTTGGGGTATTCCTGCTGAGACAGTTTATGATAAATATACCGGAGGACTATTGCGAAGCCGCCAAAATAGACGGAGCAGGGTATTGGAGAGCATTTTCCTCCATTTTGCTGCCCCAATGCAAGGGTGCGACAGCTTCGCTGGCCATACTGGTTTTCATAGACAACTGGAACATGGTTGAACAGCCCCTTATCTTTTTAAAGGATGAAACCATGCACCCTCTTTCCATATTTTTGTCCAGGATAAACAGCCAGGAAATAGGGATTGCCTTTGCCTGTGGGATTCTATATATGGTTCCAACATTGCTTATATTTTTATATGGAGAGAATTACTTGATTGAGGGAATAGAATTGTCGGGAATCAAATAAAAAGTAAAAAAGTAAATTAATTTGATACAGTTTGGGGTGGTGGAGGTAAAATGGAAAACATTCAAACCGATAAGCAGTTAATAATAAGAAAAAAGGTAATTCGGAAGGCTGCAGTAATTTTTATATGTATTATCGTAGTGCTGACGTTCTTTTCCAGCACAATAAATAATTTTCTGCTGCCGGAGGTGGAATGTGGAACTCCCTCTGCGGGGGTACTTGCAAATGAAATTACTGCTGAGGGAGAAGTATTTCCCGTAAGTGTTGAGACGGTTTATGCATATGGAAATTGGAGGCTGAAAAGTGTTAAGGTTCAGGAGGGTCAGCAGATTACTTCAGGAACAACGCTGGCTATTATTGACGCACAGGATATTCAGCTTGAAATTAAGAAGGCCGAACTCAACATCATAAAGCTGGAAAATGACCTGAAGAAATATAGAAACGGGTTTCAGACTATAGATATTGAACAGTACAGAGCTGATTGTGATGCAGCATATAAGGCTGTCCAAAAAGCTGAAAAGGAACTTAAGGACCAAAAGGAACTATACGATATGGATGCAGTTGCCATGGCAAGTGTGAATGAGGCACAGGACAAGCTGGAAGAGGCAGAAGCGGATTATGAAAAAAAGCAGCGTATGTTAAAGCAGAAAGAGGACGAAAGCATCAAAGCCGGTGACAATTACAGCATAGATCTGGCTGAGAAGGAAGCAGAGCTGGAGGTAAGCAGAATGGAACTGCAGAAAATGAGAAAGAATGTACCTTCAGATGGAGTACTAAAAGCTGCTGTAGGCGGCACAGTAAAAAGTATACCAATCCAAAGTGGAGCCATGACAAGCAACGGACAGATCCTTTTCGAAATAGTAAAAAAACAGTCAGGAGTTGCAGCAAGGTGGACTATGGATATAAAACCTGCAAGTAAAATAAAAGTTGGAGATTCTGTTGAACTCAATACAGCAAACGATGAAAGATTTAGTTTTAGTGAAAAAGTTAGTGAGAAAAAGTACCTGCCGAAAGAAAATCAATATGAATTTACTGCTTATATAAACGACGAGGAAGGTAAGCTGGAAATAGGACAGACGTTAAATGTATCAGTACGAAAAGAAAGCACACAGTACGAATCTATTGTACCAAAAAGCAGTATTATTGATGAGGGCGGGAAAAAGTACATATTTATTCTGAAAGAGAGAAACGGAGTTCTGGGAAAGGAAATGTATGTTGCAAAGCAGGAGGTTACCGTTGCAGAGGAGGACGATTTCAATAGCGCAGTAACGGGAGTAGGGCTCAACGGGGACGAAAAAATAGTTAAGTTCAGTACTAAAGCTCTGTCAGACGGGCTTCAGGTTAAATTGAGGTGAATAGATTGAACAAACATAATGAACTGAAGGTACTCAGTGAACTTAAGGTGTTCAATGAAATGGGGATTCATCGGTATTCCCTTAAAAAGCTGATTATAAATATGTCGATTTTATTTTGTTTGGTATTTTTGCTGAACAGTATTGTTGCAGGATTCCAGGCTGACTATGAAAAGAGATACGGCGGAAGGCTTGAGATTAATATAAATAGTGTAAAAGCAGCTGACGATAGGACAATAAAGTATAAACAGATTCAGAGCATGGTAAATTATCCCCTTGAAAGGCTCTCTTATTTGAATGAAACGGAGGCCTATATAAAGACAGAAAAATCCGGGTACCCAGTAGCTACGGTACTTTGTGGAGAGAATCTTATAGATTTTATAGATATACGTATGCTTCAGGGCACATTTTTTAATAAAGAGCAGCATGAATTAGGCAAAAAAGTTGCCGTAATCAGTGATAGCCTTGCGCTAAGGCTTTTTATGACTAATAAGGTTTTGGGAAATAAGTTGTCCGTTGCAGGAGTAAAATACACCATTGTAGGGGTATATAAAAAAGAAGTTACTCCCTTTTCGATCCTCTATTCAGATGGTGCTGAAAGAATATTTATTCCTTTTGAGAGTGTTGACGGTTATAATAGCCGAACAATAAACACTGTTTTAATAAGCGATAAAAAGTTTCAGGAAGCCACCTTTGGTACTGAAAAAGCAACGGAATTTCTAAAAAAAACAGGTGTTGACAGCAGCAATTATGAAATAAATGACTTCTACAATAGTAGTGTCTATGTTTCACAGCCTCTGTCAGTATTTATACTATTTGTTGGGGTACTGATAATTCTTATGCTGTTAAGCTACTTCTTCAGATACATTAAAGACGGTTTGGCATTTTTCAGAAACAGATTGGAAGGAGGGTATTTCCTGGAAGTTATCGCCGGAGCGAGGTTCGGACTTATTCTGTTTTTTTCTGGAGCTGCTGTGCTGCTGGTCAGTATGGGTGCCATATATTACGCAGTCAGGTTCAAAGGTTTTATACCCTATCAATATATACCTTCTGAAAATATTTTTGATTTAAATTTCTATGGTAACTTAATTAAAACAGGTATATTTAAAGCCAACCGATTTACAGGCTATATGCCGACTCAGTATGAATTATGGTTAAATTTAAATCTGATTCTTTCTTATGCTCTTACAGTCTGTATTTTTATTAGCTTTATTATTGTGAAGTCTACTATAAAGCTGTATAAGCTTGCAGGTGGTTATTCAAATGTAAAGAGTCTGACGATTCTTATACTTTCATTATTAATTGGTGTAGCAGGGGGATTGCTGATGTGCATTGTGTCAGGCCTTCAGTTTACTTTTCCGGTATACTATACAATAATTCTGATACTCTATTATTTCGGAAAATTGTTTGATATAACCCGAATAATCAGCAGTCGTTTTTTTAGTTTACAAAAATAATATTTTGTTTTCACATATTAATTATGGATTACATAAAATATCATGAATACCATAATTTGAGGTGAAAAACAAGCATGGCAAATGACAGATTTCTACTTATCAAGACGTATAGTTACATGCTTTGGGCTGATATAGATCATGTACTGGGACAGCTGCTTATAGCTGAGCTCACAGGCAGAATACCTGTGGTGTACTGGCCTACCCACTGTCTGAACAATGGATTTGTACAGACTAATGGCTTTGAATTATATTTTGAGCCCATAAACAGTTATACAATATTTGACCTATCCAACCCTCAATACACATACTATCCGCCTATATGGGATTCCGATAATCTGCTGGTAGACGACCATACGAAGGATACCTGGAGATACCGTAATGCAGGAGATATTCTAGGGAGTAAGGCCAATATAGTTGTAGGTGATGTTTATTATAATGTCTTTGAGCTCATACCTTTTGTAAAGAAAAATCACAGCGCGTATGGAATGACCGTTGAGCAGATATATCGATATCTTTTTAGTAAATATATCAGGATAAAACCTGATATTGATATGGAAATCCAGGGTTATTACAATTCCTGGCTGAAGGATAGTCATCCGGTACTTGCGGTACATGTAAGAAGGGCTGATGAAGGAAAAGTATTTGATACCAGAGATTCAGACAAGTTTGATAATCAATACTGGAACAAGGTGTATAGAAAAGTCGAGAAGGATAATGGTAAACCAGGTGAAAAGTTTTCCAAGCATCTAAAAAAAGGTAAGTACAAAGAGCCAAACAAAGTTTACCACAAGGAAATTAAAAAGGTCATAGAAAAATACAACATTAAAAAAATATTCCTTCTAACAGATTGTCAGAAAACAGTTGAGGAATATGTTAAAATGTACGGTTCAATAGTAGCTGTTACAGATTGTAAACGATTATCGTCTGATCAGGAAATTTCATATATGGAAAATGCCATGATTAAAAGGAGACGTGGAGTTGAAGTAATAAAAGATGCATTTATTGCAGCAAAATGTGATTTCTTTATAGGAAATGATTTTTCCAACCTGTCACATGCTGTTACCCGTATCAAGGATTGGCCTGTGAAAAACACAAAATTGCTCTACTGGGTCTATAAAAAAAGAAAGTATCCGGTCAATGTAAAGCTGATTGTAAGAAGAGATACATTACTCGGCTTAATAAAAAGGATTTTCGGTAAGCTGGTACATGGCCAGGGAGGTGCTGAAAATGCCAAATGATAGGTTTTTGTTGATAAAATCCTGGGGCTGTGGGTTCTGGTCAGATGTTGACCATGTTATGGGACAGCTTTTAGTTGCTGAAATAACAAACAGAATTCCAATAGTATATTGGGGAACTAATAGTCTCTACGGGGAATCCTTTAATACAAATGCTTTTGAGCTTTATTTTGAGCCGTTAGCCGACTATACGGTTCATGATATTGTGAGGCCGGAATATACTTATTATCCGCCTATATGGAATTTCAGCAACGTTATGATTGAAGATCTGGATAAGGTGGCCTGGGCATATAGAAATTTGGGTGAAATGATAAACAGTGATGCAAACGTAATTGTAAGTGATGTTCACTACTTTATACGTCCAATAATAAATTTCATTCCAAGTGAGCACTGGGCTTACGGGATGAACGCACATCAAATTTATCGTTTTTTGTTTGATAAATACCTTAGGTTAAAGCCTGATATCCTCCAGGAAATAGATGAATTCTATGAAAAAGAGATGAAAGATGGGAGGCCGCTTCTAGGTGTTCATATAAGGGGCGGAGATAAGGTACGGGAAGTTGAAAATCTCTCACATCTGAACAAGCAATACCACATGAAAATTAAAGAGTTTATCTCCAGATACAGAATAGAGAAGCTGCTACTGCTCACGGATTGCAAGGAAATGGTGGATGATTTTCTTGAGCGTTACGGTTCCAGAGTAGTTTATACCGATTGCAGAAGAGGGCTTATCAATGCAACGGGTGATGCGCCGCACCTGCAGGATTACACTATAAAGCGGCGTAAAGGAATAGAAATAATAAAGGATACTTATCTTGCAGCTAGATGCGATTTCTTCATAGGTAATGGTTATTCAAACGTATCCTATACCGTAAAACGCCTGAAGGATTGGCCTGAAGAGAACATGGTTCTCTTTTACAGGGATTTGAAGGGAGAGATAAAGTTAGCTAAAAAGAGGGTAAAGGCTGAGGGTAAGAGGAGAATTCTGGAGTCAGAGAGCCACCGGTTGGAGTATCCTGAATTTTACGGAGGTGTTAATACTTATGTCGACTAATAGATTTCTTCTGATAAAAGCTTTAGGTAACAGCCTCTGGGGTGAGGTTGATCATGTAATGTGTCAAATCCTGGCAGCCGAACTCACAAACAGGATGCCGGTGATTTATTGGGGGATGGAGAGCCTTTACAGTGAATCCCTTACTACAAATGCATTTGATTTCTTCTTTGAACCCGTTTCGCAATTCAGCTTTCGTGATGTTGTAAGGGTAGAGTATACTTATTATCCCTCTGTTTGGAAATTTGAAAATGTACTGGCTGAAGATACAGACAGATTGAAAATGGAAAATCGTGATCTTAAAAGCCTTATGAAGAGTGATGCCAATGTAGTAGTCAGCGATGTATATTACCCTATACGTGCCTTGCTGCCCTGGGTAAAAAGTGATCATTGGGCGTATGGTAAAACCCCTCACCAGATATATAGAAGACTTTTCGATACTTATCTAAAACCTAAGCCTGAAATTTTAAAGGAAATAAGGAAATTTATCAATACCAATCCAAATTTCAGGGATGAAAAGCCTATTATAGGTGTTCATGTAAGAGGAGATGCTATTGTAAAGGAAGTGGCCCAATTATATGACCTTAATGAATATTACAAACCAAACTTATGGCAGTTTATTGTACGGTATAATGCCAGGCATCTGTTCTTAATCACAGACTCAAAGAAAATATTTTCACAATATAAAAAGCTATACGGAAAAAACGACTTGCTCATTTACTCAGACAGTAAAAAAGAACCACTTAAAGAGAGAATTGCAACCTGTCTGTTGGACTATCCGAATAAACGCCATAAAGGAGTAGAACTGGTAAAGGATACGGTTGAGATAATCAAGGACACTTATCTTGCGGCACAATGTGATTTTTTTATAGGGAATGGATATTCAAATCTTTCAAATACGGTAATGCGTCTTAAAGACTGGCCTGATACTAATATAAAACTATTATATTGAAATTATTCAGAAAATGGAAAGGCCCAGCGTGACACATAATGTCACACTGGGCAGACCAAAGGCTATGCCACCCTTAGTGAAGGATTTGATTAAAATAAGAACCTTTATTTTTTAGGGATATAACTGTTTAACAATTTCGTATCTGCCAGTATTTTCTTTTTTAGTACATCAATTCTGCCTATAAGTTGGTTATACATTTCAGAATTTATTTTGTCTGCTTCTTTGGAGACTAAATGTTTTTCAACCTCTTTTATCCTATTGGATAATGCGTTTAATTTACCTGTGTAACTATTTACAAAGCCCTTTAGGCTTGACCCTTTAATTTTAGGTCCACCAATTGTTATTGCTGAACCGGTAGTTGAAACTGCAGTTCCGGAGGTTGACACAGCAGAGCCTGTTGTGGTGATTGCCGAGCCGGTTGTAATATTGGCAGTTATATAGGAATTCATTTCTTTAGACAGCTTATTGTAATCAACTTCAATTCTTATTACTTTTTTATCAATATTATTTAGCTTTTCAACATGGGGGTCCTTTACAGCTTTATTTTCTGTTTTTTTCTCAGTCTTTTTATCAGTCTTTTTCTCAGACTTCATTACGTTACTTTTCTCAGTTTTGGTTTCTAGCCTGGTATCCTTTTTTTCGGTAGCATTTTGATTTTTTGCAGATGCTGCAAAGGGCATTGACGATATAAGAGCTATTGCGGTAATTAGTGCCAATGCTTTATGTAATTTTTTTCTCATAGTGTTACCTCCCTTTCTTTTATATATTTCGACAGAGAAAGACAAAATGAGGGGGGAGTCTTTTTGTTTAATTATTGTTCCACTTTTCCAAGGTATTTCGTATTATATATCATTGGTATAAATACCCGGCTATAAGTCATTTTTTGGAGGAGTATGATGGATACCAAGGAAACTAAATATTTTAGCTATATTAAAAGTAAGTATCCACAAATTGTAATTGAAAAGATGGAATGCAATTTTACCGATGGAAAACATGGAGATATTGTTATTGTTAATGAAAAGGATGTTTTCAAGTTTGCAAGGTATGATTGGAGCGTCGGATATATAGATAACGAAGTCAATGTAATCAATACCATTGGAAGAAATTTTTCAATTACTGTACCAAGGGCTGAACTTATTGAAAAAGGGATTGGCCGGTTCAGTTATATAAGAGGAGAGCCCTTGTACAGAAATGCTCTGTTGCAACTGGGAAGCAGGGCACAGGACATGATTGCAGAGCAATTGGCAGATTTTTTGAACCAGCTTCATACCATACCCTTAAAGGGAGATAACTTTAATAAAATATCAGAATGCCAGTTGACTATGTCACAGGAAGAGTGGCTCGCAAAATGTGAGGAAATTGAAAGAAAGGTATTCCCGTATTGTGATAGTTACTCAAGGGAGTATTTCAGGCAGATTTTTAAACCCTTGCTTGAGAATGAAAAGTTTATAAACTTTAAACCGACTCTTATTCATGGAGATTTGTCTCCATATCATATTATTTTTAACAAAAATATAAACCGAATGAGTGGGATTATCGATTTTGGTTTGTCAGGAACGGGTGATCCTGCTTATGATATAGCAACTCTCCTGGATAATTATGGGGAGTCCTTTATAAAAAGAATGAGCAGATTTTATAAAAATATTATCCAGTACCTTGATAGGGCAAGATTTTATGCTTACATAAACTATGCGTTATGGGCTAAAGCCTTATCCGATATGCTTGCGACACGAGATTTCAGTAACTTCAGAATTCCGGTGAAGGACAGAGACATTATGCCTATAGGGACAAAATGGCTTTAAGGAATATGCTGAGTCATATAAAATGCTTCTCAGAATATATTTATTATTTAAGAATATATATTTTAGTATGAAAGAAGATTGGGAGTGGGACGTATGAATTATACCCCTGAGGAATTAAGAAGTATTTGTCTCAAAAGATCGATTCTGGACGGCTATAACAGAAAACAGGTTGATAATTTACTAACTTTAATTAATGAAGATTACTCAAGAGTTGTAAAAGAAAATGAAGAAATGAAGAATAGGATAAACAGTTTAAATGAAGCAATACAGCACTACAAAATGCTTGAAGAATCACTTCAACACTCAATTCTGGTTGCTCAGCATACAAGTGAACAAATAAAAGTAAATGCATGTGAAAAGGCAAGACTTATCACAAATGAAGCCGAGGTAAATGCCTGCAAGCTTATAGAAACAGCTAATCAGGAAATTGTAAGAGCCAAAGGCAAACTTGAGGAGATAAAGGCAGAGCTATTTACCTTTAAAAAGAAAACCGAAGTGCTTCTTCTGGCTCAAATGGATGTTCTTAACCAGATAACCATTGATTAGGTAATTGATTTTTACTGGGAATGGTCAAAAAAGATATCACTGATTATGTTAAAGGTATGGAATTAGGGCAGTTCCCTTTAGGGAACTGCCTTCTTCCTTTCTAGGGTTTTCATATATTAGTGTGAAATCTTTAAATAATATTCATATTCCAGGCGCAAACCTTCCTCCATATCAATTTTAGGCCTCCAGCCGGTCTCCAGAATTTTTGTATTATCAAGAACTCTTCTGGGAGTACCGTCTGGTTTTGTTGTATCAAAAATCAATTCGCCATAGTAACCGATGACCTTTTTAAGGGCTTCTGCCAGTCCCTTGATGCTTACCTCTTTACCCGAACCAATATTCACAAAGTCATTGCCCTCATAGGTCAGCATTAAATTCAGGCAGGCTTCTGCCATATCATCAACGTAAAGAAATTCTCTTAAAGGAGTACCTGTTCCCCAAAGTTCAACCCTGGGACTATTATCAAGCTTTGCCTTGTGCAGCTTAATAATTATTGATGGAATTACATGAGCGTTGTATAAATCAAATCTGTCATTTATTCCATACAGACTTGCCGGCATTGCACATATAAAGCTTGTGCCATATTGTCTGTTATAGGACTGACACATTTTTATACCGGATATTTTTGCTAAAGCATAGGCCTCATTTGTGGGTTCAAGAGGGCCGGTAAGCAGATAGTCCTCTTTAATTGGCTGTGGGCAGGTTTTAGGGTAGATACAGGAACTTCCCAGAAACATCAGCTTCTTAACACCATATTTATAGGAGCTTTTAATAAGGTTGCACTCCATTAGCATATTTTCCATTATAAAGTCTGCAGGAAAAGTATTGTTGGCATGAATACCTCCAACCTTTGCCGCAGCTATAAATACATATTCGGGTTTTTCGGCTCTGAAAAACTCTTCGGTGGAAGCCTGGTCTGTCAGATCCAATTCACTATGCGTTCTATATATAATCTTAGGATAACCGTTGCGTTCAAGACACCGGACCAGGGCCGATCCCACCATACCTGTATGTCCTGCAACATATATTTTACTGTCCTTATTCATATTAACCCCCCCTCTAAGGATATAAATTTGACTCTTTTAACCTTTTAGGTCGCTTTCCACCATCAATTTGACCAATTCCTCAAAGGATACCTTTTGAGTCCAGTTAAGCCGGCTTTTTGCCTTTGTCGGGTCACCCAGTAAAAGATCTACTTCTGTTGGGCGGAAAAACTGGCTGCTTACATTAATCAATTCTCGACCTGTTCCCTTGTCAATAGCTTTCTCAGTGACACCCTGCCCCTCCCATTTCAGGTTGATCCCTACATGTTTAAAGGCCAACTCACAGAATTCCCTTACTGTATGCGTCTCACCTGTAGCTATTACAAAATCCTCGGGTTCAGGCTGCTGCAATATAAGCCACATTGCTTCAACATAATCTCCGGCGTAACCCCAATCTCTTTTGGCATCAAGGTTGCCCAGCACAAGCTTATCCTGTTTTCCCTTTAATATATTAGAAATGCCAAGGGTAATTTTTCTGGTTACAAAATTTTCCCCTCTTCTGGGGGATTCATGGTTGAAGAGAATACCATTACATGCAAACAGACCGTAGGCCTCTCTGTAGTTTACAGTTACCCAGTAAGCATAAAGCTTTGCAGCGGCATAGGGACTTCTCGGATAGAAAGGAGTGCTTTCCCTTTGCGGCACCTCCTGTACCTTACCAAATAATTCGCTTGAAGAGGCTTGGTAAAATTTTGTGTCAGGCTTAACGTCTCTTATACAGTCCAGCAGTCTAAGCGTACCCAGACCGTTTGCATCAGATGTATATTCCGGCACGTCAAAGGATACCTTGACATGGCTCTGCGCACCAAGATTGTAAACTTCATCAGGCTGAATTTGATATATTAATTTGGTTATGCTTCCGGTATCGGTCAGATCTCCGTAATGTATAAAGAAGTGGTTGCTATTGTCTGCACTCTGCAGCAGATGGTCGATTCTACTTGTATTTACTGTACTGCTCCGTCGGATAATACCGTGTACTTCATAACCTTTATCCAGCAAAAACTCAGAAAGGTATGAACCATCCTGACCGGTTATTCCTGTTATTAAAGCTTTTTTCATGTATACAACTCCTCGAATATTTTTTTATAGTAAGTAAGCTTGGTTGGTGATTACTTGTGACGGCTTCTGAAAGACCTCAGGCTAGTAACATAATATGTTTATATGTAAGATTATGGACCAAGTCAATTACAAAACTTTTAAAGTATTTGTTAAATATATACAATAAAAGGGTTAACAACATATGATTAACTGTAAAAATACTTGATATTCAATAAAAAGTTATGGTGGTACAATTAGAGAAATAATTTATGTGCTTCCAGGATAAAATTAGAAGAATAAAAAATGTTAAAATGACTGGACGGTCTCAAAGATGAGTTTTATAACCCATGGGTTATAGGCTCATCTTTTTTGTTACTCCAAGAAAGAATAGGTTTTACACAGACCAATACCTGGGGAAAGGTAATTTTATGAACTCAAATGAAGATAAAGTATCTGACAGGAGGTTTTTATGAAAAAATTTTGGAATTTTTCAACCAAACTATTGGCAGCAATCTTATTGTCGACAATTGTATTTTCCGGCTGTGGGACAGCTTCAAAACAGACTTCAGTAAATACGGGGGTAACACAGGAGGATACACAGACTGTTGAATTAACTGTAGCGGCAGCATCCAGTCTGAAGGATGCTCTTACAGAAATAAAAAAAGTTTACGAAGAGTCAAGTAAAAACGTTAAGGTGACGTTTTCCTTTGGAGCCTCGGGAGCACTTCAGCAGCAAATTGAAAATGGGGCTGATGTGGATATATTTATATCTGCTGCTGTCAAACAAATGGATTCACTGGAGGAAAAAGGGCTGATTATCCCGGATACGCGGAAGAACTTTCTTGAAAATCAGGTTGTTTTGATTGTTCCGAAGGATTCAACTTTGATCACTGATTTTAAGGACCTTACTCTGGATAAGGTAAAGCAGATTGGTCTTGGTGAACCCAAGGGCGTACCGGTAGGCCAATATGCTGAAGAGGTTTTATCAAATCTCAAAATCTTAAAACAGCTGCAAAAAAAGGCTGTATACGGAAACAATGTAAAGGAAGTATTAACCTGGGTGGAAACGGGTAATGTTGATGCCGGTATAGTCTATTTCACAGATGCGAAGATTTCCGATAAGGTAAGAATTGCTGCAGCTGCACCCGAAGGATCGCATAAACCTGTTTATTATCCTGCGGCAGTGATAAAGGAAAGCAAAAATCCTGAAGAGGCCAAAGGGTTTACAGATTTTCTTTATGGCAGTAAAGCTAAAGCTATTTTCGAAAAGTATGGCTTCACTTTTTTAATATAATATTATGACAATTGTCACATTTACTTCTGATTCCAGACACTTAAGTATTACATCCGGAATATGTAAAATATTATTGTAAGGTAATACATGAAAATTTCCGGCGAAGGTATTTATTCCGGCTGTCGGCTATATATGGAGGTTTGAATCATGATTGTGAGTGTAAAAAATTTAGTAAAGAGATACGGAGAGTTGGTAGCTCTGGATCACCTGTCCTTTGATGTAAAAGAGGGCGAGATATTCGGACTTCTTGGACCAAACGGCTCCGGAAAGACAACAGCAATAAACTGCATTCTTTCGCTGCTGAGCTATGACAAGGGAGAAATAAGACTTTTCGAAAAACCTATGGCACCTGATGCCTATGATATCAAGCGTGATATTGGGATTATAATGCAGGATGTTGCAGTTTTTGAAGAACTAACGGTATACGAGAATATAAATTATTTCTGCAGTCTATATGTTAATGACAAAGAGAAACGTAAAAGGCTGGTTGAAGAAGCCATTGACTTTGTAGCGTTAAATGAATTCAGAAAATTTTACCCGAAGAAACTTAGCGGCGGCTTGCTGAGACGATTAAATATCGCCTGCGGTGTAGCCCATAAGCCTAAGCTTGTAATACTGGATGAACCAACAGTTGCAGTCGACCCACAAAGCAGAAACAACATCCTTGACGGAATAAAAAAGCTGAATGAAGAGGGAGCCACAATAATATACACCTCCCACTACATGGAAGAGGTTGAACAGCTATGCAGCAGGATTATGATCATGGATAAGGGCAAGGTAATTGCCATGGGCAGCAAGGATGAGCTTAAAGCGATGATAAAGCTGGGAGAGACAATTTCAGTTGAGATATTCGGACTTGAAAACAATAAGATAGATGAAATAAAACAGCTGCCCAACATTAACAGTGTGGATTACAATAACAGGGTTCTTTCAATAAAATATAACAAGGGAAAACACAACCTTACCACCCTTCTGGACTATTTCAAGGATAACAATATGTCCTTCGGGAGGGTATACTCTGAAATGCCGACACTTAATGATGTCTTCCTCGAAATAACAGGGAAGGATCTCCGAGACTGAGGAGGGGGGGAAGTATAATGTTTTTTAATATATTTTGTAACAGATTGAAATGTATAGTACGGGATAAAGCATTAGTGTTCTGGACATTAATATTTCCGTTGATTCTAGCTACCTTTTTCAATATGGCGTTTTCCAACATTACTAAATCTGAAAACTTTAATGTTGTAAATATAGCAGTGGTAGACGATGAACAGTACCAAGAAAATAAAGAATTCAGAGATTTTATTGAGCAGCATTCCGGAGGGATTTCCGATAATAACAGCGGCAAACAGCTTTTTAACGCAAAGGTGGTATCCAAAGAGCAGGCGGAAAAAATGCTTGCCGGCAACGAGGTTGTGGGATATATCACCTATGGCAATCCTATCGGTCTCACAGTAAAGAAGTCCGGGTTTGATCAAACCATCATAAAAGAAATTTTCGATCAGTACAGTCAAACAGGAAGTACAGTTTTCAGTATTATAAAACAGAATCCTGCAGCTCTTCAGAACGGGCTTACAGAGGACCTGCAAAACAATTCCGCTTATACTAGAGAAGTTCAGATTGGAACACAGGACAAACCTGATATCACAGTAAATTATTTTTATACCTTAATAGCGATGGCCTGCTTTTACGGTGCCTTCTTCGGACTAAAAGAGGTAACCGACACTCAGGCAAATTTATCAAAAAGGGCTGCAAGGCTCAATGTTGCTCCGGTTCACAAGTTGAAAGTTCTGACGGCAGGTATGCTGGCGGGTTTGTTGATTTCTTTTACTGAAATTATTCTTTTGATGAGCTATCTTATTTTTGGACTGAAAATAGATTTTGGAAATCAAACGGCATTAATATTACTGACCTGCGTTATAGGATGTGCAAGCGGAATAAGCTTTGGAGCCTTAATTAGTGTAATAAATAAAAAGGGAGAGGGAATAAAGACAGCCATCCTTATTGTTTCTACCATGACGGCCTCTTTTCTGTCAGGAATGATGTTTGACAAGATGAAATACATTGTGCAGCAGCATGTTCCGATACTGGCATATATAAACCCGGTATCTCTGATAACAGATGCGTTCTATGCATTATACTACTATGACACACACACAAGATTTTTCGTTAACATAGGTTTGCTGAGTGGATCTACTGTCCTGTTCTGCCTTGTAACCTATTTAGTAATGAGGAGGCAGAGATATGATTATATTTAAAACATATTTTAGAATAATAAAGAAACAAAGCTTGCAATTATCAATATATGTAATAGTATTTCTTGCCATCGCCATACTTTTTACTTATATGGGCAATGACAATAATGTAGATACTTTTACTCAATCCAAAGCAAAGGTGGCTTTTATAAATGAAGGACAGGATACTGTATTAATACAAGGACTTAAGGATTATCTGGCAGACCATTCAATTTTTGTTGAGCTTGACAGTAACACTGAGTATTTGCAGGATGCACTGTTTTTCAGAGAGGTTGAGTATATTGCCAAAATACCTGCCGGCTTTACAGAAGACTTTATGTCGGGAAAATCGGCAGGTATAGACAAGACAGTTGTTTCAGGCACCGTAAGTGGTGTTTATACAGATATACTTATAAACAAATACCTGAAATCGGCAAATCTTTATGTTAAAAACCTGAAAAATATATCACAGGAAGAGTTGGTTAAAAATATCAAGAAGGACCTGGATATGGAAACAGACGTAAAATTGAAGACATCGGAAGGAAAAGTTGAAGAAACCAGTTCACTGGAGTACTTTTACAACTATTCTCCTTATATATTGCTTAACATTATCATCCTTGGTGTAAGTTCCATTATGATGGTATTCAACGACATAAAGCTGAGGAGACGGAATCTATGCTCTCCTGTAAGTAATACCTCTTTTAATATGCAAATTTTACTTGGCAACATTGTCTTCTCATTAGCTTGCTGGGCAATACTGGTTATATTAAGTGTTATTCTTTACAGGAATGACATATTTAAGCTGAATACTTTATACTTCTGCATAAACTCATTGATTTTAACAATAACCATCCTTTGTATCAGCTTCCTGGTCGGAATACTTATTAAGAACAGGAACGCTCAATCGGGTGTTTCAAATGTACTGTCTCTTGGAATGTGTTTTTTGACTGGTGTATTCGTACCGCAGGAAATGCTGGGTGAAAATGTTCTCGCTATCGCAAGGTTTTTGCCGACCTACTGGTTTATAAAAGCTAACAAAGCCATAGGAGATTTGACGGTATTCAATTTGGACAATTTAAGTCCTATAGTTTCCTATATGCTGATAGAACTTGGATTTGCGGCAGCAATATTATCAATAACCCTTGTACTTAGCAAAAGGAAACAACTAAAAGGAATCTGATAGAGACTTGAACAATCACATTTTACTTAAGCATCCAGTTGTTTTTTTCTCGATACTCGGTAGCTGAGAGTCCGTAATATTTTTTAAACATTCTGCCGAAATGGGAGGGGTCATTAAACCCTGTACGGCCGATGATTTCAGCTACCGGAAGAGTTGTATCTCTAAGCAGCTGCGCTGACAGGCAGGCTCTAAGTTTTATAAGAAAATTCATAACAGACATTCCTGTAGCATCATTCAATAGTTTGTTTAAAGAGGTCCTGTTAATATGGAATTTCTCAGTCAGGTCCTCTATAGTTATTTTTTTAGAATAGTTGGAATAGAGGTATAACAGTATGTCTCCAATACCACTTTGCTCCTTGTTGATTTCTATACTGTAGTTTTCCTCCGGTGTGGAAGCAAGCCTCTGTATGAGAAAAAGCAGTTCTATCAGATAACTTCGGGATCTGCAGGGCCAATAATTATCTCTTTGTATATCAAGCTCAAGCCTTATACAATCGAGTAAAGCCTTTACCTGTTTACAGGTTCCAGGGCCAATATTAAGCTGTCCCCTGAAGGTACTGTTTCGGTCTATAAATACTTCAAGCCAGAACAAATCTTGATTTTCAGTAGCCGATAAACCTTCAGGATGTCTTATTCTATTAAAACTAAAGGCGTTGTTTATAATGCTGGGATGAAACCAGACGGTCAGTGCTTTAAGCTTACTGTGACTCTCAAGAAAATAGTGTTCATTTTCGTTGAAGCAAAAAAGTGCAGGACTTACAAAAATCAGCCGTTTGCCGTCAATGTTTAAAATACCAGAGCCTTCTTCCGCAAAAACTATTTTAAATCGCTCCCCATAGCCTAAATCAGAGTTAAACAAATCGTCTTCCTTAAGGAAAACCTTCAAGCCGTAATTTGTAAAATATTTTTTGCCGATAGTTTCCAGAGATATCATTATTTATAACCCCCGAAGAGAAATACTCGATAATTATTATTTTTATGGTACTATTATACAATTTGAACAATTAAATTAAAATACAAACATACCCTTCGAAAGATATTGCTTCCATCGAGGGGTATGTTATCAATTTTGGACTTTAATTAAAACGCATATAACGAGGTAAAAGATGTCCTCCACTTCTCTGAGGAGGAGTATATTAAGCGTGTAGTATTTTCAGCACTTCACATAATTTAAGACCAAAAGCCTGAGAGGCGTCAGGGTTTCTTCCTGTAACAATATTTCCTGAGACCACCACTTCTTCATTAACATACTTTGCACCATATTTGGTTAGTTCCTTGATTCCGTCCTCCCAGGGGAACATGGTAGCTTTCTTGTTCTTCAAAAGTCCTGCCTTTGATAAAACAGGAGGAGCCGCACAAATAGCAGCAATGACTTTATTGTTTTTGTTTGCGTCCTGTAATAACTTCCTCAACGAGGTATCTTCCCAGAGAGAACCTATTACTCCTGTTCCCCCGACAACTACAATAGCATCGAAGTCAGATGCCTTTGCAGCAGATATTTTTATATCCGGTGTAACTCTCGAACCGTTGGATCCTGTAGCAGTATCTGTCGTTATGCTTGCTACGGTAATTTTTGCTCCGTTTACCTCCAGGATTGTTTTAGGATCAAAGAATTCAACATCTTCAAAATCTTTCTGAGCTATAACCATAAGAACTTTTTTCTCAAACTTCCTTATTCCAAGTACATCACAAAGCTTTAAACCAAAAGCCTTCGATGCGTCAGGATTTTTTCCAGTAACAATATTATCCGACACCACAGTCTCCTCGTTAACATAAATTGCACCATGTGCTGTAAGTTCTTTTATTCCATCCTCCCAGGGGAACATGGTAGCTTTTTTGTCTTTTAATATTCCTGCTTTTGATAGTGTTGGAGGTGCAGCGCATATAGCACCGATTATTTTCTTCTGCTTATCAGCCTCCTGAAGCAGAGTCCGAAGCTCAGGATTATCCCACAAGGTACCGATAACTCCTGTCCCGCCTACAACCACAATGGCATCATAATCAGCTACCTTAGCCTGTGATATTAATAAATCTGTCTTAATGACTCTTCCCTGTGCTCCAACAGCTGAAGCCTCTGTACTTGCAATACTAACATTAGCACCATTGGTTTCAAGTATTGCCTTTGGGGTAAAGAGTTCAACGTCCTCATAGTCCTTTGGTGCAATAACCATCAAAACCTTTTTGGCGGGGGCAGACTTTTTGGTCTCTGCTGCCGGTTGCGCCCAAGAGGGTACAAACATGGTAATCAATACCGATATAATAATAAGCAAGCCAATACTATTTTTCATTTTTCTTTTCATTTGAAGCTCCTCTTTCAAGTTTTTTGCTGCTCAACACGTGTATCATGCATGTATATTCTATCAAGAGAGTGGCATGTAAAGAAGTGATAATCATCAGAGTTTAAATGCGTATTGTCAATAATTTAATTTGGACTTGCTATAATTTTATACCAGTGATAAACTGGTATAAAATTATAGCATAGGTAAAAAGTCTATAATATGTATAAGCACATTCAAAAAAATTCTTTAGAGGAAGCCATGGTTTTAACTACAGGGTTAAAGGTTATGAAAAAGGACTTAAACAAGAACTTAGATATAAATAGCTACCCGTGCCCAATATAGCATTTGCATCTTGATATACAGGAGGTTTAAAGCCTCTTGAAGGTGCAAGTGCTTAATCACGATGTCAATTCTTGGTTAAAAGAGAATTTGAGTCCGGGCCGTGCAAAGCGCTTGACCAGTTAATTGAAGGTCGTTGTACAGCTCATGTACAGCGGCCTTTTTAGCTATATTCAGCAAATATATAGAAAGGAACTGATGATTTATGTTAATAAGCAGGCTTTTAGGAGAGAGACTTAAAGAAAAACCCGGTGAGGCAAGTATAACAAGCCATATTTACCTTTTAAGAGGCGGTTATGTACGGCAGGTGGCAAACGGGATATATTCAATGCTTATGCCGGCTAAAAGAATAGCTATGAAAATTGAAAACATAATAAGAGAGGAAATGGACAGGGTAGACGGACAGGAGGTACTTCTCCCAGTAGTATTACCGGCTGAACTGTGGCAGGAATCCGGAAGGTTTGAGAGTGTTGGAAGTGAGCTTATGAGAATGAAGGACAGATCGGGGAGAGATATGTTGCTGGGGATGACCCATGAGGAAGCAGCAGTGCATTTAGCCAGAAGTGAGGCAATGTCATATGCGAAATACCCTTTCATGATTTACCAGATTCAGACAAAGTTCCGCGATGAGCCCAGATCCAGAGGAGGGCTCATCCGTGTCAGAGAGTTTACCATGAAGGATGCCTATTCTTTTCATACCTCACAGGAAGACCTTGAGCTGTATTATGAAAAGGTTTTTGACTCCTACCACAGAATATTTGAAAGAGCCGGACTGCCCCAAGTGGTATCAGTAGCCTCCGATACAGGAATGATGGGAGGAAAGGTTGCTCATGAATATATGCTTTTAGCCGAATCGGGAGAGGATTCCATAATTGTCTGTGACAGCTGCGACTACAAAGCAAACATGGAGGTAGCTACTTCGAAAATCAACAGTGGAAGTGATAAGGATATCTGTGATTGTGCAGGCAGTGGTGAGATTCAGCAGATAGAGGAAGTTTATACACCCGGAATGAAAAGTATAGAGGATGTATGTGAATTTCTTAAGGTGGATGCGTCAAAACTCATAAAAGCAACGGTATTCTCTGTGGAAAACAGTAAAAAACCTTTAATAGTATTCATCCGCGGCGATTTGCAGGTCAATGAGGCAAAGCTTAAAAGGGCAATAAAGGCCAATGTATTCCCATATGATGAAAGGGAAGATGATAACAGCGGCATATGCTTTGGCTTTATTGGTGCTCAGGGGATAGATGACCAAAATAATACTATCCTATTTGATGAGTCTCTTAAGGGTGAGTTTAATATGGTGTCAGGAGCCAATAAAGAGGATTACCATGTCAGAGGTGTCAGTGTTGACAGGGATATAAAGCCTGCCGGTTATGTCGAAGTTGCCAAGGTTAATGCCGGAGATACCTGTACGAAATGTGGAGGTAAGCTTATAATCAAGCGCGGCATAGAAGTAGGTAATATATTCCAGTTAGGTACAAAATACACTGAAAGCATGAATATGACCTACACCGACAATGACGGTAAACAGAAACACCCCATTATGGGATGTTACGGGATAGGAGTGGGAAGACTTTTAGCCTGTATTATTGAAGCAAACCATGATGAGTACGGCCCAATATGGCCAAAGAGTGTAGCTCCCTGGCAAATACACATCTGTATCATTAACAAGAAAAATGAGGAGGTCAGGAGAACAGGCTTTGACCTGTATGAAAGGCTGTCAAGGAAGTATGAAGTCATTATGGATGACAGAGATGTACAGGCAGGAATTCAATTTGCAGATGCAGACCTTCTGGGGATACCAATGAGACTGATTGTCAGCAGCAGAAACCTTGAGCAGGGCGAGATAGAAGTAGTTTCCAGAGACAAAACCATAAAGGAAAAGATTAAGCTGGAAGAGCTTGAGAACTTCTTAGAAAGGGAGATATAGGTTCTTAAGTTAAACTCAATATCACTATTGAAGTATTGAGTTTAGAACCTAAATATATTAGTATATGAGTAATAACTTTAGGTGAGGTTTCAACTTTATGTACACCAGAAATGAACAGATAATGCTAAAGGCCCTAAGACAGGCAGAACTGGCATTTTCAAAAGGAGAGGCGGCTGTTGGTGCAGTGATAGTCAAGGATGGAGAAATTATAGCCCGGGGACATAACCGGAAGGAGGCCAAGCTTGATATTACTTCACATGCTGAAATTGAAGCAATAAAAAGAGCCGCAAAAAAACTTGGGACCTGGAGACTTGATGGCTGTGACATGTATGTGACCCTTGAGCCTTGTCCCATGTGTGCCGGAGCAATTATTCAATCAAGAATAAAAACGCTCTATATAGGAGCAATGGATAACCGAGTAGGAGCTGCAGGGTCGGTTGTAGATTTGTTCAGAATCCCACAGTTTAACCACAGAGTTGATGTGGTTATGGGTCTTCTTCATGAGCAGTGCTCTGATTTATTGAAAAGGTTTTTTACAGACTTGAGAAAAAAGAATAGCTGATCAATTGTATGGGCATTTTAAGTATTACTGAAAACAAGATTAAATATAACAATTACAATATTCAGGGTGGTATTCAGATGATTAACAGAAGGCTAATACAGCGGGAACAGGCAATGAATGCAATATCAAACGGGGAGTTCGAAAGTGACCTTCTCAATTCCAGTAACAGGGTGATAGTAATACTGACACAGGATTGGTGCCCCCAATGGCATCACATGAAAAGCTGGATTTATCAGCTTGATATTAATGAGGACATTGATATATACGAACTGGAATACAATAACGCAGACTATTTTGATGATTTCAGAAGTTTTAAGGAAAATGAACTGGGAAATTATAATGTACCGTATCTCAGATTTTACAAGAATGGAGCTCTGTACAGAGAATCCAACTATATAGGTGAAAGCCAGGTTATTGAGATTTTGGATATGTAGCCGGAATGTTCACAAAAACTTTATTTAACCACTTTCAATAATATTCATATATAAAGTACGGTATAGTTCTCAAAATAAAAAGCGTTCAGAACCTTTTCGGGTTCTGAACGCTTTTATTAACTGTTATCTATATAGTTTACTACAGTTTACTCTCCGCTGAAATCTACCTTGGTACGGCTGCTTTCAGACCTTCCGGCTGTGGTTACGGTAACGTAGATACTACCGCTATCCTTACCCAGTTGTCCAACAGTAACTACAGCACTATTTCCTCCTGAAGTAACCTGGGCTGTACCAAGAATACTGCCACCAGCCGGAGCAGAGTACACATTGACGATATCGCCCGGCTGTAATTCTGAAATAATAATTGTATCAGTTGTACCGGAGGCGTTATTGATTACTTCGATAAATCCGGCATAAGGAGCATTTGTGGTTTGCTCCGAAACATATTCAGCTTCGGTTCTCTTACTTTCAGTTCTACCCTTGGAGGTAACCGATACATAAACACTTCCCGACTCCTCGCCAAGCTGTTTGATAGTGATTCTGGCCTGTTTGCTTCCCTCACTAACAGTTGCTGAACCGAGGAGCTCCCCTCCGGCTGAAGAACTGTAAACCTTGACTTTATCCCCTGAACTTAAGCCGGTTACCAAAACTGTATCGGAAATAGTAACATTGTTGGTTACATATATATTCCCCGAGTAAGGTGCGGTGGTTCTGCCTTCTGCAACATAGCTAACTTCTGTTCTGTGGCTTTCAGTCTTTCCTTTTGTAATAACCGATACGTATACTACTCCGGCAGAGGAGCCCAAGTCCTCAACAGATACTGAAGCTTCGTTTTTATTTCTTGGAACAGATGCATATCCAAGAAGGTTTCCACCTGTAGGAGCATCATATACTTTTACAACATCGTTAGGTAATAAGTTATATACTGTAACAGTGTCATCAATGTCTACATTATTATTTATATAAATATCTCCAATGTATGGTGCGGGTGTACTGGTTTCAGCTATATAAGCAACCTCTGTCAAACTACTTTCTGCTCTTCCGAAGTTTGTAACCGAAACATATATTCTGCCCTCAGTTGCGGTAAGCTGCGGAACTGACAGTATCAGCTTGTTACCGGCAGAGGTCAGTTTTTGGGAAACGAGGATGTTACCATTATTCTTTGCATCATACACTTTCACAATATCATTTTGGGTTAAGCCCTCAATAGTTATTATGTCAGGTGTACCGGCATTATTCTCAACTGTAATGTCTGAAGCTTTAGGGGCAACCGATTCGGCTTCATAGTCTATTTTTGTTCTTGCACTCTCGCTCTTCCCGTAATTTGTTACCGAAACATATATACTTCCGGCTTCGGTGCTTGCCAAAGATATATTACCTGTTGCTGTAAGGGTATTGGTATTTGGATACAGGGTTGCCAACCTTGTATTGCCTGTCTCAGCACTGTAAACCTTAACAGTATCATAAGGCTGGAGGCCGGTTATTATTATTGTGTCGGACATGCCGGAGTTATTTATAACCGTGACATTTCCTTTCAGCAGTGGCTGAGAGGACTCCTCTTTTGAATATGAAATTGCAGTTCTGGTACTCTCCGTTTTTCCAGCGGTAGTAACTGAGACATAAACCACACCCTCATTAACTCCCAGTTGGGCAACAGTTATAATTGCGTCTGACCCGTCAGAAGGCATGGTGGCTGTACCAATTGGATTACCTCCGATTTCCTCTCTGTAAACTTTAACAACAGCGCCCGGCTCGATTCCTATTATGGTTATTGTATCTGCGTATACCACATTGTTTGATATTTCGATGTTTGAACTGTTGGGCGCTGTGGAAGCAGATTTCGGACCGTAATTAACAGTGGTTCTAATACTTTCCAGCTTACCGGTACTTGTCACTGAAATAAATAGGTCTCCGCCTACATCCCTTAAACGAGATAGCTGTAAAGTAATCTCCGAACTGTAGGTAGCAACGGTTCCTTGTACAAGAGGAGTTCCGCCTTCGGCTGTATCGTATACACTAACTACATCATTATCCTTCAACCCGCGGATGGTTACGGTGCTGGCTATACCATAGTTATTTTCCACCGAAACCTTTGAAGCATCCGGAGCCTGGGATTGCCGCTCCCCGGAAAATTTAACCACAACTCTATTACCTTCAGCCTTATTGAGACTGGTGGCCGAAACATATATTAACCCATCTGTAACTCCCAGCTGAGGAATAGAAACTAAAGCATACGTACTTGAGGCAGGCACTGTAGCCGAACCCAAAAGGGTACCTCCGGAAGCCTGGTTATATACTTTAATAACATCGCCAGGTGTCAGACCGGTTACCTTGACGGTATCATCTATACCGGCATTGTTGATAACAGTTATATTAGCATCTGTCAATGTTCCTGAAACAGGTTCCTTGTCGTAGGTTACGCCAACCTTGTCACTCTCTGATTTGTTTGGACTTGTAACAGTTACAAAGACCTTTAATTGATTATTGTCAAGCTCTGTGATTGTTACTGTAGCTTCTGAACCGTAGGTGGCTACAGTTGCGGAACCAATAGGCGTTATGGCAGTTTCAGAGGCATATACCTTAACCACATCTCCTGCGGCTAGTCCCGTTACTTTAACAGTGTCAGCAGCGCCGGAGTTATTGTTTACGCTAATGGCTGCAGCCTCAGGTGCTGTAGATTTTTCTTCACCTCTATATATAGATCCCTGCAAATCACCCTCAAGCTTTCCAGGGTTGGTAACCGATACATAGACGGTACCTCCGTTAGCACCCAATTGAGCAACAGAAATTGTTGCAGAGACTCCAGAGGCCGGAACCGTTGCTTTACCAAGCAGCGTACCCTGGGAAGCAGCACTGTAGGCTCTTATAACATCACCAGGAGCTAATCCGGATACAAATATAGTATCTGGTGTGCCGATTATATTGTTTGTTACTTCGATCTGATTTTCATTCAGTTTAGGAGACTTATCCTCTGCTGTATAAGTTACTTCTTTTCGAGCACTCTCAGACTTATCCGGACTTGAAACAGTTACAAATATACTTCCCGCGCCTTTACCTAATTGAGGTATCTCTACAGTAATATCGGTTGATCCGCTAGGAACTACACCGCTGGCCAGAAGTGTACCACCCTGTCTTGAGTCATATACTTTTACAATATCACCTGCCGACAATCTTGAGAAGTAGACTGTGTCATTAATAATTGCGTTATTTGTAACGGTTACATTTGAAACATCAACATCCTCGTAAATGCTTTCAGCTCTAAATTCAACCGGGGTTCTGGTACTTTCCGCTTTTCCTGTGCCGGTTACCGTTATATACACAAATCCGCCCCTGGCCCCAAGTTGGGATACGGTCAAGGTGACATCCGTCGAAGAACTTTCGACAGTCTTGGAACTAATGATTTTCCCTTGTGAAGGAGCATCGTATATTCTGACGATATCACCTGGAGTTAGATTATTTATATAAATAGTATCTGATTTACCAACATTATTTGAAATAGATATATTGTTTATACCCGGTGCTGTGGATTTTCCTTCAGCATCATAGTAAACCTGAATCCTATCACTCTCCTGAGCACCTGCCTCGGTTACAGACACATAAATGGCTCCGCCGGAAGTGCTAAGCTGTTGAATAGTAACTGTAGCATCTGTTTTTCCTGCAGCTACAGTTGCATAGCCTAACTGATATCCTGAATAAGCAGCATTGTAAACTCTCACAACGGTACCTGCCGACAGGCCTGTAACATATATGGTATCAGCTGATCCGACATTATTTGAAACAGTTATGGAGCTCCTGTCAATAGTACTTGATTTAGATTCGGCAGGATAATTTACAGCACTTCTTCCGCTTTCCAGTTTACCGGAGTTTGTAATTGAAACATAAACTGTTCCAGCACTGACACCGAGTTGGGATATTGACACGGTAGCAGTGGTGCTTGAGTTACCTACTGTGTTGGAGCCCAGTAATCTGCCTCCGGTAGAGGAGTCATACACTTTTACTGTGTCACCGGTTGTCAAACCTGTTACATATACGGTATCTGATTTTCCTACATTATTGGTTACAGTAATATTTGAGCCATAAGTATTATCTGTCTTTCCTTCGGCTTCATACGCTATATCAATCCTCGAACTTTCGTTCCTGCCCTCGCTGGTCACTGAAATAAAAACAGTTCCTTTAGAGACACTCAGCTGAGCTATAGAAATTGTCACTTCATTTTTAGATGCAGCAACAGTTCCCGAACCAAGAAGGCTTCCCTTCGATGCTGCGTTATACACTTTAACAATATCATTGGGCAATAAGCCGCTTACAGTTATGGTATCCGGTTTACCTGAATTATTGGTAATAACAACATATGTTTTATCAGGAACTTCAGAAGAAAGTTCTCCTTCAAATTCAACGGGGACTTTTTCGCTTTCAGCGCAATCCTTAGTGGTAACTGTGGCATATATAACCCCTTTTGCTGAACCAAGCTGTGGGATTGATATGGTTGTCTCATATGCGTTTGAAGGGATAGTTTTACTTGTGAGAAGCTTTCCAGCAGCATTATATATCTTAACTATATCACCGCCGCCGAGACCAGAAATATAAATGGTGTCAGTACCTCTGGCATTGTTGTTTACTGCTATGCTGTTTGGCTCCAGAGCAGGTGATACAGGCTCGGGATCAAATCGGACAGCTGTTCTTTCACTTTCCAAATAGCCTTTACTGGTAACAGAAACATATACATAGCCCTCATTACTGCCAACCTGTTTTACAGTTAAGGTAACGTCGGACCCGGTGGAAGAAACAGTTTTGCTTCCCAGTAATGTTCCACCTGTCTGAGCACTATACACTTTAACGGTATCTCTCGGGCTAAGGCCTGAAACATATATAGTATCGGCTTTCTGCGCATTATTTGTAATTGACACCGAATCAGATGAAATAGGAGTAGATCTTGGCTCGGAATCAAAATTAACCTTTGTTCTTGCACTTTCAGTATTGCCTTTTTCTATTATTGATATATATAGGCTTCCTTCACCTGTGCCTATTTGAGGTACAGTGAATTTTATATCAGATTTGCTATTGGACACTGTTCCGTAGGTCAGTATTTTACTTCCCGTAGGGGAGGTATATACCTTGACAAGTGAACCGGGTTCAAGTCCGAATATGTAAATAGTATCAGATTTGCCCGTAAGATTATTAGTTATAATCACATTACCCGGATCTATGGCTGAAGATTGGGCGGCAAATACACTTTGAACGTCAAGAGCTGTGTTGGCGAGTATAATAAGAAAAACTAAAAAAATTGATAGGACTCGTTTCATTATGTATTAATCTCCTTTATGAATTACTCTTTTGTAATAGGTATTATAGAATGCTATTATCTACCTTCTATACATCGGTAAGATTTAGTAATTGTATTAGTGTAAAATGGGGCAAAGGCATATAAATTAGTAAAGGAGCAATAAAAAAGCAAGCTGATTTTAATATAAAAATATAAAACATGAAAAAGCTGCTTTAAACTGGTCAGAAAACATGAATGGTCAGTTGTTGACGGCTAAAAAAATAGATGCTATAATAATTTCAAATCTCGGATTTACAGCTTTTTCAAGTTATTACAGGCTGTGTCGAGACAATCGGATATTTAATCGATGAAGGAAGTAAGATGTATTGAAATCGATTCAGAGAGTCAACGGGGGGTGCGAGTTGACACGATAGATACATGTATAACTCATTCCGGAGGACTGCTGCCAAAAGGATTCTGTCAAAGTAGGTAGCAGCGGTGGCGACGATATAGCCCGAGCACAGACGCGCGTCTGGTTGTTCACTGAGAATGCTGCTGCAGCTTTATTAGCGGGTGCATTAAATCAGGGTGGTACCACGGAGGAATTGTCCCTCGTCCCTGCATATCGCAGAGTCGAGGGTTTTTTTATACCCACAAACATATAGAGGAGGGCTGGTTATGAAAATGACAGGTGCACAAGCCATGGTAAAGGCGTTGGAACTTGAGGGAATTAAAACTATATTCGGATATCCGGGCGCAGCAATTTGTCCATTTTACGATGCTCTTCTGGATTCCAATATAACACACGTGCTGACAAGAAACGAGCAGGGGGCGGCACATTCCGCCAGTGGTTATGCAAGAGTTACAGGTAAACCGGGTGTATGTGTTGCAACCTCCGGTCCCGGAGCCACAAATTTAATTACAGGAATAGCAACTGCGTATATGGACTCCATTCCCATGGTTGCTATTACAGGGCAGGTATCTCTGGAACTCATCGGAAGAGATGTTTTTCAAGAGGTCGATATCACTGGAGCCACAGCACCTTTTTGTAAGCACAGTTATCTTGTAAAGCATGTTCAGGAGCTTCCCAGAATCATTAAAGAAGCTTTTCATATAGCATCCACAGGGAGACCCGGACCGGTAGTTATAGATGTACCGATGGATATACAGACACTGGAGTTGGACTTCACCTATCCTTCAACAGTTGATATAAAAGGTTACAAGCCAAATTACAAGGGGCATCCCCAGCAAATAAGAAAAATTGCAGAAGCAATATCCAAAGCAAAAGCTCCCGTGATTTGCGCCGGAGGAGGAGTTGTAACAGCAAAGGCTACCGATATAATGACCTCCTTTGCAGAAAAATGTGGCATACCTGTTGTAACCACATTAATGGGAATAGGTGCTATTAAGGGAGAACATCCTCTGAATCTTGGAATGTTGGGTTCTCACGGAGTGTATGCTGCCAATTACGCAGTAAACAGAACCGACTTACTTATTCTGATAGGTGCACGAGTAGGAGACCGTGCCCTGGGAACGGCAGAGAAGATTGCAGAAAGCGCTAAAATTATTCATATAGATATTGACCCTGCTGAGATAGGGAAAAATGTAAGTACCACTATACCGGTAGTCGGAGATGCCAGACTTATTCTGGAGGAGCTTGACAATGTGATTCAGCCGGGAGATACCTTAGATTGGGTTAGTGAAGTTAAAAGAATCAAGCGGGAAAAATTAAAGACTGAACAGTGTGCAGACAGGAACACCGTAAATCCTAAACTTGTAATAAGCCTTCTTTCAAAAAGGCTTAATGACACTACTATTATGGCAACTGAAGTAGGGCAGAATCAGATATGGGCTGCCAACAGCTTCATTGCCAAACGCCCCGGAGCCTTTATAACCTCCGGAGGGCTTGGAACAATGGGGTACGGTTTACCGGCCGCAATCGGGGCAAAGCTAGGCAGCCCGGACAGTACGGTAGTTGTAGTTGGAGGAGATGGCAGCTTTCAAATGTCAATGCCTGAACTTGGTACAATTAAACAGTGTGGAATAGGAATTAAAATACTTATATTAAATAATTCAAGGCTTGGTATGGTTCGTGAACTACAGAAAACCAGGTATAACAAGAGATACTCACAGATTTATATGAATAACAATCCGGATTTTGTGAAGCTGGCCGAAGCATACGGCTTCCGGGCCGAAAGAATAGCAGCTGATTCACAGATAGGTGCGGCACTGGATAGATTTTTGGCAGATACCGATACATACCTGCTGGAATGTGTTGTTGACCCTGAAGAGTCAACAACCTGAAACTAAAATCGGAAAGATATCGAATATCAGATTATTATAGTAAAGAACGAGGGAGGATATCATATGGCAAAGTATACACTATCGGTTCTGGTTGAAAACCGCTCGGGTGTTTTGTCCAGAGTGGCCGGTTTATTCAGCAGAAGAGGCTTCAACATTGACAGTCTTGCAGTTGGAGTGACAGAAAACCCCGATGTATCCAGAATGACAATTGTAGTAAACGGTGATGAATATACTGTTGAACAGGTCAGTAAACAGCTCAACAAGCTTATAGACGTTATAAAAATCAGAGCACTAGAAAATTCCGATTCGGTCAGCAGGGAACTTGCCTTAATCAAAGTTAATGCCACAGCTGCTACCAGATCGGAAATAATTCAAATAGTAGAAATATTCAGAGCCAAGATAGTTGATGTTTCCAAGAACACTTTAACAGTAGAAATTTCAGGAGCTACCGACAAGGTTGAAGCACTGGAGGATATGCTCAAACAATTCGGAATAAAGGAAATAGTCCGCACAGGAACTATTGCAATTGAGAGAGGCAACAAATATATAAAGGCTGGAAACACTGAAGAATAGTAAGACTCCTCAATATGCCGTTACGGATGAATTCAGTCAAAGGCAATTCCCCGGTATAGAGGTTCAATATAAATACAAGCAATAAAAATTGTAATTAAAATCTAGGAGGTAAATTCAAAATGGCAAAAATGTACTACGATAGTGATTGTAATCTGAAGTTACTGGAAGGAAAGACAGTAGCGGTAATAGGATACGGAAGTCAGGGGCATGCACATGCGCAGAATCTTAAGGACAGCGGTGTTAATGTAATAGTAGGTTTAACTCCAAACTCCTCAAGGAGAAAACAGGTTGAGGCTGACGGATTAAAGGTTTATGATACAGCGGTTGCTGCAAAAATGGCTGATATTATAATGATTTTGATCCCTGATGAAAAGCAGAAGGCAATGTATTATGAGAGTATAGCTCCAAACCTTGAAGCAGGAAATATAGTTATGTTTGCTCACGGCTTTAATATCAGCTTCAACCAGATTATCCCTCCAGCAGACGTTGACGTTATAATGGCTGCTCCAAAGGGTCCTGGGCACACAGTTAGAAGCCAGTACAAAGAGGGAAGAGGAGTTCCTGCATTGATAGCTATAGCTCAGGACGCATCAGGTAAGGCAAAGGATTATGCTCTTGCTTATGCTGCCGGTATCGGAGCTGGAAGAGCCGGAATACTTGAAACTACCTTCAGAGAAGAAACTGAAACTGATCTGTTCGGTGAACAGGCTGTACTCTGCGGAGGTGTTACCGAATTAATGAAGGCAGGCTTCGAAACACTGGTAAATGCAGGTTATCAGCCTGAAATTGCATACTTTGAGTGTGTACATGAGATGAAACTGATAGTAGACCTGATAAATCAGGGAGGCTTTGCTGAAATGAGATACTCAATCAGTGATACAGCTGAATATGGTGATTACGTTACAGGTAAGAGAATAATCACTGATGAAACCAGAAAAGAAATGAAAAAGGTACTTAAGGAAATTCAGGACGGTAAGTTCGCTGCCAACTGGATTTCAGAAAATAACGCAGCAGGAAGGGCAAACTTCCTTGCAATGAGAAGAAATGAAGCAGAACATCAGGTAGAAAAAGTAGGAGCAGAACTCAGAAAGATGATGAGCTGGTTGAAGAAATAAAGAGACATACAGAGGTGGAAAAATTCCATCAAATTTTTATTATTCCGGGTAGCTGTTAATCAACAGTCTAACTAAAGATTTTATAAACATTATTTATCAGTACGAGAGTACTGCTTATGGCAATGTGGCCGCATGGTTAGAAATAGTAACTTTGACGGCTCGAAGGTACGGCAAAGTTACTATTTCGTGTGCAACACATTGCCATAAGTATGTACGGAAGTACTATAAATCATATTATGTAAAAAATTCTTACCATAATGATTGTTTTGCAGCTAATCCGGGCCTAATAAAAATTCAATTAATTTAGACATTTATGAATGTTAGAATGGGGGTTTTAGGCCCTCGGAAGGAGGTTAATTCTATGACGAGAAGAATTAAGATATTCGATACAACACTTAGAGACGGAGAACAGACACCGGGGGTTAATTTGAATCTCCAGGAGAAAATGGAAATTGCAAAACAACTTGCAAGATTGGGAGTAGACGTCATAGAGGGAGGTTTTGCAATAGCTTCTCCAGGTGATTTTGAATCAATAATGACACTTTCAAAAAATATAAGGGATGTTTCCATCGCCAGCCTCTGCCGAGCTACTGAAAAGGATATAGACAGAGCCTGGGAAGCTGTACAATACGCTGAAAGTCCCAGAATCCACACATTTATTGCAACGTCAGACATACACATGAAATATAAGCTTAAGATGACAGAGGAAGAAGTTTTCGAACGTGCAGTCGCAATGGTTAAAAGAGCTAAAAGCTATTGCTCCGATGTGGAATTTTCAGCAGAAGATGCCAGCAGAACCCGTGAGGAGTTTCTTGTTAGAATTGTAGAAGCTGTTATCGCTGCCGGAGCTACGGTGGTAAATATACCCGACACAGTAGGCTATACTACTCCTGTGGAATTTGGAAGACTGATCCGTACCTTACGTAATAATGTTCCTAACATTGATAAGGCGGAGATAAGCGTACACTGCCATAATGACCTGGGTCTGGCTGTTGCAAATTCACTAGCCGCAATTGAAAACGGAGCTTCCCAGGTAGAGTGTACAGTTAACGGTCTTGGAGAAAGGGCCGGTAATGCAGCTGTTGAAGAGATTATAATGGGTATAAACACAAGAAAAGACTATTACGATATTACACATAAAATAGATACGACTCAAATATACAGAACCAGCAGACTTGTATCGAGTCTTACAGGTGTGAGCGTGCAGCCTAACAAAGCAATTGTAGGCGCCAATGCCTTTGCTCATGAGTCAGGAATACACCAGCATGGAGTTCTTTCCGAAAAATCCACATATGAGATAATGACGCCCGAGTCTGTAGGCGTGGGGAAAAACAGGATGGTCCTGGGGAAACTTTCGGGACGTCATGCCTTCGAGGACCGATTAAAGGAAATGGGATATGTTTTAACTGCTGAGGAGATTCTGGTCGCTTTTGAAAAATTCAAGGATCTGGCCGATAAAAAGAAGGTTGTAACTGATAAGGATATTGAAGCATTGGTGGATGAAAATATCGCTGTGCCCGAGATTTTTGTAATTGACAGCTTCCAGATCAACAGCGGAAATAAGATGATATCAACCTCAACTGTCAGCATAAGAAGGGAAAATGTAATAATCACCGAAGCTGCCACCGGGGATGGTCCTGTCGACGCTGCCTTTAAAGCCATTGAACGTGCAACCGGAGTAAATGCTGAGTTGGTACATTACAGTATAAAAGCTGTAACTGAAGGTAAGGATGCCCTTGGTGAGGTAACTGTCAAGATATCTACCGAGGATTCTGTCTACATGGGTAAGGGTGTCAGTACCGACATTATTGAGGCCAGCGTTAAGGCATACCTCAGTGCAATAAACAGATCTATCAGTGAAATCGGAGAAGCAGCAATAATTAACCGTTAGGGGCGCTTAAGTTGAAGCAGCCCCTATATGGGCTGCTTTTTTCTTACCAGGAATTTATATATTTTTAACTGCTTAAATACTTCTGAACTTCGTTTGAAATACTACACATAAATATAACAAATTATTTCACGAAGTATACTTATGCATATGCAGCTGCAATAATCCAATTGATGCATTCTAAGATGCAATTAACCTAATGATGCAGTTTAAAATGCATCAAAACTGTTGAGATCAATTCTCGAATATGATACTGTATATATGAAAGCATTAAATTGGGCACGGAGGTTAAAAATGTATTTTGCCATAATCGGGGATATCAAAAATTCACGTAAAATGAAGGAGCGTTTTCAGATACAGGAACAGCTTCGTCAGATATTGGATGAAGTAAATTCCGAATTTGATGAATATATTGCAGCAAAATTCATAATAACCCTTGGAGATGAGTTTCAGGGGTTGCTAAATTCCACCCAACCAATAATAAAGATAATTGAAAAAATAACTCTGAAGATTTATCCTGTGAGAATAAGATTTGGGATAGGCTGTGGTGACATTTCAACCAAAATTAACAGAGAGATGGCTATTGGTGCTGACGGAACGGCCTATCATCATGCCAGACATATGATAAACAAGATTAAAAAAAATCAAAACAGCAGAATGAGTGACCAAGCATCAATCGGAATTTCAGCCGCTGATAATCAATGTATTGTGGAATTGGCAAACAATACTTTCAGTCTCTGGTCCTTTATACAGGAAAAATGGACTCCAAAACAGGTACGACTGATTCTTGAGACAATAGATTGTGATAATAACCAGAGGGAGGCCGCCCGTAGACTGGGAATTGTTCAGTCATCTGTGCAGCGGGGCTTGAAGAGCTCGGGTTATTATACTTATATGCATACAAAAAGAACGTTGGAAGAGGTTTTTGCAAGGGTTTGGGGTTAACTTGAGGCTGAGTGGGTTAATACCAGCAGGGTAAATACAGCTAGGCAAATGGAATAAGGCGAGTAAGGTAAATAACACACTGGGTAAATTAAACAAGGTACGAATTACAATAAGTTATTGGGGGTGCTGCTATGGAACCGATTATGGGGGTTTCACTTATTTCGGTATTATTTGTTTTGCATGTAATAGGCGATTTTTATCTTCAGACTGAAAAGATATCACACAAAAAGAAAGTAAGTTACAGCGGAGTGATTATTCACGCACTACAATATGGCATTCCATATTTACTGGCAACAATTTTTATAAGAGTTAATATACTGATTATATTTTGCTTTTTGCTTTCAGTTCTGGCTCATTTTGCGGTTGATTCCCTGAAATATTGGCTGAACAGAAAGGCTGCCTGCAGGTGCTTTTTTACAAGGCCGGCTTTTGTATTTACTGCAGACCAGCTTTTACATATAGTGTTGCTGATATTTATAGCTATGATATATGTTAAGAGTAACATCCCCGGGAGGCAAGTATACTTTTACGGGATATGGAATGATATGCTACTGGTTTTAAAGCTGCTTCCTGTACTGGCAATTAAGTGGTTGCTGCTTATTTTGCTTATATTAAAGCCGGCAAACATAATCTTTAGTTTGTTTTTTTCTAACTTTAAGCCAGAGGCCGAAGGTGCTGAGGATGAGAAGCAACAGAGGGCAGGAGCAATAATAGGTAGTCTTGAACGAATTCTAATAGTGTTTTTTATAAGTATAAATCAATTCTCAGCTCTTGGTTTTATATTGACAGCCAAATCTATAGCCAGATATGATGCCATAGCCAAAGACCGGAAGTTTGCAGAGTATTATTTAATCGGAACACTGGTAAGTGTTGTATTTTCAGTGGCAGTTTATACGTTGGTATTTAAAGGACTATGACTTTAATGAAAGGAGAAGAAAAAAATATGTCAAACAAGCTTATTATATATGATTCAACACTTAGAGACGGAGCTCAGGCATTGGGAATATCCTTTACGGTGGAGGATAAACTTAAAATAGTAAATAAGTTGGATAAACTGGGGATAGATTATATTGAGGCGGGAAATCCCGGCTCAAATCCAAAGGATCTGGAGTTCTTTGAGAAGGTTCTTAAACTGAAGCTGACAACCTCTAAGATAATAGCCTTTGGTGCAACCAGGAGGGCTAACATAAAAGCTGAGGAGGATGTTAATTTAAAGTCTCTTCTGAAGGCGGGTACAGAGGCAATTGCTGTATTTGGGAAAGCGTGGGATTTTCAGGTTACGGATATATTAAAAACCACATTGGAAGAAAACCTGAAAATGATATCAGATACCATAAAATATCTCAAGGAGAACGGTAGAACAGTAGTTTATGATGCTGAGCATTTTTTTGACGGGTATAACGCCAATCCGGAGTATGCAATGGAAACATTAAGAGTAGCCTGCAAGGCAGGTGCAGATACTATCTGCCTTTGCGATACAAAGGGTGCAAGTCTTCCGTCACATATTGCAAAAATAACAGGTCTTGTGCGTAATGAGGTGGATTGCGCAATAGGAATTCACTGTCACAATGACAACGGTATGGCAGTTGCAGGCTCCATAGCTGCTGTTGAGGCGGGAGCAATTCAGATACAGGGCACCATAAACGGTTTTGGGGAAAGATGTGGTAACGCCAATCTGTGTACAATAGTTCCAAATTTGCAGCTGTTGATGAATTACGACTGTATTCCCGCCGAAAACATGGAGAAGCTTACCCCCACAGCAAGGTATGTCAGTGAGGTGGCAAACATAATACATGATGAAAGGGCTCCTTTTGTAGGAAGCTGTGCCTTTGCCCACAAAGCGGGTATGCATGCCGATGCAGTAAATAAAAATACTTCTGCCTATGAGATGTTTGACCCGGAGGTGGTTGGGAACCAGAGAAATATACTTATGTCCGAGGTAGCTGGCAGAAGCGCAGTGATGAGTATGATAAATATGGTAGATAACTCAATAACCAAGGATTCTCCAGAAACCAAAAAGATTATTGAACGGCTTAAAGAACTGGAGTATGAAGGGTACCAGTATGAAGGTGCAGAGAGCTCCTTCGAACTTGTAATCCGCAAAATGCTTGGAAAATATAAGTCCTTTTTTGAACTAAAGGAGTTTAAGGTTATAGTAAATGAACCCACGGTAAACAGTGTGAATTCATCTGCAATGATAAAAATACTGGTAGATGGACAGACTGAGATAACAGCGGCCGAAGGCGACGGTCCGGTTAATGCTCTTGACAAGGCCTTGAGAAAAGCCCTGGAACGTTTCTATCCGGAAATAACTGAAATGAAACTGACTGACTACAAGGTAAGAGTATTGGATTCCAACTTTGCAACAGCTTCCAAAGTAAGAGTTTTAATTGAAACAACAGACGGACAGGATATATGGACAACAGTGGGGGTTTCAACTGACATAATTGAAGCCAGCTGGAGGGCGCTGGTGGATTCTGTGGAACACAAGCTTATGAAGGGAACCGGAATATGAAAGGTTAAGCCCCAGCCATACTGTTACATAGCAGCACCCCGGATGGTTTTTGCTACTATTATTTAATAAAATGGTATATAATAACCGTATCCTTGTATAATAGTACAAATAATTTAGTAAGGGGATCAATATTTTGAAACTATATGGCAGATTAATCAAAAGCGGAAAGTTATTAAAGGAAGCCTGGGCCGTTCCGGATAACGAAAACGGTATCTTCCATGATCAATTGGAGGAATGTCTCATTTCAGTTTGCAAACAGCTGGACATTGAGGTCCCGATATGGCTGAAGAAAAACACTACCGAGTTTGGAATATATAGAAAAACCAGCTTTAACAGTGATCATTTCGGTGAATCAATAAAATTTGACAGGTTTGAAATTGTTCTATATTAATATAATTTACAAATGAATAACTTAAATAGTGCATTTTTTGTAATAAGAATGTAAATTATAAACACGTATGCCTGTTTTGGACATACGTGTTTTTTGCTGCCATACAGGAGTAATCTTAATAAAGTGAAAATAAAAACTTTAGCTTTTAGTTAAAATTATCTTGATGTAATAGTGAATAATTGATATACTTTATAATATAATATTATAAAGTAAACTTTGGAAAGGGGGACTATACATTGTCTTATCTAATTGGTATCGATCTTGGAACCTCAGGTGTTAAGACTGTATTGTTTAATGAAGGCGGAAAACCTGTAGCAAGTTCCACCGTGGAGTACCCACTTTATCAGCCAAATCTCGGATGGGCAGAGCAAGAACCTGAAGAGTGGTGGAGGGGCACATGTGAAAGTATAAATAATGTTCTGTTAAAAAGCGGTGTTGATAAGCGTGAGATAAAGGGTATAGGCTTATCGGGCCAAATGCATGGAGCTGTACTTCTTGATAAGGATGACAAGGTGCTCAGGAAAGCTATTATCTGGTGCGATCAGAGAAGCGCTGCTGAATGTGATCAAATTACAGAAATTATCGGTAAGGAAAGATTGATTGAAATTACTGCTAATCCGGCACTTACAGGGTTTACTGCATCAAAGATCATGTGGGTAAAAAATAATGAGCCTCAGATATTTGAAAAAATTGCAAAAATATTGCTTCCAAAGGACTATATACGATTTAGACTAACCGGTGAATATGCAACAGAAGTTTCTGACGCCAGCGGTATGCAGTTGATGAATATAGCCGAAAGAAAGTGGAGTGATGAAGTAGTAAGTAAACTTGGATTATCTACTTCAATGCTCGGTAAAATGTATGAATCTCAGGAAGTAACGGGTAAGGTTACAGCTTCTGCTGCAGCAGCAACAGGACTGCATGAAGGAACAATTGTTGTAGGCGGAGCCGGGGATCAGGCTGCCGGAGCGGTAGGAAACGGTATTGTTAAACCGGGAATAGTGTCATCTACAATCGGAACTTCAGGTGTTGTTTTTGCATACACAGACAAGCTGACTATCGACCCATTGGGGAGAGTTCATACTTTCTGTCATGCAGTACCAAATACCTATCATATAATGGGAGTTACACAGGGAGCAGGTCTTTCACTGAGCTGGTTCAGAGATAACTTCTGTTCTGAAGAAGTTATGACATCGAAATTATCAGATATTTATATTTATAAGCTACTTGATGCCGAGGCTGAAACAATAAAGCCTTGCAGTGATGGACTTATCTATCTGCCATATCTGATGGGTGAAAGAACACCTCACCTTGATCCAAATGCAAGAGGAGTATTCTTTGGTTTGACAGCTTCACACACAAAACCCCATTTTGTTCGCTCAATAATGGAAGGTGTAACTTTCAGCCTCAGAGATTGTATGGAAATAATCAGAGGTATGGGTGTTAACGTATCGGAAGTGAGAGCTTCCGGCGGCGGAGGAAAGAGTGATATCTGGAGACAGATGCAGGCAGATATATTTGGAACAAATATCAACAGAATCAAATCTGACGAAGGCGGAGCGCTTGGAGTTGCAATACTTGCCGGAGTCGGTGCAGGAATATACAAAAGTGTTCCTGAAGCCTGCGAAGCAATTATTCAGGTTAAGGATACTTTGGCACCAATCCAGGACAACATCAGCAAATACAATGAGTTCTATAAATTGTATACAAAGTTGTATAAATCATTGAAAGACGACTTTACACAACTGAATAACATACTAAAATAGTTTATCTATATGGTGTTTTGTAAGGTGGTAATTAATGTAACAATGTGGGGAGGGGGGCAGGAACATGAAACCAGGAAAGACAGGAAACAACAAGTTCCTGAAGCAATTTAATGAAACTTCCCTATTGGAATTAATAAGAACCAACAAGCAGTTATCGAAGGCTGATCTTGCCCAACTTACAGGATTGTCTCCAACTGCATGCGGAATTATAGTATCAAATCTCCTGGAAAAAAGTTATATTCGCGAAGCTGGTGTAGGAGTCTCAAAAGGCGGAAGAAGGCCAAACCTTTATGAGCTTAATCCTAAAAGCTATTACTCCATAGGGGTAGATATAGATGTAGACTATATCCGATTCATACTTATGGATATCACCGGAAATGTGGAATTCAGGGATAAAATCTCAAGTGGATTTGGACAATCAGTCTCAGACGCAATAAGGCTAATAGAGGAAAAAGTCCGCCAGATTATTGAGGTTAACTATATTACCGAAGATAGACTACTAGGAGTTGGAGTTTCGGTTCCAGGTATGGTGGACAATATAACCCATGAGATTATATATGCTCCAAATCTGGGTTGGGAGCGGGTTGATCTTGGGAATATGATGTCAAGCATGGGTTGTTTCCCTATTTATGTTGATAATGAGGCTATGTGTTCAGCCATATGTGAAAACTGGATTGGCTGCTGTATCGAACTAAAGGATTTTGTATGTATAAATATGAAGTCGGGTATTGGCTCAAGCATATTTGCAGGAGGCAATATTTACAGGGGGTGCAGCGGGAGTGCCGGTGAAATCGGCCACATTATGGTAGATCACAACGGACCCAAATGTGCCTGCGGTAATTATGGTTGTCTTGAAACACTTGTTTCAACCAGGTCAATGGTTGAAAAGGCTCAAAGGCTTGTGAGACAAGGTCTGATAACCGATTTTCCGGAGGCTTTGGATATTAATGCAATAGATTCCATTGATGATATTATAAGTGCTGTAAATACAGGAAATGAATCTGCAAGGGTTATTCTTGTAGAAGCAGCCGGATATCTCGGACTTGCACTGGCAAATCTCGTCAATACAATAAACCCTTCCAGGATAGTGCTTGGAAAGGAACTAGCAAAATTACCGGAGGATATTCTTGAGCACCTTAGGAGTATAGCATTAGCTAAGGCATTGAAATATCCGGCTTCAAGGGTTGAGATACTCATTTCTGAATTAGGCGAGGATACCTCGGCACTTGGAGCAGCAATTATACCATTAAAAAAACTCTTTGGCTACAGGCTGTAGAGTACTCATATACACGTGGATAAAAAATATATTATATTGCGTGCAGTGGCACGCGGATGGAGGGTATTATGTCAGAAATTTTTAGCGGAATTACTAAAATCAAGTATGAAGGCAGTGGATCTGATAATCCATTAGCATTCAAGTACTATAATCCAGATGCGGTTATAGGCGGAAAGACAATGAAAGATCACTTAAGATTTGCAGTTGCATACTGGCATACTTTTGCAGCAGCCGGAGCAGATATGTTTGGTGCCGGTTCATGGGAAAGACCTTGGAACACAATGTCAGCTATGGACGGCGCAAAGTTTAAGGTTGAAGCAAATTTCGAATTTGCTGAAAAAATAGGAGTTCCATTCTTCTGCTTCCATGACAGAGATATTGCTCCTGAAGGAGATACACTTGCAGAAACCAACAAGAACCTCGACGTTATAGTTGCAGCTATAAAAGATAGAATGAAATCCAGTGATGTTAAGCTCCTCTGGGGAACAACAAATGCATTTGGCAACCCAAGATTTATGCACGGTGCTTCAACTTCACCAAATGCTGATATCTTTGCGTTTGCGGCTGCACAGGTTAAGAAGGCTATGGAAATCACAAAGGAATTAGGTGGTGAAAACTACGTATTCTGGGGTGGTAGAGAAGGTTATGAAACATTGTTGAATACAGACATGAAGCTCGAGCTTGATAACCTTGCAAGATTCCTCAAGATGGCTGTTGATTATGCTAAGGAAATAGGCTTCGACGGACAGTTCCTTATCGAACCAAAGCCAAAGGAACCAACAAAGCACCAGTATGATTTTGATGCTGGTACAGTTATCGGATTCCTGAAGACCTACGGCTTGGATCCGTACTTTAAGCTCAACATAGAAGCAAACCATGCAACCTTGGCTGGACATACCTTCCAACATGAACTTGCTGTTTCAAGAATTAATAACATGCTTGGAAGCATAGATGCTAACCAGGGTGATGTAATGCTTGGATGGGATACAGACCAATTCCCAACTAACCTCTACGATGCAACTCTTGCTATGTATGAAGTAATTAAAGCAGGCGGTTTGGGAAAAGGTGGTTTGAACTTTGACTCAAAGGTTAGAAGAGGATCCTTCGAACCAGCAGACTTGTTCTATGGTCACATTGCCGGTATGGACACCTTTGCAAAGGGTCTTATCATAGCTAATAAAATGGTAACAGATGGTAAGTTTGACGCGTTTATCGCTGACAGATATTCAAGCTACACAACAGGAATTGGTAAGGATATCGTTGACGGTAAGGTTGGTTTTAAAGAATTGGAACAGCACGCTCTTAGCGTTAAGATCCAGAATAAGTCAGGACGTCAGGAAATGCTGGAGTCATTGTTGAACCAGTATATCTGCGAAACTAAATAATAGATTGTCCTAATAATATATAAATAGCAAACAACCCTGTGCCCAGAGCACAGGGTTGTTTGCTGTTTACCGGGCTTGGTGTTAGGAGGAAATGTTGTAATAGGAAAAAATTTTGACATTCGCTATTGTATTACATAATATAACAGTGTATACTTTAACATATGTTATTTATATCATATGTTAAAGAGGTACTATAAACAAAAAAAGAAAGAAAATCAGGAAGGTGATTAACTTGTCAATCAAGTATGCTATTTTAGGAGTTTTAAGCTGGAAGCCCACTACAGGATATGATTTGAAGAAATTTTTTGAGGATTCTTCCTGGATGTACTGGTCAGGTAATAACAATCAAATTTACAAAGCGTTGGTACAGCTTCTAGATGAGGGTCTGGTCACCAATGAAGTCCAGCATCAGGAAAAGGCTCCTACCAAGAAAATTTACACAATAACTGAGAAGGGAAAACAGGAACTCAAAAAATGGGTGCTATCGGCACCTGAGCCTCCTGAGTTCAAAAAAACTTTCCTGGTTCAGCTATCATGGGCCGACTTGCTCACAGAAGAAGAATTGAATGAGGTTTTATCCAATTATGAGAATGAGGTAAAGTTACAGCTTTTATTACATGAGGAAAAGAAAAGGCGAAAGAACGATTTTCCTTCAAGAAACCAAAGAGAAGCGCTTTTGTGGGATATAATTTCAGATAACATTATTTCCTCGTATATAAATGAACTCAGTTGGATTAATTCAGTCCGACAAAAGCTGCAGTAAAAAATAAGATGTTAAGGAGTGAATCGCATGAATTATAACCTAGTCGAAAACGACACAAAAAAATATATTGAAATTGTATCATCCGATGTGCCTTTACGAAGTGAGCAGGATGCTCTTGATATTATTTCGCTAAGCTGGGAGCATGATATAAATATGCTGTTAATTCATGGTTATGTACTTTCGGAGGATTTTTTCGATCTGAAAACAGGAGTTGCAGGGAAAATGCTGCAAAAGTTTATAAACTATAATATAAAGGTAGGTGCTATAATACCGTCACAGATTGCAGACACCGGCCGATTCAGAGAAATGGTCCTTGAGGCTAACAAAGGGAACGCCTTTAGAGTGTTTACTGGGCGGGAAGAAGCTGAAAACTGGCTGTTGAGTATTTAGTAGAAGAAAGGGACATATATTTATTTATATGTCTCTTTCTTCCCACCAACCATATGCTATTCTTGATAAGAACCACTATACATTTTCAACATCTCCACTATTCTTTAATGATACTACTTTTTATAAATGTACTTTTTGAGAAAAGCGTTCAGACTGGAGAAGCAACTAGAGGAATTTTAGTATACTGCTTTTATCCTTTAGGACCTTTGTCCTTGGGGTATACTTTGGCTCACCGATGGGAATTACGCTCAAAAGCCGCAAATCCTTTTCTACTCCAAGGATTTTTTTTATTGCGTCTTCTGCAACTACAGGGTCGTTCATCCAGCAGGCTCCATATCCCTTTTCAGAAACAGCCAGCAACAGATTCTGAATTGCTGCACCAATGGATAGCACATCATAATATCCCAGCTTATCAATCATACCTCGATAATCATAGCCTTTTTCATAGAAGGACTCAACAGCTTTTTCGTCATAAAACCTTGTTTTGTCCATGAAGACAAAAACTACAAGGGGTGCATTTCTGAAAAAGCTTACCGCACTTTCTCTTATATTAAGAAAGTTCGGAGTTGCACCGGAGTAGCCATTTCCATAAAAATCACGGGCTGCTTCGGCCGCTGCGTCACCTAGCCTGTGAATAAGGTCTTTATTGTCAACTGCTACAAAGTACCAGCATTGGCTGTCGCAACCACTGGGGGCATTTGCTGCGCAGGAAATAAAATATTCAACCAACTCCCTTGGAACGGGTTTATCAGTAAATTTTCTTATACTTCTTCTTTTTATTGCCAGTTCTAAAAAATCGTTTTTCATAAATATCTCCTTACAGAAAGTAGTATAACCAAATTAAAATAGACCACCAATGTCGGTAGCAGGGTTCTGTGTTGACGAGGTTCATATTTAAATTATACCAGACTGCAAATCAAAAGATATAGTTTTGCTTATTACTTGTGAAAAAAAACATCTGCCATATAGAAATAATAGTTGCATAAATTATACTGTTATTATTTATGCAAATTATACAAAACTCAATGTGGTTTTTAGTGGAATATGTGTATATTATACCAAGAATACTTCATGATACTATATTAGTGTAACCGGTTGCACAAAAGAATTCAATGAGCAACCATTTTTTTTGGACATTGTGCAACCGGTAGCGCAAATAAATAACTTACTATTATAGATTTTTTATAGTTAATACTAATAATACAAAAACAATATCTATGATCCCTGTTGTGGGTATGGAGGTTTACATGGATTCAATACCAAAGAAAATGACAATTAAAGAAATTGCAGAAATTGCCGGCGTTTCAAAATCCACCGTATCAAGAGCAATCGATGGAAATCCCAGAATTAGTAACGAAACAAGAAGGAAAATTTTCGATATCATTGAGAAATATGGCTATACTCCAAACACTGCAGCAAGAAACCTGGCAAGAAACAAAACCAATGCAATTGGAATAGTCTTACCCCATGGAGAGTCAGGTATATATGCAACTACGTTTTTTCAGGAGGCCTTAAAAGGCATATGCAACATGGTTTCAAGCAACAATTACGATGTCCTGATAACCTCGGGAAATCCATCGGAGCCTGAAGCTATAAAGAGGCTCATAACCACATCGAGAGTAGATGGAATAGTTCTGCTCAGATCAAAGCTGAGAGACACAAATGTTGAACTGCTGCTCAATACCGGTTTTCCATTCGTTCTGATAGGAAGCTGTAAGGAATACAATAATATTTACAGTATCGACAATGATAATGTTAGCGCAGCTTTCGCATTAACCGAACATATTATCAACAACGGAAAAAGAAAAATTGCATTCATCGGAGGAGTTGAGACCTCAGTTGTAACAATAAACCGGTTGAAAGGGTATAAGGAGAAAATACAGGATAATGGCTTAGAACCAACTGAAAAATACATATGTCTAGGGCCTTTCACCGAACAGCACGGGTATGATTCCATGAAAAGGCTTATGGCACTCAAGGAAAGACCGGATGGAGTAATTGCCGCAGATGATACCATGTGCATGGGAGCTATGAGGTACCTTGAGGAAATAGGAGCAAAGGTGCCTGAAGAAATAGCCATTGCGTGCTTTAATGACAGTGCATATACCAGGTTTTCCAGACCATCGATAACAACAGTCACTGTGGATTCATACCAACTGGGAGCTTCGGCAGCCCAAACACTACTGGAGATATTGAATAGCAAGGAAGTTGGGCCAGGCTGTAAATACATTGATTATAAAATTCTGGAGAGAGAGTCAACAGCAACTATTTAATGGGTTAGTCTGCAGATGGCCCATTCAAATATATAACAAAAAGTTTAGGGAGGAATTAAATTATGAAGTCAAGAAAGACTTTAGGACTTGTCGTTGCAATAGCAATGATGGCCGGAGCCTTTGCAGGTTGCGGTTCAAACTCATCAACAACCGATTCCAGTACAGCGGCAGAAAGCACAACAGCAGCGGTTTCTTCAGCAGCAGATTCTTCAGCAGCAGATTCCACAACTGATGCCCCCAAAAAAGGTGGAGAGATATATTATTTAAACTTTAAGCCTGAAATTGTTGAAGTATACAAGGAAATTGCCAAAGTATACGAGGAAGAAACAGGTGTTAAGCTTAAAGTAGAGACTGCTGCATCTGGTACATATGAACAGGTTTTGAAATCCGAGGTGGAAAAATCGGATCCACCTGTACTTTTTCAGATCAATGGTCCAAAAGGCTATGCAAGATGGACAAATTACTGTGCTGATTTAAAAGATACTGAAATATACAAGCATCTGTCCGATAAAAATTTGGCAGTTACAGTTAATGGCGGAGTTTATGGAATACCATACGTTGTTGAAGGATATGGAATTATATATAACAACGCTATAATGAGCAAGTATTTTGCATTGTCAAATAAGGCTACTGATGTTAAGAATACTGAAGAAATCAATTCTTTTGCAAAGTTAAAGGCAGTAGTTGAAGATATGACCAAAAACAAGGAAGCACTTGGAATCAAAGGTGTGTTTGCGAGCACATCCTTAAAACCGGGTGAAGACTGGCGTTGGCAGACTCACCTTGCAAACGTTCCGGTATTCTATGAATTCAAGAATAATAATATAGATTTAACCGGTGATGCTACAAATACAATTACTTTCCAATATGCTGAAAACTATAAGAATATTTTTGATTTGTATATAAACAATTCAACTATTGATCCTAAGCTGCTTGGTACTAAACAAGTTACAGATTCTATGACTGAATTTGCGCTTGGTCAGGCTGCTATGGTTCAGAACGGAAACTGGGCATGGGGTCAGGTTAAGGATGTAAAAGGTAATGTTGTTAAGCCTGAAGATATCAAGTTCCTTCCAATTTATACGGGTGTTGCAGGTGAAGAAACTCAAGGCATTTGCTCCGGTACAGAAAACTTCCTATGTATAAATAAGAAAGCGGATCCTGAAAAGCAGAAGCTTGCTGCCGACTTTATTTACTGGTTGTACTCCAGCCCTAAGGGTAAGGATTTTGTAACTAATAAACTGGGCTTCATAGCTCCATTCGATACTTTTGAAGATAATGAAAAGCCATCTGATCCACTTGCAAAAGAAGTACTCAGTTGGATGAGCAAACAGGGTTCTACGAATGTAGCCTGGAATTTTACTGCATTCCCGAATCAAACCTTTAAGGACAACTTTGGAGCAGCACTGCTTCAATATGCACAGGGTAAAAAGAAGTGGGATGATGTTAAGGCTCAGGTCGTTAATGACTGGAAAATCCAAAGTGCTAAGTAAAATACTAATGTAAAAAGGTATTACGAGTAAAATTAAACTGTCCGGAGAATGGGCAGTTTAATTTTACCAAAATTCCAGCAGAATCGGCTTATTAAACGAATAAATTGAATATAAAACCCATGTGCCCAAGCTTAAAAGAGACTCTGAACCATTAAACAGCACATTGGGGGGACATGGAGGTTATATGGAAAAGAATTTAAAAAAGTATTTTGCATTTTTTGCTTTACCTACATTAATAGCATTTACAATAGCATTTCTGATTCCCTTTATTATGGGAGTGTACCTTTCATTTACAGAGTTCGATACAATATCCGAGACTACCTGGGTTGGATTCTCTAATTTCGGGAGAGCATTTGAGGAAGGATCCGATTTTCTGAGTGCAATAATATTTACATCAAAGTTTGCTGTGGTTTCAGTTATCACAATAAATGTTCTGGCATTTGTTTTGGCGCTGCTTTTGACTAAAGGAATAAGAGGCACAAATTTTTTCAGAACGGTATTTTTCATGCCGAACCTCATTGGGGGTATCGTTCTGGGATATATTTGGCAGATAGTAATAAACGGATTCCTGGCACATTTTTTTGGTGTTGATATCACCTTTGATGCAAAATATGGTTTTTGGGGACTTATTCTTGTAATGGGCTGGCAGTTAGGCGGTTATATGATGATAATATATATAGCCGGTTTGCAAAGTATTCCTGAGGAATTGGTTGAGGCGGCTAAAATAGATGGAGCTTCATCGTTACAATTACTATTCCGTATCACAGTTCCGCTGGTAATGCCTGCAATTACCATATGTACTTTCCTTACACTTACCAATTCCTTTAAATTGTTTGACCAAAACCTTTCTTTAACAGCAGGTGCTCCTGAGAATTCTACTAAAATGATGGCACTGGATATATTCAAAACATTTTATTCCGGAAATGTCGGTTATGGGGGGGTAGGACAGGCGAAAGCGGTCATATTCTTCATAATGATAGCAGTTATTGGCTTTATTCAGTTACATCTGACAAGAAGTAGGGAGGTGCAGCAATAGTGGAGAACAGAACAAAAATTATTAACGGAGCTTTGACAACATTATTTTCTATTGTATCTTTAGTATGGCTGTTTCCTTTATTTCTTGTTTTGATGAACTCATTTAAAGGTCAATTCTTTATATCGGATCAACCCTTTAAATTCCCTACAGTAGAGACATATGTAAAATTTGAAAATTACTTTAATGGAAATGAACAGATTGAATTTGTAAGTGCTTTTTTTAACTCTTTAAGAGTCACTATATTATCGGTAATTGCAATTGTTTTGTTTACCTCAATGACTTCCTGGTATATTTTACGGGTTAAAAATAGCCTTAATAATATGATTTTTAATGTGATAATAGCAAGTATGATAGTTCCATTCCAAATGGTAATGTATCCAATGTCTAAGGTGGCAAATGTATTACACCTTGATAACACATGGGGTCTTGTCGTAATATATCTGGGCTTTGGTGCCGGGCAGGCAGTATTTATGTTTTCAGGCTTTATAAAAGGTATACCTCTAGAAATAGAAGAGGCTGCTACAATAGATGGTTGCAATCCGATACAGTTGTTCTTCAGAATAATTTTCCCAATTCTAAAGCCTATATCTATCACTATATCTATATTAAATGTAATGTGGATTTGGAATGACTTCTTACTTCCATATCTGGTATTAGTTGATACAAGGACTATACCTATGGCAATTCAGTATCTCCAGGGAGGATATGGCTCAAAGGATATGGGAGCACTGATGGCTATGCTTATACTGGCTATTATACCTATAGTGTTGTTCTATGCTATATGTCAAAAATACATTATTAAGGGTGTAATGGCAGGTTCGGTGAAAGGTTAGGTCATGAAATGACAACGTTATATTACAGATAAAATCATCAGGGAGAGTAAATATGTTTAAGAGGTTGTTTGCAATTGATGACTGGAAGATAGTTGAAAATAATATTCACATAGAAGATATGAGACTCTCGGAAAGCATTATGTCCATGGGAAATGGATATATGGGGATGAGGGGAAACTTTGAAGAAAAATACTCGGGAGATACCCATGCCGGAACCTATATTGGCGGAGTATGGTTTCCTGACAAAACCCGAGTAGGGTGGTGGAAAAACGGTTATCCCGAATATTTTGGAAAAGTGGTGAACTCAGCCGACTTTATCGGTATAGGTGTTCAAGTTAATGGTTATGAGATTGATTTAGCAAATAACAAAGTTCTTGATTTCCATAGAGAGTTGGATATGCAAAACTCAGTTCTATACAGGAGTTTTACAGTAAATACACCTTACGGACGAGTCAGTGTTAAAACAGAGAGATTTCTCAGCATAAAACAGCTTGAGGTTTGTGCTATAAAATATATGATATGTCCCTTGGACGGAGATATGACAATAAGCCTTACACCGCATATGAACGGGGACGTCCACAACGAGGACTCGAACTATCAGGAGAAGTTCTGGGAAGAAGTGTCTAGAAAATCAAAATCCCTGGAAGCAAGCCTTATAATGAGGACAAAGGAAAATCCCTTCGGAACCCCCAGATTTACAGCCTGTACAGCTATGAAAGTAATTCCCTATGGTGCAGTATTGGATTGCCGCTCAGAGGAAAGAGACAATTATGTGTCCTCTGTAATAGCTTTAGAGGGTAAAAAAGGGCAATGGGTCGGCATTGATAAATTTATTGCTCTGACCAACACCAGAAAGCTTGAGGAGAATGAGCTTGAGCTCAAGGCAGAGAAGTTGGCAAATACAGCCGCGCAGACAGGATATGAGCGATTAAAAGCAGCACATAGCATCCGCTGGAACCATAGATGGGATATGGCTGATGTTGAGATAGCGGGTGATACCGAAGCACAGCAGGGTATACGCTTTAATATATACCAGCTTTTCTCCACTTATTACGGCGACGACTGTACTTTGAACTTCGGGCCAAAGGGCTTTACCGGAGAGAAATATGGAGGGGCTACCTATTGGGATACCGAGGCTTTTGTGTTTCCAATGTATCTGGCAATAGCTCCTGAAGAAGTAACAAAAAACTTATTGTTATACAGGCATAAACAACTGGAAGGTGCTTTTGAAAATGCACGAAGAATCGGTATGAAGGGTGCACTATATCCAATGGTCACTTTTACGGGAGTTGAGTGCCACAACGAATGGGAAATAACCTTTGAAGAGATACACAGAAATGCTGCCGTAGCTTTTGCAATCTACCAATATGCAAGCTATACCGGGGATAAAAGTTATATAGCTGATTATGGGATAGATGTGCTTTTAGAAATCTCAAGATTCTGGGCCAGCCGTGTCCATTACAGCGAAAGAAAAGGCATGTACATGATACATGGTGTTACAGGACCGAATGAGTATGAAAATAATGTAAATAATAACTGGTACACAAACCGTATGGCGGTCTGGTGTCTTGAATATACGCTGGAGTGTATCGACTACCTCAGAGAGACCGGGCGGGGGGAAAAGTTTGAGGAGCATTCGCTCACCGATTTCGAAGAAAAAAAATGGAGAGAAATAGCACAAAATATGTATTTGCCGTATGATGAGGAACTTCAGATATTTGTTCAGCAGGATACCTATATGGACAAAGAGCTTAAGTCGGTAGAAGCAATTCCTGCCGGAGAAAGGCCGATTAACCAACACTGGTCCTGGGACAGAATATTGCGCTCCTGCTATATCAAACAGGCTGATGTGCTGCAGGGTTTGTACTTCCTGGGGCACCTGTATGATCGTGACACCAAGCTTAGGAACTTTATGTTTTATGAGCCTATGACGGTGCATGAGTCCAGCCTTTCTCCGTGTGTCCACTCTATTTTAGCCGCCGAACTGGGCATTGAAGACAAAGCTGTAGAGATGTACAAGAGGACAGCAAGACTTGATCTGGACAACTACAATAATGATACACAGGATGGTCTTCATATAACCTCTATGGGGGGGAGCTGGCTGGCAATTGTCCAGGGCTTCGCAGGAATGAGAACAGCCCTCGGAGTACTAGAATTCAACCCGTTTTTGCCAGGCAACTGGGAAAGCTATTCCTTTAAGGTAAATTACCGGGGAAGGCTGCTGAAAATATTTGTTGGTAAGGAAAACACAAAAATAACACTTGAATCCGGTGAGCCTCTGGAAATTATTTTAATGGGTGAAGAGTATATTCTAAGGGACATACTGGTGAAGGAAATTAAATCTGCATAATAGACAGAGTGATAAATGGGCGATAGGAAAGTATTGAAATGGGGAGTGGAATGTATAATTTTAATAATATAGAAGGATATATTTTTGATCTTGATGGTGTTGTAGTAGACACCGCAAAATATCATTATCTCGCATGGAAGCGTCTGGCTGCCGAATTCGGCTATAATTTAACTCCGAAGGATAATGAGCAGTTCAAGGGGGTAAGCCGTTTGGCCTGCATGGAGTGCCTTTCTCAAATGTCGGGAATTAAATTTACAGAAGAGGAAAAGGTCAAGCTGGCTGACAGGAAAAACGGGTGGTACATAGATTACATCAAGGGTATGAAGAAAGATGAGGTTCTGCCTGATATCGTGGAATTTATTTCAGAAATCCGAAAGTCTGGAGGGCGAACTGCACTGGCTTCAGCCAGCAAGAACGCCGATTTGGTTTTGGAGAGGCTGGAGTTGAGGGAGTACTTTGATAAAGTTGTCGACGGAAACAATATACAAAAGTCCAAGCCCGATCCACAGGTATTTTTACAGGCTGCAAAGGAGTTGAGTATTCAGCCTGACAAATGCCTTGTATTTGAGGATTCGCAAGCAGGTGTAGATGCTGCAAAAAGTGCAGGTATGTTGGTAGTAGGAATATCTGAAACGAACAAGCTGTTAATAGGGTCCGACATATTAAAGCCCGGCTTTGAGGGATTGACACTGTCACGACTGCTTGAGGAATTAAGTTATAATTTATCGGTTAGAAGTTCTTAGTCGGCAGTTTGGCGGTAAGTTTATGATAGTATGTGAAAGATAGTATGTTAATGATAGTATGTTTATAGATTAAGCATTATAATAGAAATGTTCAGTATGTGCGTATGAGCCTGGGATGCTTTCTCCCGGGCTTTTTATCGTCTGGGTAAGCATAGGATTTTCAAGACATTATTTAATGTTTAAATGTATCTTTGTTCTGGCCTTTATGACCTTGACATATAACTTCAGCAATTTTACAATTGCATTAAAGAGAAAGTTGACAGAAATGTTTGATGATGCACATTATAGCTTATAAAGCCAGGATTTGTTAAATATATAGAGAAGAGGAATCTTATGAGAAGACGGGCATCTGAAGATGGCTGGAGGAAGCTGGACAATACAGCTAATGTTTTTCCTGTTATAGCAAATAAAAATTACAGCAGTGTATATAGAATTTCGGTAAGCTTATTTGAAGCGATAGCTGAGGAGACGCTTCAAGAGGCACTTAATAATACCATGCCGTGGTTTTCTTCTTTTAATGTAAAACTGAAGAAAGGTGTATTCTGGCATTATTTTGAGAATAATAAGAAACAACCGATGGTTGAAAGAGAACAGACCTATCCTTGTGCCTATATAGACCCGAATACCAATAATCAGTTTCTTTTTAAGGTAACGTACTTTGGTACCCGTATTAATCTCGAGGTGTTTCATGCTATTACAGATGGAACTGGAGCACTTAATTTTCTTAAAGCCCTTACTTACAATTATATAAAACTTGCATATGGAGAATGGCTCCCAAAGGATGTTATTGATATGCCAATTGTTGATGTTGTAGCGGATGTTGAAGACAGCTACCATAAGAACTACAGGAAACTTTCCTATAAAAAAATGAGAACCAAAAGTGCTTATAAATTAAAGGGAGAAAAGCTTCCAATTCTAACGATGAGTGTTATCCATGGGACAGTACCTGCAAAGGAAATACTTGAACTTTGTAGAAGTAAAGGCGTAAGTCTTACCCAATACATATCAACACTAATAATATGGTGTATTTATAAGGAATACCTGAATGAACAGCCGGATAAAAAACCTATACAGATAAATATACCTGTTAATTTGAGACACTTTTTCAATTCAACGACAGAAATGAACTTTTTCTCGTATATTAATGTAGGAGTTACAATAAACAAGGGTAAATATACTTTTGATGAGATGCTTGAAATAACAAGGGAACAGTTCAGGGAACAGCTGACAGTGGAGAACATGACGCAGACTATTTCAGATAACGTGGCTACAGAGAGGAATATACTTGTAAGGGTAGCTCCGCTGCCTGTTAAAAATGTAGGGGTAAAGATAGCTTATTTAGGCTCAGGAAAAACAAACTCCTTTGTACTTTCTAATTTGGGAAGAATTGATGTACTGGAGGAGTTTAGGGAATATATAGATAAATTCGAAGTATTACTTAGTGTATCTAAATCTGAACCAATAAAGTGCGGGGTATGTTCTTTTGAAGATAAACTGGTTTTTTCTTTTACGTCAATGCTTAGGGAGGTGTACCTTCAAAGGGCATTCTTCAGGCATTTGTCCCAACGGGGTATAGATGTAACAATAGAGACAAACGGGGTAGATATATGAAAACATGCAAAAGGTGCAGTATAAAAGTCAATGAAAATACAGATAGCTGTCCGCTATGCCGGACCATACTCACAAGCATTAACGAGGCTGATTACAAGCCTACATATCCTGAGATAAGTCTTAACCCGCACAAATATAACATAATTAAAAGAACATTTATCTTTATATCAATTTTATCTGGAATTACAACTGCAGTTACAAATTATCTCACCTATAATGGAGTTATGTGGTCGGTGATATCAATAGCTGCAATAATTTACTTCTGGATAATAATGGCATATTCAATAAGAAGAAATACAAATATAGCATCTAAAATATTGGTTCAGGTTTTGGGGGTTGCGATCCTTACAGTAATAATGGATTATTCTATAGGCTATTCCGGGTGGTCTGTAAACCATGTTATTCCGGAGATTATCACGTTAGCCAACATATCAGTACTAATACTGGTCATAATAAACCGCATGTACTGGCATACTTATGTAATAAACCAGATAATCATAGCAATTTTCGGGCTCATACCTGGAATTCTGTATTTATGCGGTCTGATTGATGTACCTGTGCCGACTGTTATTGCAGCCTCGACTTCTGTTAGTGTTCTACTGGGAACTATTATATTTGGTGATAAGACAATAAAAAGTGAACTCATCAGGAGATTTCATATATAGATAAATATGTAGTGCGGAATAGGGTCAAGACATAGGTCAAAAAACAGGTCAAAACATAGAGAAAAACGTAGGTCAAAACGTAGACTAGTTTGGAGTTAAGATAAAGTAAAATAACTTTAGTTTTGTTGGTAATATAAATATAATCAATTGGAGGACCAAGAGATGAATATTGTAGTATTAGATGGTTACGCAATGAATCCCGGAGATCTGTCCTGGGGTGAAATGGAGAAACTCGGAGAACTTACTGTATATGACAGAACACCAAAAGAGTTTGTACTAAAAAGAATTGGTGATGCCGAAATAGTATTAACAAATAAAGTAATACTTTCCAGAGACATAATTGAAAAGACTCCTGCACTTAAATATATTGGGGTTATGGCAACAGGATATAATGTTGTTGATACAACGGCTGCAACAGAAAGGGGTATCGTTGTCACTAATGTTCCTGCCTACAGTACCGACTCGGTTGCTCAGCTTGTTTTTGCCTTTATACTGGAGTTCTGCCATCACGTAGGGGAACACAACAGATCTGTACAGGAGGGGAGATGGACAGCCAGTAAGGACTTTTCCTTCTGGAATTATCCATTGATTGAACTAAAAAATAAGACTCTTGGAATTATTGGTTATGGAACTATCGGAAAGGCTGTTGCAAGGCTGGCTGAAGCATTTGGAATGCATGTAAGAGTATTCAGCAGAACAGTCAGGCACGAGCTTGAAACAGATAAGACTAAGTTTGTCACTTTAAACGAGGTGTTGGAACAAGCTGATTTTCTCAGTCTTCATTGCCCGTTGACAGAAGATACAAAAGGATTGATAAATAAAGATAATATATTAAAGATGAAAACAGGTGCATTTATAATAAATACTTCCAGGGGGCCGGTAATAGATGAACAAGAGGTTGCAGATGCCCTAAATAGAGGGAAATTAGGTGGTGCAGCTGTCGATGTTGTTTCTGTTGAGCCAATAATAAAGGAAAATCCGTTAATTGGAGCAAAAAACTGTATTATTACGCCACATTTTGCATGGGCTCCCTTTGAGGCCCGGACAAGATTAATGGATACTCTGGTCAGTAATGTACGGGCTTTCGTACAGGGAACCCCTGTCAATGTAGTCAATAAATAAGGAGCCTCCTGGCAAAATAAAGAGAGAAGTTTATGAGAATATTGTAATGAAATTCATTAATATTATAGGCAGGTGATTACATGAAGCATATGGAAAAAATAAAGCAATATTATGAGGCCAACAATATTGAAGGCTATCCCGATTACTATATACTTGGTTGGGAAAGTGAAGAAGCACAAAAGCTAAGATTTAAACAGCTTATCGGGGACATTGATCTTAATGCTAAAGCTATACTAGACGTAGGTTGTGGGACTGGTAACCTGTTGGAGCATATAGAAAGGAGTTTTACAGGTTTTAATTATTCGGGGATCGATGTACTCCCACATATGATAAAAAGGGCTTCAGAAAAGAAATTAAATGGTCAATTTTACTGTATCGATATTTTTAAGGATAACCCATACAGCAATAAATCTTTTGATGTACTATTCTCCTCTGGTATTTTTAATCTTAACCTGGGGAATAATCAGGAATTCCTAAGGGATGCCGTTAGCTTGTTTTTAAAACTAGCAAGAGAAACTGTAGCTTTTAACTTATTATGGGATAAATCTGAGGATAAGGATACAAAGTATTTTTATTTTTCACCGGAGGAGGTTTCTCTGGACCTGAATAACCTTTATTACAAAAGCTGGAACATATCAATTCAGAAGGGTTATCTTAATAATGATTTTACGGTTCATATGAATAAAATATAAGAAGTATCCATATTGAGAAGGTACTATGGATAAACTAACAAGTAAAAAAGAGTTTATAGTGGATGAAAATAGACTATTTTGAAGGATACTGTATTGATTTGAAGGATAGTTGATAAGAATTATATTAACGGCGATTAATCGGTAATAACGGCATTACATAAGACTTGAAATAGTAATCCCTTGAGTGTTATACTAGCTAAGCTGTCGCCGATGAGGCGTAGCAAGCTCCTGAGGACAGGTCATCACAAGAAGTAATTTCGTGGAAATAATTACTTGAAAATCAGGTGTTGACAAAGCCATAAAGGCGTGATATTATAATAAAGCTGATTGCGAAAGCGAACAGCAACAAACCTTGAAAAGCAGTAGCAACAACGCTTTTAAGGTGTGGACTTTGAAAAGTAAACAGTGACAAATACATGCAAAAGAATGATATAAGTTGTTCCAAGAACAACAAAATTGTTCTTTAGTAAA